>NZ_JAKTIM010000057.1:0-218118 GCF_027855455.1 Acinetobacter sp. AOR01_HL | reverse complement strand
AGTCTGCTAACCCTTTCTCGTTCTGCCACCATAATTTTAATGCTTTGGCAGAACTCCCAATAAAAAGGAGTTGGCTTTGCACATCCATTATTTCTTGGCAGCCTTTGCCAAAAGCTATAACGACACCACATAAACCTTAAAGCAGTTTGAGGGCTATTAGCGCTTTCAGACTTTAAATCGTCACAACCAAAAACTTAGCAACAATAAAACTTGAGATGTGCCAAGCACAGTCTTTATAGGCTTTGCTGTGCCTTTTTTCTCCCAAAAAAGTATCTCATTTACAAACAACAAGAATTTATAACGGTAAAACTATGCCAAATTTAATTCTCCCAACACGTGCCTTATACGTTGTACATAAAGCAATTGATCTGTTTCATCACCGTGGATTTCACCTTATTGGGGTCGACAGAATAGTGAGAGAATCAGAGATTACAAAAGCGACTTTTTATAATTATTTTCACTCTAAAGAAAGGCTTATTGAAATCTGCCTCATGGTGCAAAAAGAAAAGCTCCAAGAAAAAGTAGTCGCAATGGTCGAATATGACTTAAGCACTCCTGCCATCGATAAACTCAAAAAGCTTTACTTTCTACATACCGATCTAGAAGGGCCGTATTACTTATTATTTAAAGCCGTTTTTGAAATTAAAAATAGCTATCCCAACGCTTATCAATCCGCAGTGCGCTATAGAACATGGCTAAAAAATGAAATTTATAGCCAGCTTAGAACACTAAAACCTGATGCCTCTTTTACCGACGCCAAACTATTTTTATATATGGTGGAAGGCACAATCATTCAGCTTTTGAGTGCAGAGTACGCGGATGAAAGGGAGAGATTATTAAATTGCTTTTTGAGACAGTTTATAGCCGAGTCAAAGTCAGCTTTATAATTAATGCAAAATTAAAGGCTTCCATCTATTTAGTATAAAAACAAAAATAGAATGAAAGCCTAAAATTTCAATTACAACTTAGAATGTATTTTGAATAATGACATCGTCGTAAGGGAGTTTGCCTACGCGCGGGTAAGGTTCTGAAGCAGATTTACCAACAGCAATCATTAAACACACCACGTGATCTTCAGGTAAGTTAATGAGCTTTGCCATTGCATCAAAGTCAAAACCGTCCATTGGACAGCTATCTAAACCATGCTCTTGAGCAAGTAACATAAGGGTTTGAGCAAAGATGCCCGCACTACGCATCACTTCGTCACGTTGGGTTTGTGGGCGGTCACGGTAATACTGGTCGATTGCACCAACCATAATATCTTGAACTTCTGGAGAAGCTCCATCCCATACACGTTTAGCATCAACTTCCCATGTATTTACTTTGGCACATAACACAATCAGTAATGATGACTCTGTTACTTGTGGTTGGTCCCAAGCAATCGCGCGAATTTTTTGTCTTAACTCTGCATCTTCAACAATGACCGGACGCCAATGCTGCAAGTTAAAAGCGCTTGGTGCATTTGCTAAAACTTCTTGTAACAACTGCTTTTTGTCATCTTCAGAGAGTTGAAAAGCAGGGTCGAAGCGTTTAACTGCACGGCGTTTGCGGAGAGCATCAATAACATTCATAAGATTTTCCTACTTGAGAGTTGGGTAGCCCTAGTCGTTAGTTTTTATAACGTTGGGCTACTTCAGCCGAAGAGAAGTTTGGTAATAATGTCATACGCGATTTTTCAAAATTATTCCATTGATTTTCATCTTTCAGCACAGGAATTGTAATTGTTTCTTTACGATCAAAACCAATCAGGGCTGCATCGACCAAATCATTGACATCCATTAATGGCGGAACTTGGCTTAAATCTATACCTGAACGTTCCCAAATTTCGGTTTTAGTGGCAGAAGGTAATACAGCTTGAACGTGTACCCCATGATCTTTTAGCTCTAAATGTAAGCCTTGGCTAAAAAATTGGATGAAAGATTTACTTGCGCCATAAATGGTAGAACCAAATTCAGGCGCTAAGCCAAGTACAGAGCCTAAATTAATAATGGCGCCTTTACCTTTGCGTATAAGGGATTGCGACATTGCATGAGACAACCGCACCACCGCAGTCATATTTAAAGTTAGAAGTTTTTCAATCTCATTACGATCTTGAGTTAAAAAGTTTCCGTTCAGAGCAATTCCAGCGTTATTTACCAAAATTTCAATATCAGCATCGTTTTTGAGTACATCTTCAATTTTGCGTATATCTTGATCGTTTGATAAATCGGCTTGAATGAACTCGACCTGTACGCCGTATTTTTCTTGAAGGTCTTTTGAAATTTTATCTAAACGGTTGGTGTCTCGTGCCACCAAGATTAAGTGATAGCCACGTTGAGCAAATCGATCTGCATAAACAGAACCAATTCCTGACGAAGCCCCTGTAATAAGTACTTTTGATTGAGCTGACATGTGATGTCTCCACGCTTTAATTTTTAGATGATGATCATAATCTAAAATATACAGGTTTTGATGTCAATCATAATCAATGTATAATAATGACGAGCAGGGTGAATAAAAGTGAGCGCACCAACATGAAAGTCAGTAAAACTCAGGTAAAAGAAAACCGAGATAAAATTGTTGAAAAGGCGACTCAACTGTTCCGTAGTAAAGGCTACGACGGGGTGGGCATTGCCGAATTAATGTCTAGCGCAGGCTTTACTCATGGTGGGTTTTATAAACATTTCAGCTCGAAAACAGACCTTGTTACTATTACTGCCAAACATGGTCTTGAGCAGGTTTTAAAAAGAATAGAAGGTTTAAACTTAACCCAATTTATTCAAATGTATGTGTCTCGTACACATCGGGACAACCGTGATCAGGGCTGTACCTTAACAGCGCTATCTTGTGATGCCGCAAGACAGCCCGACGAAGTAAAAGTCGAGTTTGAAGAGGGCATTGAGCAGCTTATTGAGTTCATTATGAATGAACGCGCAAAACAAGTTTCTTTAGAAACAGAAGAGCTGAGAAAGCAAGCTATTAATATTCTTGCTCAGTCAGTAGGGACAATTGCATTGTCTCGTGCATGCCCAGACCAATCAAACCTTAGCGATGAAATCTTGGAGAGCTGTAGAGAGAGTCTTTTAAAATTAGCCGATTAAGTTTTTTTATCTTTTAAGTTGGTTTGGCTAAACTGAATTAATCTCGCTATATCGACTGTTCGCTCATAAATGAGTTCTGCTGCATGTTCGCAGGCGTGTTCTAGGGTGATGGGGCCATTGGCTAGTGAAAAAGCGGCGCTTACGCCGTGCTCATAAAGTGCTTGGTAGCCTTCACCTAAAGTTCCTGCAATCACAATGACCGGAACATTGTGGGCTTTGGCAATTTGGCTTATCCCAAAAACGGTTTTACCGCTTAAGGTTTGTTGGTCAAATTTACCTTCACCCGTAATTACCCAATCTGCGTTAGAAATTTTATGCTCAAGCTGATTCAGTTCAGCCACAACTTTAACTCCAGCTTTAAAGTCTGCATTTAAATAACTTTTGGCGGCAAAACCCAAACCACCAGCGGCACCAGAACCCGCTTCATCTCGTTTATCGAAACCTAAAAGTTGTGCCGTGACATCGGCAAAATGGGCAAGGGCTGCATCGAGTAACTGTACTTGAGTTGGAGATGCACCTTTTTGTGGGCCAAAAATATGTGATGCGCCGTTTGGGCCACAAAGTGGATTGGTCACATCGGCAGCCAGTAAAAACCGTGTGTGCTGAATACGTGAGTCGAAATGTGTTAAATCAATTTTGGATAGGTGGCTAAGGGCAAGGCCGCCAGCGGGTAAAACGTTTTGGTTAGCATCGAGTAAAACTGCACCCAAAGCACTGAGTAAGCCTGTGCCGCCATCGTTGGTGGCGCTGCCGCCTACAGTTAAAAAAATGTCTTTTGCACCCGCGTCTAAGGCATCCAAAATAAGCTGGCCTGTTCCAAATGTTGTGCTGTGGCAGGCATCACGCTGAGACGTTGGAACTAACTGTATGCCGCTTGCTTGAGCCATTTCAATCATGGCAATTTTTTGTTTTTCTAACCAACCCCATTTGGCCTGAACAGGCTGACCTAATGGCCCGACTACAGTTTTTTCACGCCATTGACCATCGCAGACTTCTAACACAGCTTCAATGGTTCCTTCACCGCCATCTGCCATGGGGCACAAAATCGTTTCTGCATGAGGAAATACTGCTTGCCATCCTTGGGCAATGGCTTGAGCTACCTTTAAAGCCGATAAGCTATCTTTAAATGAATCAGGGGCGATCACAACCTTCATAAATGCTCTAATGCAGATAAATTTTTAATTGTTTTATACTGCTTAATGCGAAAAAAACATAGATAAAGTCGTGTAAGTGTCAATTTTAAAAGGCTTTCAGTCGGTTAAAAATGAAACCCAATAATGTTTTTATCTGTAAAAGATAGAATTAATATCTATTTAAATCATTGTTTTGTATGTTTTTGTGCAAATAACGTGGTTGGCTTGAATTATTGTAATTGTAAAGAATATGGCACATATTATAAGAACGGTTGAGCCAGCTTTTAGCATAGTGGCAATAATATAAAAAGTGGACTCTACTCATCGGTAAACAGCGGGTAGCTTTGATAAAACCATAATTAAATTGTGATTTCACTGAGCCTGTTGAGTGTAAAAAAGATAAGAGGATGAAAAAGTGGATAATTCAGAAGAACAAAAGCACATACAGGAAAATAACGGTTTTGCGCGAATTGAGCCATATACTCATCCTGCTGGCGGGTGGGGCGCACTGCTAAGTGTTGCTCGAAACTTAAAGCGACAAGATATTTTAGGTAAAGGTTCAATTACCTTACTCAACATTAACCAGCCTACAGGTTTTGACTGTCCCGGTTGTGCATGGCCTGAAAAGAAAGATGCTCATGCCTTTAACTTCTGTGAAAATGGTGCAAAGGCGGTTGCTTTTGAAGCGACCAGTAAAACCGTCACTCCCGAATATTTTGCAGGTCATACCGTCAGTTGGTTATCAGAACAAAGTGACTTTTTCCTAGAAGACCTAGGCCGCTTAACAGACCCAGTTCGTTATGATGCTGCAACCGATAAATATGTGCCTATTTCATGGGACGATGCCTTTAAGCTCATCGCTCAACATTTGCATGCGCTAGATAATCCAGACCAAGCGGCATTTTATACCTCGGGCCGTGCCAGTAACGAAGCAGCATTTTTATATCAATTGTTTGTGCGAAGCTTTGGTACAAATAACTTTCCAGATTGCTCGAACATGTGCCATGAAACTACAAGTGTTGGTTTGCTCGACTCGATTGGTTTAGGAAAGGGCACAGTCACCTTAGAAGATTTTGATTTAGCCGACGCCATTTTTAGTTTTGGGCATAACCCGGGAACCAACCATCCACGTATGTTAGGTACTTTGCGTGAAGTGTCTAAACGCGGTGGCAACATTATTGCGATTAACCCTATTAAAGAGCGAGGTCTCGAACGTTTCCAAGACCCGCAAGCACCGCTTGAAATGATGACCAATGGCAGTACGCCAATTAGTCGCTATTATTTCCAGCCTAAAATTGGCGGCGACTATGCACTGATGTTGGGTATTTTAAAGCACTTACATGAGTGGGATAAAAAGGCGCTTGCCTCAGGTAAACCAAGCGTTTTTGACCGAAACTTTATTGCAGTCAATACCGTTGGTTTCGACGAAATGATTGCTGAGGTAGAAAGAACGGAGTGGGCAGATCTTTATAAGCACTCAGGTCTGTCACCTGAACATTTAGAAAAACTGGCTAAACTCTTTTTAGAGTCAGAGCGTTCAATTTTCTGTTGGGGTATGGGGATTACCCAGCATCGTCACGGAACTGCTAACGTACATATGCTGGCAAATTTATTGTTGGCGCGTGGTCAAATTGGCAGACCGGGTGCAGGGCTTTGTCCGGTTCGTGGGCACAGTAACGTGCAAGGCGACCGCACTATGGGTATTAATGAACTCCCTAGCCCGAAACTTCTCGACAATATTGACCGTGTGTTCGGTATTAAATCACCAAGAAAAAATGGATATGGTGTGGTTGAAACCATTAAAGCCATGGCCGAAGGTGATATCAAAGTCTTTATTGGTTTGGGCGGAAACTTTGCCGTTGCAACACCTGACACCGCTTATACACAAGAAGCGCTTAGAAAATGTAATTTAACCGTACATGTGGCAACCAAGTTAAATCGTAGCCATTTGGTGTGTGGTAAAGATGCGCTTATTTTGCCATGTTTAGGCCGTACCGAAATTGATGAGCAGCTTCATGGACCACAAGCTATTACAGTTGAAGACTCAATGAGTAATGTCCACTTGTCGGCAGGACGTAATACTCCAATTTCTAAAAATATTTTGTCTGAACCCGATATTGTGGCAAGAATGGCTGAGGCCGTGCTGCCAGAGAGTCAGATTAAATGGAAATGGTACATTGAAAGTTATGACCGCATTCGTGACTCAATTGCCGATGTGTTTGATGAATTCCATGATTTTAATTTACGCGTTTATAAACCAGGCGGTTTCCATTTAGAACATCCTGCTAATCAGCACATCTGGAATACAAAGAGTGGTAAAGCGCAATTCCTGATTACGCCACTTGAAGAAGTCTATGCGGATAAAGAAAATCAGTACGCTGCCGCATATACCGAAAGTAAGGTTTATACCTTAATGACCACCCGATCTCACGACCAATACAACACCACTTTATATGGTCTGGATGACCGTTACCGTGGGGTTTTTGGTCAGCGCCGTGTGTTGTTTATGAATCAAGCCGATATTGATGAAGCGGGCTTTGAAGCAAATCAGTGGGTCGATATTGAAAGTGTTTTCTCGGATGGTGTGAAGCGCATTGTGCATAGTTTCCGTATTGTGCCGTACAACATTCCACGAGGCAGCTTAGCGGCTTATTATCCGGAAACCAATCCTTTGGTGGCCTTAAGCAGTCATGATAAATATGCCAAGATTCCGGCTTCTAAAAGTGTTCCTGTGATTTTACATCCCGGAAATGCGCCAGAGCATTTTAACTTGGCAACAGCCGTTGACCCTGAAGATGCCAATAAGAAAGTTAGTAGTCTTTAAGTGAATCTGATTTTTTAAAATGAAATTTAAGCAAAAGGCGCTCTAAACAAGCGCCATTTTGAAGTAAAGGAAATAATTTTGACACCACATGCTTATGGGGTTGAAACATTGCCAGTACAGCGGTTTAACAAAACCGAATCTGAAAATGTCTTAGATCATATTGTGCAAGAGTACCCAATTGCCTTGGTATATAACGGTATTTCGCATGCGGTGATGATGGCGACACCGACCGATGTCGATTTATTTGCCAAAGGTTTTAGTCTCTCGGAAGGAATTTTAACCAGCTTAAAAGAGCTATATACCCTTGATGTGCATCAAAATGAACTAGGCATTACGGTGGAAATGACCATTTCATCGAGAGCATTCGCTGCCCTAAAGGAACACCGCCGTATGATGGTCGGTCGTACAGGCTGCGGTTTATGTGGAATTGAAAGCTTAGAGCAGTTTCAGTTAGACGTGCCAAAAATTACAACGCATGCATCAAAAATATGGCTTGAGCAAATTCCGAGTGCCATTTCCCATTTAAAAACTCAACAAGAAATTACCGCTTTAACGGGTGGAGCGCATGCCGCAGCGTGGGTAGTTGATGGTCAAATCGTGGCTTTATTTGAAGATGTTGGCCGCCATAACGCCTTAGACAAATTGCTCGGTTATTTAGCGCAAGAAAACTGCGACACCAGTTTAGGTTTTGTGGTGATGACCAGTCGGGCAAGTTATGAACTGATACGAAAATGTGCTCAGCTCAATATTAGCTTGCTTGCTTCAATTTCAGCGCCTACCAGTATGGCCATTCAGTTAGCCAAGCAATCGGGCCTGACTTTGGCAAGCTTTTGTAGGGGCGATGGATTTGTTTTATATACGGAAATATAAAATATATCTTTTAATGTGAAGGAATTAGGGCTGGGTTCATTCGATATTCCTTTCACTTTTAAGCTAAGGTTAGTTTTTATAGATTATTATAAAATTCTAAAGGTTCAGAGTCTGTCCAAATGTCTTGGGTACAATCAATAAAAGAATGGGCAAAACGTCTAAAAAAACAAATTATTATGCTTTGGTTTGCCTCAAGGCATCCTCAAATGCCGTGGTTACCCAAAATTATTGCTGTGGTGGCGGTGGCTTATGCGTTTAGTCCAATCGACTTAATTCCAGACTTTATTCCTATTTTAGGCTTTATTGATGATGCGGTTATTTTACCCATACTCATTTGGTTAGCAGTTCGTTTTACGCCTCAGCAAGTCATTTTTGATGCTGAACAACAAGCTAAAGAATGGCTAGATGAACATGAAAAGCGGCCAAAAAACTATTTGGTTGCCGTACTTATTATTTTAATTTGGCTCACACTTGCCGTGATGGCTTACTTTTATTTTGGCGGTGGTTTGTAAGTGAACTGAGTCTTGAAACCCTGTACTAATTTAATACCCTTAACATTGTACTTTGCCACAACTCAAAGGATAATAACGTTTTTATAAGCTATGGGTTGCAGACCATGAAAATCGTCGCAGATGAAAATTTGGCGTTTACCGATTACTTTTTTTCAGAGTTTGGCGATATTCAACATAAAGCAGGGCGCACCTTAACGCATACAGACGTACAAGATGCTGAAGCTTTATTGGTCCGTTCAGTCACCGCAGTAAATGAAAGTTTAATTCAAAATACCGCCCTAAAATATGTGGGTAGTGCCACAATCGGGACCGATCATTTAGATATTCAAGCTTTAGAAAAGCATGGCATTACATGGGCCAATGCCGCAGGTTGTAATGCACAGGCGGTTGCTGAATATGTGATTACAGCTTTACTGCATTTAGATGCTAGCCTTTTAGAACAACAAGAAAAATTTACGCTAGGCATTGTGGGGCTTGGCAACGTGGGTAAGCGCTTGGCCTATATGGCTCAGTTGCTTGGTTGGAAAGTGATTGGCTTCGACCCCTATGTACAGTTAGATTCAATTGAAAATGTAAGCTTTCAAGCCTTGTTGCAACAAGCCAATGTAGTTTCAATTCATGTGCCGCTGACCAAAAAAGGCGAACATGCGACGTATCATCTGTTTGACGAAAAAGCTTTTGCAGCGCTTCAACCTGACACAATTTTGATTAATAGTGCACGCGGCCCGGTCGTAAAAGAAGCCGCTTTAATCGAAGATATTCAACGTACCCAGCGTAAAGTGGTGCTCGATGTATTTGAGCATGAGCCAGTGATATCTGAAGAGCTTTTAAATATGTTGGCTTTGGCGACACCGCATATTGCAGGTTATAGCTTGGAAGGAAAAGCTCGTGGTACGCAAATGATTTATGAAGCGTTTTGTCAAAAATTTGGATATGACATTAATAAGCGTTTCGAAACCCAGTTGCCTGCATGTGAAGACTATTTTTCAGGACATGATTTAAAAGCAGTGTTAAAGCAAAAACTATCTCAAATTTATGATATTGCTCAAGATGATGCCAACATCCGTGCGTGTCTTAAAGAGGGCAAGGTAGAGCAAAAAGCATTTGATTTATTACGTAAGAGTTATCCGCTGCGCCGTGAATGGGCAGCTCACGGGGGACCACAGGCATGAGTTTAAGTTATCAACCTACTTGTTCAATTGATGCTTTAAAGGCTCGTGCCAAGCTCTATACCCAAATCCGTCAGTTTTTTGCAGAACGTGGGGTCATGGAAGTTGAAACACCCGTGGTTTCACAAGCAGGTGTGACTGACGTACATTTAGCCTCGGTTCAGGCTTTACGTCATATCAATGGCAAATTGCAGACTCAGTATTTACAGACTTCGCCTGAATTTGCCATGAAACGTTTACTGGCAAGTGGCAGCGGACCGATTTATCAAATCTGTAAGGTTTTCCGAGACGATGAGCACGGGCGCAAACACAACAGTGAATTTACCATGCTTGAATGGTACCGTCCGGGTCTGGACTTAAAAGCGTTAATGCACGAAACAGCCGATTTATTACAAACCTGTTTGCAGCATCGTTTTGGCGAAGTTCGTCCATTTATTTTAAGTTATAAGCATGCCTTTCAGGACCGTTTAGATATTAACCCGTTGCAAGCGACTTTGAAGCAACTTAAAGACACAGCAAATCGTGTTGGGTTAAATCTCGACTTGGGCGACGACCGTTTGGCTTATATGGATTTGTTGTTTTCTCATTTTGTTGAACCAAGTTTAGGGTTTGATGCACCTGTCTTTTTAACTGACTTTCCACCAGAAATGGCATCTTTAGCGAAAGTGAAACTAGATGAAGATGGGGAAGAGGTTGCAGCGCGTTTTGAGGTTTATATCGAAGGCTTAGAGCTAGCCAATGCTTACGATGAATTGCTCGATTCAGACGTGTTGCGTTCTCGCTTTGAAGCAGATAATGCAGAGCGAGCTAAACAAGGACTTCATATCATGCCATTAGATGAGCACTTGTTAGCAGCATTGCCTCATATGCCTGAATGTTCAGGGATCGCTTTGGGAATTGATCGATTACTCATGGTTGCAACCGATCAACTTAAAATTGAAAAAGTCATTGCTTTTCCAGCCGAAATTGCCTGAAAACAACGAAATAAAAAAGCCACAATAATGTGACTTTTTTATTTAGAACTTATTTAAGTTAGGCTTGTTGAATACCTGCAACAACCCAATCTTGCTGTGAACCAACAGGTTTTACAAAGTGCCAGATTTCAGTAAATGGCTGTGGCAAGCTGTTTAAATCTTCACTTACTGTACCTGTGAAACGTACGCTCACAATGTATTGACCATTTTCAGTCGCACTGTCTACAACCATTGCATTTAAGTTACTAAACTCAGCAACGTCCTGATCTTGGTTCTCCATGATGTCGTTATACATAGAGTTGTAAAGTTCAGGTGTTAAGTAACGACGAATTTCTTCAATGTTACTTGCACTATTGATTGACTGAATGTGGTTAAAACGCTGACGGGCAACACGTAAGAAAGAAGCAGGTTCGCTACCATCTGGTAATTGGTTACCACTATTCGTCGTTGCGCTACCAAAAGGAGCTTGTGTTGCTGCACCGCCACCTACAGATTGACCAAAGATATTGGTATTGTCACCTGTATTGGTTGGAGCTGCCGAGCGGCCAAATGGGTTTTGACCGCCATTATTTGGTGCATAAGGGTTATTAGCTGCTAATTTTTTTTTTGATCCCAATTTACGGAATACAAAGAAAGCTACAGCGGCTGCAAGTAAGACCCAAAGCCAGCCAGGAATACCACCTTTTTTCTCTTCTTGGGCTTGAACAGCTTGTTCATTACCAGGTTGAGTTACTTGGTGTTCAGCTGATGTTGATTTGTCATCTGCTAAAGCATTTGCTGCAACAGCACCTACGGCAGCACCAGCCACACCAGCGGCAACCATTGAACCAACACCCGGACCAGATCTCTGAGGTGCTGTAGTAGCAGGTTGTTGAACTGGAGTCACTTGACGAGGTTGTTGATAAGACTGGCTTGAAGTAGTAGAACGTGCCATACCGTGGCTTTTACCACCACCTGCACGTTTAGCTTCAGCAAGCGGAGAAATTGCTAAAGCAGCCATTAAAATACCGGTAATCAAGCCACGCTGGTGTACTTCCATAGGAAATTCCTGTTTAAAGTTAATTTGTAATAGTATTTATGCAGGTATTTACTCTAAATTTCAACCTTAAAAGTATGTTTTTTTATGTCAATTCATCACTGAGTTGCATCGCCTCAGTCAAGGCTTCATGCAGGCGGGCAACAGCAATCACTTGTACGCCCGGAATTGCTTTTTGCGGGGCATTACCTCTTGGTAAGATGACGTATTTAAAGCCATGTTTTGCTGCTTCTTTTAAACGTTCCTGACCATTAGGTACAGGGCGGATTTCACCTGAAAGCCCAACTTCACCAAAAACTGCAAGCTGCTGAGGTAAGGCTTTTGTTCGCAAACTCGAAGCACATGCAAGTAAAACAGCCAAGTCCGAACCTGTTTCGGTAATTTTTAAACCACCTACAATATTGACATACACATCTTGTCCGGTGGTTTGTACACCACCATGACGATGCATAACAGCAAGCAGCATGTTTAAACGGTTTTGTTCAAGACCAAGTGCAACACGTCTCGGTTGTCCTTGAGCATCATCGACTAAAGCCTGAACTTCAACTAAAAGCGGGCGAGTTCCTTCACGGCTAATCATGACAATTGAACCAGGAATGGCTTCATCATAACGACTTAAAAAGATAGCAGAAGGGTTAGCCACTTCACGTAAGCCTTTATCGGTCATGCCAAATACGCCAAGCTCATTGACTGCACCAAAACGGTTTTTCACTGCACGAATCATTCGATAACGTGAGTCTGATTGGCCTTCAAAGTAAAGTACGCAGTCCACCATGTGTTCTAAAACACGAGGACCTGCCAATGCACCTTCTTTGGTCACGTGACCAACAATAAATAGCGCTGTGCCACTATTTTTCGCATAACGGGTTAATAACGCAGCAGATTCACGAATTTGTGAAACCCCACCCGGCGCAGATTGAAGCGTTTCTGTGTAAAGCGTTTGGATAGAGTCCAAAATTGCGACAACAGGACGTTCTTGTTCTAAAACTTCACAAATGCGTTCGACACAAGTTTCAGCCATGACTTTTAACTGGTCTGTTGGTAGGTCAAGGCGTTGGGCACGTAAGGCAACCTGTGACAGTGATTCCTCACCCGTAATATAAAGCGCAGAACTTTTTGCACTTGCCATGTGAGTTGCTGTTTGTAAAAGAATGGTCGATTTACCAATACCCGGGTCACCACCAATGAGTACTACAGAACCTGTCACCAAGCCACCGCCAAGCACGCGGTCAAATTCGCTAATGCCTGTTGGTAAACGGGTTTCATGAGAAACAGAGACTTTGTTAAGCGTTGTAATATTGGCGACTTGACCCGCATAACCCCCAACTTTAGGACGTGCACGATGAGCAGTAGTGGGTTCTAGTTTGACTTCATTAAGACAATTCCATTCACCACACTCTGAACATTGACCTGCCCATTTTAGATGATCGGCACCACATTGCTCACAACGGTAAACGGTTTTGACTTTGCTCATATTCGACTTCAGTGAGATAACTTCATAATCATTAAAAGCAGAGTATAGCAAAAAGCCCAATAGAGAACTTAATCGATATGGAATACATTTTGCTTAAGCTTCGGTGAGCAAAATTAAAGAGTAAATGTCATGTTTTAAAAATAGAGAGATAACGTAGTAGTCAGTCAAATTTCGAGAAAGTATTAGAAGCTCGAGAGAGAATTGGTAGTTAAAAAGTTGATCAATTGATATGGCTTTTTAATTTAAAAATCAAAGTGGTTCAAGTCTTAATTTTAGACTGAAAAGTGCGTTGTATTGCTAGGTTCTTGTGCGTATTATCGGATTTAATTGTATGTATCTTGAAATTATCAGCAATACAGACAAAAATTGGTTAGCTGAAAAGTTGTCAAAAAATATACATTTAAAAGATACCTGCAAATGGTGCGATATCGTCTTTTTGATTTGATTTTAGCTAACGGACTAAAAAAATTACTGGAGTGTATTCATAAAATGTCGAATCAAAATCTGAGCGACCCTCATGAACAAGGTGAGCTCCATCGTAGTCTCTCTAATCGGCATTTACAGCTGATCGCGATTGGTGGTGCCATCGGTACCGGATTATTTATGGGTTCAGGTAAAACAATTAGTCTTGCCGGACCTTCTATCTTATTTATTTATATGATTATTGGTTTGATGGTGTTTTTTGTCATGCGTGCGCTTGGCGAACTTCTTCTGTCAAATTTAACCTATAAATCATTTATTGATTTTTCTACCGATTTAATTGGCCCATGGGCTGGTTACTTCGTGGGTTGGACCTACTGGTTGTGTTGGATCACGATTGGTATCGCCGATCTGTCTGCAATTATTTATTACTTACAGTTCTTCAATAATGGCTTACCTTTCTCGCCTGTTGAAGGCGCAATGATTAGTGTTGCCGCGATTGTGTTCATTATGGGATTGAACTTATTAACAGTTCGATTGTTTGGTGAATTAGAGTTCTGGTTTGCACTTATTAAAATCCTTGCGATTATTATTTTAATTGCAGTGGGTCTGTGGATGATCTTTACAGGCTTTACGTCTACTACAGGTGAAGTCGCTTCATTTACTCATCTTTGGGCAAATGGCGGTTTCTTCCCAACAGGTGTGCATGGCTTCTTGGCTGGTTTCCAGATTGCAATTTTTGCTTTCGTGGGTGTCGAGCTTGTAGGAACAACAGCTGCGGAAACTAAAGACCCTGAGCGTAATTTGCCTAAAGCGATTAACTCAATTCCAATCCGTATCATTATTTTCTATGTATTGGCGCTACTCATTGTAATGTCAGTAACACCATGGAACAGAATTGATCCAGCGATCAGTCCATTTGTAAACCTGTTTAGTCAAGCAGGGGTAGCGGCAGCCGCGATTTTGATGAACTTGGTGGTATTGTCATCAGTCATGTCATCCATGAACAGTGGTGTATTCTCAACAAGTCGTATGTTGTTTGGTTTATCTCGTGAAGATCAGGGGCCAAAAGCTTTTGGTAAGCTTAACAGACGTGCAGTACCGGCAAATGCATTGTATTTCTCTGCTGCGTGTTTATTGTTAGGTGCAGCATTACAGTATTTTGTACCAAATACAGTTGAAGCATTTACGCTTGCAACAACACTTTCAACGATTCTCTTCATCTGCGTATGGTTGCTTATTATCTGGAGTTACATCCGTTATTACACCACGCGTCCTGAACTGCATGCCAAATCAACATTTAAATTGCCAGGTGGCTTATTTACATGTTGGATCACGATTATTTTCTTTATTGGTATGATTTACGTATTGTCTTTAGAGCCAGACACCTTTAAAGCGCTTAAAGTCAGCCCAATTTGGTTTGTTATTTTGATCATTGGTTATTTCTTCTTCTATAAACCACGTCATAAAAAATAATTAAATTTATTTGGTTATGATCAAACGCTGGCTGAAAAGCTGGCGTTTTTTATGCATATTGTTTTTCTATTCAAGTTTACTCTTTAGCCGCTTGCCTGATCACGGTATACTGCATCGAATTGTTTAAATCAGGTGCTCAGATGCGTCGTGTCATTTGCCTCATCAGTTTATTGAGCAGCAGTATTTTGCTTAGCGCTTGCGGTCAGTCAGGAGCATTGCAGCTACCTTCTGATCCAAATTATGACAAACGTGCAAAATACTTGCTCTATCGTAATAAAGAACAGAAACAAGTTGTGCAACAAGATGAACAGGCTGAACAGTCAGTCGAATCATCAGCCGCTCAACCACAAACTACATCACCTTAAGCTTTGAAATAAGGACACCTTCATGAGTTTCACCCGCATTAATGGAGTATTGCATGCAGAGCAATGTTCTCTAGAGCAGCTTGCGCAGCAATTTGGCACACCGTTATATGTTTATTCAAAAGCAGCTTTTGAAAAACATTATTTAGATATGGATCGTGCCTTTGACTTTATTGATCATCAAATCTGTTTTGCGGTGAAGTCAAACTCAAATATAGCTGTTCTTAATGTTTTGGCAAAACTTGGTGCGGGTTTTGACATTGTGTCTGGTGGTGAGCTAGCACGTGTTTTAAAAGCAGGTGGTGATGCTTCTAAAATTGTTTTTTCAGGTTTAGGTAAAACTGAAGCTGATATTGAAACGTCATTAAATGTAGGGATTGCCTGTTTTAATGTCGAGTCTTATGCAGAGTTGGACCGTATTCAAAAAGTAGCAGCTCGCCTAGGCAAAAAAGCGCCTATTTCTTTACGTGTAAATCCTGATGTCGATGCAAAAACGCATCCTTATATTTCAACAGGATTAAAAGAAAATAAATTTGGTATTCCAAGTGATGCAGTTTATGAAACTTATCAATATGCTGCATCTTTACCTAACCTTGAAATCGTAGGTATTGATTGCCACATTGGTTCACAGCTCACTGAAACTAAACCATTTGTTGATGCTTTAGACCGTGTCATTGTGATGATTGATGAGTTGAAAAAACTAGGCATTAATCTGAAACATATCGATATCGGTGGTGGTTTAGGGGTTTGTTATAAAGATGAAACACCACCAAGTGTTGAAGAATATGCAAACTCTATGAAGCCGGCTTTAGAAAAATTAGGCTTGAAAGTTTATATGGAGCCGGGTCGTAGCATCAGTGCAAATGCAGGTGTACTTTTAACCAAAGTTGATTTGCTTAAACCAACGACGCATCGTAACTTCGCGATTATTGATGCAGCAATGAATGATTTAATTCGTCCTGCTTTATATGAAGCTTGGATGGATATTCAACCTGTTGTACCACGTATAGATACCGAAGAAAAAACTTGGGATTTGGTTGGTGCAATTTGTGAGACAGGTGATTTCATTGGTAAAGACCGCTCACTCGCATTACAAGAAAATGACTTGTTGACTGTACTTGGTGCCGGGGCTTATGGTTTTGTCATGAGCTCAAATTACAACACGCGTGGCCGTGCAGCAGAAGTCATGGTATCAGGTGAAAAAAGCTATTTAATTCGTGAACGTGAAACGGTTGAGTCGCTTTGGGAAAAAGAACGTTTATTGCCTGAGGAGTAAATGAGATGTTATTAGAATTTACCAAAATGCATGGTTTAGGCAATGATTTCATGGTGGTTGATCTAATTAGCCAAAGAGCTTATTTAGATACTGCAACAATTCAACGTTTGGCAGACCGACACTTTGGTGTGGGGTTTGATCAGCTTTTAATTGTTGAACCACCAGACGTACCTGAAGCTGATTTTAAATACCGTATTTTCAATGCAGATGGTTCTGAGGTTGAGCAATGTGGTAATGGTGTGCGTTGTTTTGCCCGTTTTGTCCACGAACGTCATTTAACCAATAAAACCAACATTACCGTACAAACCAAAGCGGGTATTGTAAAGCCAGAGCTTGGGCAAAATGGTTGGGTGCGCGTAAATATGGGCTACCCAAAGTTTCTACCAAATGAAATTCCATTTGTTGCCGAAGAGCCAGAAGCTTTATATACCCTTGAGTTGGCAAATGACCAAAACATTAGTATTGATGTGGTCAACATGGGTAACCCACACGCGGTCACTATAGTTCCAGATGTACTAACTGCAGATGTAGCTGGTATTGGTCCGCAAGTTGAATCACATAAACGGTTCCCTGAGCGCGTTAATGCTGGTTTCATGCAAGTGATTGATGACAAACATGTTCGCTTACGTGTATTTGAACGTGGTGTGGGTGAAACACTAGCGTGTGGTACAGGAGCATGTGCCGCTGCGGTAAGTGGCATGCGCCATGGTCTACTTGCCAACTCTGTAGAAGTTGAACTTGCTGGCGGTAAGCTACAAATTGAATGGCAAGAAGGTGATGTGGTTTGGATGACTGGTCCAACAACTCATGTATATGATGGACGTTTGGATTTACGTTATTTCCAAGGTTAATCGCGTTACCTAAGCAAAAGCCTCTTTTTATCAGTTAAAGTGATAAAAGAGGCTTTCTTTTATATGTAAAATAATTTTTTAATTTCATTACTTTATAAAAATATGAATAATTTAATTTTCTTACCTGGTGCATCAGGAAGTATTAGTTTTTGGTATCCCTTAATTGAAAAATTACCTCAGCACTACCGTACAAAAATTATTGGTTACCCCGGTTTCGGCGATACAGCAGAATCTCTTGATGTGAAGAGTTTTAAAGACTTAACAAACTATGTTCTTAATCAAATTAATGAAGAATCTATAATTGTCGCGCAATCTATGGGGGGAATTTTTGCAGTTACCGCAGCGTTGCAAAAACCTCAATTAGTAAAAGGGCTGGTCTTGATTGCAACTTCTGGTGGAATCAACCTGGAACCATTTAATGTGCAAGACTGGCGTGAAGCATACCGCCAAGCATTTTTAAAATATCCAGATTGGTTTATTACCACCAATGCCAATTATGAAGAATTTTTGTCAGATATAAATATTAAAACTTTATTAATCTGGGGTGATAACGATCCGGTGAGTCCAGTTCAGGTAGGTCAATATTTAAATCAAAAGTTTGAAAATTCGACTTTATATGTTGTGAAAGGTGGTGACCATCAATTAGCAGAAAAATATGCCGATGAAGTTGCAGTTCAAATAAAAAATTACTTAAAAGGCCTAATGTAAGTTTTTAAGTATTATTTAGCGTGCTATGTGTTAGCACGCTTTTAAAAATTTACCTTTTACTCAACGCCAATTTCAAAGCAAATAGAACAAAAATACTGCCCGTAATTCGGTCCATATATTTTACAAACTTGGGTTGCTTTAGATAGCGCGAAAGTGGCTGCATAGCCAGAATTAATAGACTTGACCATAACACGCCAATCACCACATGAATCATTACAAGCCCCATCACCCAAGTAACAGCCGATGCTTGCGCTGGAATGAACTGGGGAAGAAATGAAATATAAAAAATACCAACTTTTGGATTGAGTAAGTTGCCAAAGAAACCTTTAATAAACCAATTCTCTGAAGTAGAGCGATTTGAATTACTTTCTTGTATAGCTGCGAGCTGACTACGAGGTTTTAAAATCATATTTAAACCCAGCCATGCTAAATAAGCGGCGCCCATCCATTTCAATATATTGAATGCTAAGTCGGATGCCATCAGTAGGGCACCTAGACCGCATGCCACGACAATTCCCCAAGCAATGCAGCCAAGGCTAATTCCTAGAGCTGCTTGAAACGCTTTAGATTTTCCTTCAAGTGTTGCAGTACGAATAATTAAAGTTGTATCTAAACCAGGGGTAAGGGTAAGT
This sequence comes from Acinetobacter sp. AOR01_HL, assembly GCF_027855455.1. NCBI lineage: Bacteria > Pseudomonadati > Pseudomonadota > Gammaproteobacteria > Moraxellales > Moraxellaceae > Acinetobacter > Acinetobacter sp. AOR01_HL. The sequence continues at coordinate 199,321 of NZ_JAKTIM010000057.1, read as the reverse complement.
AAAGTAATGGCAATTAAATAAGGAATGAGTATGGCGGTCATGGTGTAAGGTCCAACGGATACTTAGTATAAATTGTAATATATAAGTTAGAATCATTATGCTGTGCGATATCAAATTTTCCTGATTAAATAGTTTTTGGTACACTCAAAAAAATGGGCAAATAAATGGAGAGCAATTTGGATTTTGCATTACAACTGCTCTCAATGTGGTTAAAAGAAAGAAAAATTCAAAACCAGTCTGAGCATACAATTACTGCTTATGAGCGAGATGTTAAAAGCTTCCTTGAGTTTTGTGAGCTTAAAAAAGTTGATTTAAGAAATGTTGAAGCTTCAGATTTACGTGAATATTTGGCTCAACGTGTCGAACAGGACCAGTTAAGTTCAAGTAGCATGCAACGTCATCTTACTTCTATTCGTCAGTTTATGAAGTGGGCTGAACAGGGCAAATACCTAGAAATTAATCCTACTGACGATTTTAAATTGAAACGTCAGCCTAGACCTTTACCGGGCATGATTGACATAGAAACGGTTAATCAAATTTTAGATCAACCCATGCCTGAAAAACCAGTTGATCAGCAGCTTTGGTTAAGAGATAAAGCCATGTTGGAACTACTGTACTCAAGTGGTTTACGGCTCGCTGAACTGCAAGGCTTAACGATTAAAGATATTGATTTTAATCGTCAACTCGTTCGTATTACAGGTAAAGGAAATAAAACCCGTATTGTACCGTTTGGGAAAAAGGCAAAAGAAAGCTTATTGAATTGGTTAAAAATTTATAATATCTGGAAAGGCCATTTTGACCAAAATGCTTCCGTTTTCATTTCACAGCGAGGCGGTGCATTAACTCCTAGGCAAATTGAAAAGCGTGTAAAACTTCAGGCACAAAGAGCGGGCGTAAATGTCGACTTACACCCACATTTACTTCGACATTGTTTTGCTAGTCATATGTTATCAAGTAGTGGTGATTTACGCTCAGTTCAAGAAATGTTAGGTCATAGCAATTTATCGACTACTCAAATTTATACACATATTGATTTTGATCATTTGGCCCAAGTGTACGATCAGGCCCATCCACGAGCCACCAAGCATTAAACCGCTGTAACTGGGTTAAAAAAGCAGAATGTAGAGATCATTTGTATTTTTTTACAAATTTGTTTAAAGGAAATCGATGAAATTACCCAATTGACCATTTTGATCTTTGCCTATTTTGTCGGCATATATAGTCTAAAAACTATAAATTTTGACTCATTTTTGAGAGTCTTATGCTTCTGACTAATAAGGTAAATAAGATAAAAAGATAATAAAAATCAATATATAAAATAGACTTTAAAAAGAATAAAATAGGAGTTAGATATGTATAAAAATTTTTTTATGAACTGATGATTTCATTTTTTTTGCCCCGTTCCAGAAAATTGTGACTTGACCGAAATGCCAAACACATTGCAAGATAGGGTACCTAAAAAATTTTAATCGAAGAGTTAATATACTTTTCTCAACATTTACTTTTGCTAGAACAGCCGAGGATTACATGAAGGCTCTTGTTGCTGTAAAACGTGTGGTTGATGCCAACGTTAAAGTTCGTGTTAAGCCGGACAATAGTGGGGTTGACCTTACCAACGTTAAAATGTCAATTAACCCATTTTGTGAAATCGCAGTGGAAGAAGCGGTTCGCTTAAAAGAAAAAGGAACAGTATCAGAAATCGTTGTTGTTTCTATTGGTCCTAAAGAAGCTCAAGAACAAATCCGTTCTGCAATGGCTTTGGGTGCAGACCGCGGTATTTTAGTTGAAACTACTGACGAAATTGGCGCTCTAGAAGTTGCTAAAATCTTAAAAGGTGTTGTTGACGCTGAAAAACCAGAACTTATCCTTCTTGGTAAACAAGCAATTGATGATGACTCTAACCAAGTAGGTCAAATGCTTGGTGCATTATTAGGCGCTGGTCAAGGTACGTTTGCTTCTGAAGTGAAAGTGGATGGCGGTAAAGTACAAGTGACTCGTGAAATCGACGGTGGTTTACAAACTGTTGAACTTGCACTTCCTGCAATCATTACAACTGACTTGCGTTTAAACGAGCCACGTTATGCTGCATTGCCTAACATCATGAAAGCTCGTAAAAAACCGCTTGATACTAAATCTCCTGCTGATTACGGTGTTACAGCTGGTACTAAGCTTAAAACGATTAAAGTTGAAGCGCCTGCAGAACGTAAAGCTGGTGTACAAGTGAAATCTGTAGATGAGCTTGTTGAAAAATTGAAAAATGAAGCGAAAGTGATCTAATACGGAAGGATAAAATCATGAGTATTTTAGTTATCGCTGATCACAACAACCAGACACTTAACGGTGCTACTTTAAACGTTGTTGCTGCAGCTCAAAAAATCGGTGGTGATATTACTGTATTAGTTGCTGGTTCAGGCGCTCAAGCAGTTGCTGACGCTGCTGCTAAAGTTGCTGGTGTGAGCAAAGTATTACTTGCTGACAACGCTGCTTATGCAAACCAATTAGCTGAAAACGTAGCTGGCTTAGTTGCTGACTTGGCTAAAGGTTACAAATACGTTTTAGCTGCTTCTACTACAACTGGTAAGAACATTCTTCCACGCGTTGCTGCGCTTCTTGATGTAAGCATGATCACAGACATTATTTCTGTTGAATCGGCTAACACATTCAAGCGTCCAATCTACGCTGGTAACGCAATTGCAACTGTTCAATCTGACGAAGCAATCATTGTTGGTACTGTTCGTGGTACAGCATTTGATCCAGTTGCTGCGGAAGGTGGTTCAGCTGCTGTTGAAACAGTTGGCGAAGTAAAAGATGCTGGTGTTTCTAAGTTTGTATCTGAAGAAATCGTTAAACTTGATCGTCCAGAATTAACAGCTGCTCGTATTGTTGTATCTGGTGGTCGTGGTGTAGGTTCTGGTGAGAACTACCACAAAGTACTTGACCCATTAGCTGACAAGCTTGGTGCAGCACAAGGTGCTTCACGTGCAGCAGTTGATGCAGGCTTTGTACCTAACGATTTCCAAGTTGGTCAAACTGGTAAAATCGTTGCACCTGAGCTTTACATTGCTGTAGGTATTTCTGGTGCGATCCAGCACTTGGCTGGTATGAAAGATTCTAAAGTTATTGTTGCTATCAACAAAGACGAAGAAGCACCAATCAACAGCGTTGCTGACTACTGGTTAGTTGGTGATTTGAACGCTGTAGTACCAGAGTTGGTATCTAAGCTTTAATCTTTATTGATTAAAGTTAAAAACCCCTAGTTTTGAACTAGGGGTTTTTTGTTTTACAGTCTGAAGTTAGAAGTAAAAATTAGAAAATTTATGCTTTGGATGTTTGATTTTTATAAAATAAAATTCACATAGTTTTGATTAGGCATGAAGATAATGATTGCAGCTAAAAGAGTAGAATAATATGCAATTAAATTATACAAATATCACCAGATTGGCAGTGTAGATTCCGCACATTACAAAGCGCTTTTATGCTATAGTATACAGCTATATTTTTTTCGATTTTAGTTCACTTTCCGGAACTAAATTTTTTGCAAGATCAAGACATATAAACGGATAGAAATATCTATCTGTAAGAAGGAGTATGCATGAGCGTATCGGAAATCCGACCGATTGCCATTGAGGACGAACTCAAGCATTCATATTTAGATTACGCGATGAGTGTAATTGTATCTCGTGCATTGCCGGATGTGAGAGACGGTCTTAAACCTGTTCACCGTCGTGTGCTTTATGCCATGCACGAATTGGGCAATGACTATAACAAAGCCTACAAGAAATCTGCTCGTGTCGTTGGGGACGTAATCGGTAAATATCACCCGCATGGTGACTCAGCTGTTTATGAAACCATTGTTCGTATGGCTCAAGACTTTAGCTTACGTTATTTATTGGTTGATGGTCAGGGTAACTTCGGTTCGATCGATGGTGATAGCGCTGCGGCAATGCGTTATACCGAAGTCCGTATGACTAAGCTGGCACATGAGCTTCTTGCAGATTTAGAAAAAGACACAGTTGACTGGGAAGATAACTACGACGGTTCGGAACGTATCCCTGAAGTACTTCCGACACGTGTTCCAAACTTGTTAATTAACGGTGCTGCTGGTATTGCTGTAGGTATGGCAACTAACATGGCACCACACAACATGACAGAAGTTGTGAATGCATGTTTGGCTTATGCTGACAATCCGAATATCTCGATTGAAGGATTGATGGAATACATTACCGGTCCTGACTTCCCTACAGGCGGTATTATTTACGGTAAATCAGGTATTGTTGATGCCTACCGTACCGGTAAAGGTCGTTTACACATTCGTGGTAAATACCATTTCGAAGAAGATGAAAAGACAGGTCGTACAACCATCGTCTTTACTGAAATTCCATATCAAGTAAACAAAGCAAGAGTTATTGAACGTATTGCCGAGTTAGTAAAAGAGAAAAAGCTTGAAGGTATTTCAGAACTTCGTGATGAGTCTGATAAAGAAGGTATGCGTATTGCAATTGACTTGAAACGCGGTGAAAACGCAGAAGTTGTTGTAAATAACTTATTCTTAAATACCCAGCTTGAAAACTCATTCAGCATCAACATGGTTTGTCTAGACAATGGACAACCAAAATTGATGAATCTAAAAGATATTATTGCGGCATTTATTCGTCACCGCCAAGAAGTTGTGACACGCCGTACCATGTTCGAATTACGTAAAGCACGTGAACGTGGTCATATCTTGGAAGGCTTGACAGTTGCCTTAGCCAATATTGATGAAATTATTGAAACCATCAAAACTTCTGCAAACCCTGCTGAAGCGCGTGAGCGTTTACTTGCGGGTGAGTGGGCAGGTGGTGGCGTTGTTGCACTACTTGAAAAAGCTGGTGCAATTTCTGTTCGCCCAGATGAAATTGAAGGTGAAGATCCAAATCGTCCATTTGGTTTAAGTGATTCAATTTACCGTCTGTCACCAACACAAGTAGGCGCAATTTTAGAATTACGTTTACACCGTTTAACTGGTCTTGAACAAGACAAGTTACATGCGGAATATACTGAAATTTTAGGTCAAATTGCTGAACTTACTGCAATTTTAAATGACTTTAACTTGTTAATGGGTGTTATTCGCGAAGAGTTGGCACAAGTTTTACAACAATATGGCGATGCACGTCGTACCGAAATTGTTGAATCTCGTGTGGATTTCTGCCGTGAAGATTTAATTCCAGAAGAACAAGTGGTATTAACTGTTTCGCAAACGGGTTATGCAAAAACTCAACCACTTTCAGACTATCAGGCACAGCGCCGTGGTGGACGTGGTAAGTCTGCAACCTCAATGAAAGATGATGACTTTATTCAACATCTGATTGTGGCATCGAACCATGCGACCGTACTTTGCTTTACCAATGTGGGTAAAGTGTACCGTCTGAAAGTATTTGAAGTTCCTCAAGCATCACGTGGGGCAAAAGGCCGTCCAATCGTGAACTTGTTACCTCTAGATGCAACAGAAACAGTAACTGCAATCTTGCCATTAACCGAGTTTCCAGAAAATCACTATGTGTTTATGGCGACAGCTTCTGGTACGGTTAAGCGTGTTGAGTTAGAACAATTTGCAAACATTCGTTCAAATGGTCTACGTGCTATTGAACTTAATGAAGAAGATACCTTAATTGGTGTTGCGATTACTGATGGTAATCAGCAAATCATGTTGTTCTCTAACGAAGGTAAAGCAATTCGTTTTGCTGAAACTGACGTACGTGCAATGGGTCGTACAGCGAAAGGTGTACGCGGTATGCGTGTAAGCTTTGCAAGCAGCACCTTAAGTGAAGAAGATGCAGATGTTGAAAATGATGATTCAGATGATAATGATGATTCAGCAGATTCAAGTCTAGTAAGTCGCATCGTATCGCTTGTTGTTGTGCCTGAGACAGGTGAAGTACTGTGTGCGAGTGCCAACGGTTATGGTAAACGTACTCCAGTAAATGACTTCCCGACCAAGAAACGTGGTGGTAAGGGTGTTATTGCGATCAAGACAAGTGAACGTAACGGTGAGCTAGTTGGTGCAGTTTCTATTGATGAAACCAAAGAGTTATTATTAATTTCTGATGGTGGTACGCTTGTTCGTACGCGTGCTGCAGAAGTTGCAATGACAGGCCGTAATGCTCAAGGTGTTCGTCTGATCCGTTTAAGCGAAGAAGAAACACTTGTTGGCGTAGTTTCAATTGAAGCTGTAGAAGACGAAGAAGAACTTCTTGAAGGTGAAGTAGATACGACTGAAACTGATAGCGAAGAAGCTGTATCTAATAATGAAGATACTTCTGAAGAGTAAAACGTTTTAAAATAAAAAAGGAAGCTTCGGCTTCCTTTTTTATTTCTGGTTTATTTCGAGGGATGGAAAATAAATACATCATAGTTTCTGTAATGCAAAGTTTTTACTGACGGGTCTTTAGTTGCAAAATTATGAGGTTGACTTACCACGATCAGATCTTGTTTTTGCATTAGAGCATCTTGAAGCTGCTGTTCGCTCCACAAGTACTTTTTGAGTTGCGGTTCAAATAACAAACCATCTTTAATTTCTAAAGAGGCACTATCTGAATGCACAGTATCCCATTGATTTACGATATAAACAGGCTGCTTAAGTTGTAAAAGGAATGGAACATCATAGAAATAATAATTGTAGAAAACGATTTTTGTAGATGGGGCAATGTACTCAGCAAAATCTGTTTGGCCTACATTGTTTTTGGTATCTAAAATACGAACAGCAAATGGGACTGCACTACATAGAACAATTAAACTTATAAAAATATAAGTCAAATAGTTCAATTTCTGTTTTTTATATAGCCCAACTAACACAAGTGGAAGCACAATTAATAAGGCACCAATGAGATAAATAAATATGGCTTGGTTTTGGATAAAAAGCTGATGTGCACGAATAAAATGTGGTGTTGCACTAACGCCAATTCCAACAAGTACAGTAAATACAGGAATACCCCAAGTCTGCAATCTGGTTTTATTACTGCTTTCAAGAACCTTATTCATCACAAGCGCGAAAAAAATGGCAAGAGGCGGAACAGCAGGTAAAATATAGCCTGCTAGCTTAGAAGGCGGAATAGAGAAGAAAACCGTAACAGAAACAAACCACCATACAAATAGGGCAAGTAAAGAGCATGATTTATAATCTTTAAAAATGGTTTTTATAGACGTAAATCTACTCGCAAAAAGCCATGGTAAAAAACTGACAAATAAAATCATAAGATAAAAGCACCATGGCTGTTTGTTATTAAACTCTTTTGAACTGAAACGATTAAATTGTTGATCAATAAAAAAATAGTGTAAAAATTGAGGATATTTACTTTGTACCAAGTAGAGCCACGGACTAACGATGAATAAAAATAACAAGATAGCCAATGGATTAAGAAGAGAAGGTATTTTCTTCCATTGCTTGGTGTAAATTAACCACGGTAAAAGAATCATGCCGGGAATTAAAATTCCAATTAAGCCTTTGCTTAAGAAGGCTGCTGCACCAGCGATATAACCTAAAAATAAAATAGATTTCCGTGCATAAATGGTGAAGTCCACAAAACATAAAACACTAATGGTGATCCAAGAGGCAAGCAGTAAATCATGGTTAATGTATTGGCTACTACCAAAAAAAAGCAGGTTAGTGGCTAAAATAATAACGGTAAGTTGTGCAACGCTTTCTGAAATATGCTTTTTTACGAATAAAAATAATCCCACTAACATGAGGGTACCAGCCAAAACAGGTACTAAACGTAACACCCATACATGCACACCAAAAAGCTCCATAAACATAGAACTTAACCAATGTAGTAAAGGAGGCTTATGCATGAAAGGTAAGCCATCGATTCGTGGAGTTAACCAGTCTCCAGATTCGAACATAGTACGGCTAATATCTCCGTAGCGACCTTCATCTGGTACAGATAAGGGTCTAATCCAAGACAAAACAAATAGCCAAATCGGTAAGAATATTAATAAAAATTTGGAACTACGAAGCCATTGCTGCATACATAATCCTTAATGTTGGAATGCAAAAAAACGGTTAAGTAAAAAAGTCACCATAGATGTCAGAACAATTGCAGTACACACTAAGGTTGAAACAGGTACGTTAAAATAGAGGTTTGAAAGTAAAAGAAAACTTTCATTAAATAAAAACCCTAAGCCGGCAACCAACGTGAATTTTGGGAGAGTCTGCCGATGCGTAAGATGTTGCGCTTTAAACGTAAAAACGCGGTGCCCAAAATAGCTCACCCAATAGGCCAGTAGAAAAGCGCATAAATTGGCATATTGCAGTGCAACATGTTTCTTAAATAGAAGCATGGCTACACTATAATGAGTAAGTGCTGCTGCGGTCCCGGTAGTAGTAAACCGTGCAAGCTGAAGAATATGAGCAAACATTAGAAACTAGAGAACGTATTTTCTTGGTGGGCGATTGAATGTTCCTGCTTAGTACGAGAATGCTCGGTAGAAATAATATATTTTGGGCGGTTTTTAACTTCAGCATAAATGCGGCCAATGTATTCACCTAAAATTCCTATGAATAACAATTGAATACCACCTAATAGCGTCATACCTGCCGCAAGTGTTGCCCAGCCCGGAATGGAAATTCCCTCAATCAAAGTTTTAATGATAATCCATACGCCGTAGCTCATCGCACCTAAGGCCAGAATTGCACCTAAGTAAATACATACGCGTAAAGGTAAATCAGAAAAACCTGTTAAACCTGACATGGCCAAGTTAAAAAGAGATTTTAAGTTGAAGCTAGAACGGCCATGTTGACGTTCTTGCTCAGAAAAATTAATGCCTATACTTTTAAAGCCAACCCAAGCATATAGGCCTTTCATATAACGATTTTTTTCTGGTAATTGTTTGATAGCTTCAACAACTTTTGCATCGAGTAGCCGGAAGTCTCCAGCACTTTCTGGAATATCAATAGGTGAACTTAAGTTTAAAATACGGTAATAAGCTTGGGTTAGAACACGTTTAAGCCATGATTCGGTTGTACGATTACGAATACCATAGACCATGTCATAACCATTTTTCCAAAGATTAATCATGGTTGGAATTGCTTCAAATGGATGTTGAAAATCAGCATCAATCAGTAGAGCAACTTCACCAGACACATGGTCTAAACCAGCACTTAAAGCTGCTTCTTCGCCAAAGTTCCGTGAAAGCTCCAGCACAACTAAAGGATAATCCTCAATCATTGTTTGTAAAATTGGAATGGTATCGTCTTTACTTCCATCATCTACCACAATAATTTCATAGCTAAGATTTTGCTGTTTTAGACTATTTGCCAAAGCAGGAATAAATGTTTTTAAATTTTCTGCTTCGTTGTAGGCTGGAACAACGCAGGATAAAAAGGGTTTTATATTCATTGCATTGCCCCTAGTCTGGTGAGCTGGATACCGTATTGTTGACAATCAAGTTGGAACTGAGCCGAACTGAAGTATTGATATTCTTGAATTCGGGCGTGTTGAATTGGATCTTGATCATTTGATTGTGCAAGTGCTGGATGGCACATAATCAGTAAATGGTCTTTTGCATTCGCAAGCCAATATTGATTGAGTTCGCCATAATTGGTCAGTTTGAAATCATAGATGCCAGCAAATTGGCCATTTTGATTAAAGTGATATGTCTGGCAAGCTTTTGCCAAAGAGTTAGAACCTAATGCTGAGAGCATACGAGTTTTAAAACGGTAATGAGGGGGATTGATTGGCTGTTGTAAATTTCGAATCCAACCCGTAAATTTTTTCTCTTTTAATAATTGCAGCAAAATATCACGTATAAATGGAAATTGATGAATATGTTGATGACCATCTATAAAGTCAGGTTGTTTTCCTAATACTGAAACAAATAAGTCCCATTGCTCCTCAATACATTGAGTGATTAATTCGCGATTAAGACTTGCAAACCATGCTCGGACTATAAGCATAGGTAAGGGAAAAACCAGATTACCCGAAGCGAAAGCATAAGTAAGATTTAAATGTAAACCGATATCAACTCGATCACTAAACGGTTTTAATTTGGCAGCAGCAGTTTCCCATAAATCAGATTGGGTCATACATGAGGTGGCTTGAAGCGCACCTTGTTCAATAAGTTGAATAATTGCGTCAGATATCTCTGCATTCATTGCAAAGTCATCTGCGCAATAGCACACCTTTGCCATATCTAAATTCCACTATAGGGCAGGGTTACAGAATTATTCTGCTTAGCTGCTGAAAAACTATACGTTTTTAATATGGAGAAATTTCCTTAATTCCAACTTAAAGTTTTCTTAAGGTTTTATGACAATTGAAGTAAAATAATTGTTTGAATTTATTTGATTTTTTATAAAATTTAAGTCAATTTTTTTAAGAAATAAGCTTTAACTATAAGATTTTATAGTAAATAAAAATATAATCTGTACACTTTAATTAGCCTATAAATAAGTTTATTTAGATACTTTTAAACGTGAATAGGCAGTAATTAAAAATATAACCCCAATAGTCGCAAGAAAAATTAATTTCGGGACCACGACATTTAAAGGCACGCCCATTTGATTAAGTTGTACAAACATCTGTACGGCGTGTGTAGAGGGTAAACACCAAGCAAACCATTGCAACCATTCAGGCATGGCTTGATGAGGCCAAGCTGCCCCAGTTAATAAGAAAAGAGGAACTGAGCTAAATACAATAATATGTCCGGCACGTTCCGGCATATCTAAAAGTGAGCCAATTAGCATACCTAATCCAATTACACAGCTAATGAAAATAGGAACAGCGACTAGCAAACCGACAAAGTTTCCACCGTGTGGATAGTCATTGAACCACAAGGTAAAACCAAAAAGATAAAAACTTCCTAAACAACCAATTGTAAAGATACTGGCAAAAATTCCTGCAAAACGAATAGGGGTAATTTTTTCATGTTGTTCGCGGTAACTTGCAACCAGCATGGCCAAACCTAACACAATTGTTTGGTGAATAATAAGTGATGCAACTGCAGGGAAAATATAACTACCGTAGCCTGAAAGCGTATTAAATAAAGGCATTTGATGAATAGAAAGAGCAGGCTGAAAGTGTGTACGTTGTCCAAACCTTTCAATATATTCCTTTAAAGTTGCTTCAATAGAGGTGGCAAGACCTAACCCAATTTCTTTAGTTTTTAAAAAGTTGGTTGTGCTTAAGTATAAGCCGATTCCGCCAGTTTCTCCGCGGCGTAAGCTCTGCGTTAAATTGCTTGGTAAAAGTAAAATACCATCGGCTTTTTGTTCGCGAACCATTTGTTCAGCTTCAAGAAAATTACCAGTGACATCAACAATTTTAACGTGAGGGCTATTGGCTGTTTGACCAATGACTTGAGAAGTTAAAAGACTTTGTTCTTCATCAACAATGACAATTGGAATTGATTCTGCGCGCTCAGCTTTATAGGCTGTCGGATAAAAAAAGCTATAAAGAATGACGGATAAAATAAGTGTTGTGAAAACTGAACTGTTACTCACAATATCTTTAAATGTTTGAACGTAAGCCTTTAAAAATTCCTTCATGGTGTTGCTCCTTGAACCAGTTTTTTAAGCAGCAAACAACTTAAAAAGAAATAAATAAGGCAGTAGCCAATAAGTATTAAGAAGGGAGACATTGAAATGAAAAGTGGACTTCCAATCACCCATTGTTCGGTCTGGAGCTTTGCATAAGGGGTGTACGGAATAATCAGTGACCAAAATTTAGTGAAAATCGGTGCATTATTTAAAGGTAGAGTAACGCCTGCAAAACTTAAAGAAGATCCGCCATATACTGCAATAAAACCAAAAGTTTTACTTAAATTTTTGGTCGCGAGAATGACGGTGCTACTAATTAAAGCATAAGAAAAATAAAGTAAGAACTGAGCAGCTAATAAGAAACTTAGTGAACCTGCTACAAACCAGCCTCGAATTTCAACCAGCCAAAACATCCATAACCAAGTCCAGAAACAGAAAATAAAGCTATACAGCAAATTTTTAGCCAATAAGCCCTGAATAAAACTTTCTCGGTTCACCCACTGTGTTAGTGTGCCGCGTTTAATTTCTTGTCCAATGGCAAATGCCACACAGCAACATAGTAATAAATGTAATACGGCTGGAACCATGAAGGGTTCTAAATAGAACTCATAGCTCATACTCGGGTTATAAAGCGTTGAAATTTTGACGTGTGCTGTAGGGACATCTAAATAGGGAATATTATTTGCAAGATAATTCTGGCCAGCATAGTCTGCTAAAGCATTGAGAGTGCTGACTAACATCGCCGAGGAAATCGTGTTCCCGACACTAAAAAAAGATTGGTTAAAAGCAATACTGATTTGAGCATCTTGAGCTTTCACAAAACGTTTTTCGGCACCATCCGGAATAAAAACATAACCCCATATTTTGGTTTCATTGAGTAATCTCTCGGCTTCACTTGAGCTTGTAGTAATTGTTTTTACATCGACTGTATGATTTAGTGAAAGATACTTTCCAATATTACGGCTTAGTTCACTCTGGTCTTGATCAATAATGGCAATGGGTAAATGTTCAGCTTTACCTGCATAAAACATGCTGCTAAACAAAAAAATGATAAAAGCAGGGATGAGTGTCACCATACACAAATCCCATTTATTGCTTCTTAAATAGTTTAGTTCACGTAATATGCTGGCAAACATGTTTTATTTTTCTTCTTTAATTTTAAATAGAACACTCATGCCAACTTTTAAGTCTTTGACAGGACGCTCAGGCGCCAAATGTAATTTAAAACTACGAATGTCATAACCACCGGTCTGACGTGTGGTTTTAATGGTGGCAAATTCGCCTTCGGCATCAATATTTTTCACTTTAAACATCACAGTTTGATTCAGCGCAGGAATGAAACCTTCTAGCGTTTTGTTTTTATAAACAGAAGCGTATTGGTTTTCACCGACATTTAAACTGACCCACAAATCATCATCTTCTAAAATGCTGACAACAGGTACACCCATAGCAACGAGTTCAGAAGGTTTGCCATAAGTTTTTGAAACTGTACCTGAAATAGGAGCGAGTAAACGAGTTTCTGCCTCAAGTGCTTGAGCTTCACTTACCGCGGCTTTTGCAATTTCAACTTGTGCATCCGCTGTAGATTTCTGCTGACTGGTACTTCCGCGCTTTGCTCGAGCATATTGTTGATAAGCTGCTTCACTTAACTCTTGAGCAGAAGTCTGTGCGGCTAACATCTCATCTCTTCTTTGACGAGAAATAACACCTTGTCTATATAAATTTTCTCCACGTTGATAAGTGGTTTTAGCAAGGTTTGCCTGTGCTTTCATACTCTGCCAATTGGCATAAAGAGTATCAATATTTTCCTGTTGAGAACCTCGGTCTACCGTAGATTGAAATGCCAAAGCTGATTGTAGGGTGGCTAAAGCTTGTTGTTTTTTAGCCTCTATTTCAGGGCTGACTAAACGAACAAGAGGCTGACCTTTGGAAATTTTCTGGCCCTCTTGCACATAAATTTCTTCAATACGGCTCGGAACCTTAGTACTGACATGAACTGTTTCAGCCTCAACTCGGCCTTGTAATTCAATAGGCTTAGGTTGATAGCTTTTCCACAAACCAAAAATGATTAATCCTAATAGAGCAATAACCACGACCGCAATAATTAGTTTAATTTTCGAATTTTTAGGAGGTTGAGAATCACTTTTACTCGTTTTTACTTCTTGAGTATTGTCGGTTTGAGTATTTTGCTGATTTTGGTGAGTTTCTGCCGTACCCGCAACAGGAGAATTTTGTTCTGAATGAGCTGAGTCTTGATTCATGTTATGCCCCCATTAGCGAATATAGTCAGTGTGTGGTTGAGTCACATAAGCTTTAAACTGGTCCATAGAACCATGGCTTTGCAACAGAGTTGCGAGCGACATGACATATTTATAAGCATTTAAAGCCATTTCTGTTTTTAAAGCACTTAATGCATTTTGTGCATCGATCACTTGAGTCGCTGTACCTATGCCTTCTCGGAAAGAAAGTTCCTGAATACGTAGGTTTTCTTGAGCTGCGCTGATATTCCTTTGTAATAGCGTATGACTTTGCTGTGCTGAATTGAGCTCGTTATAAGACTTATTCAATAATGCTTCAATCTCTTGTTTAGTTCGTTCAGTCATGAGTTCTGAAGCATAACGTTTTAATTCGGCAGCATGAATATTCTTATTTTTATCTACGCCAGAAAAAAGATTGTATTTTGCCATAACACCTACAATCCAGTTTTCATTTTCATCGAGTGAATACTCACCAAAAGCGAAAAGACTCGGTTTTTTTGCTGCTTGTTGAGCCTGAATATTTGCATTTGCCAATTGAGTGTCTAACTGCATTTTTTGCACAAGGCTAGATTTTTGAGAGTAACTGCTTAAAAGAGATTCTAACGATTGGCTACGAACAGTATTTACAAAAAGAGGAGTACTTAAATCAGCATTATTTTGCTGGTGCAAAAGATTGTTTAAATTAAATTGGCTAGCATTCAGATTTGCCTGCGCATTTTGTAGAGTTCGTTCGGCATTGTTACGAGCAACTTCAAACTGCATACGTTGCCCTTTACTAATAAAACCTTGCTGTTCGAGCTTTAACGCATTGCTGTAATGTTTTTGCATTGCATTAAAGTTAAATAGACTACTTGCGACCAGTTGTTGTTGTAATTGCACATTAAAATAACTTTGTACGACTTCGAAGCGCTGGATATCTTGTTGTTGTTGGCTTGAAAGCTCGGAGCGTTGAGCCTGAATGTTAGCTATTTTTTTTGCACTAGTTGTTAACCCACCTGTGTAGAGCGGCATCACCACTGAAATAGATGGTCGGACTACTTGGTCTTCTACAGTCAAATTAGCGTAGTCAGGAAAACGGTTTATACCGTCATGTATGATTTGGTTTGAGCCTTCCTGAACTTGACCTAAAACATCTGATGGAATGACATTGTTCCACTGGGATAATTTATCATTGAGTCCTTGGCTTAAATCATTTTCAAGTTTTTGTTTAAAAGAGCCTAAGGGTACATCTGTTTCACTATGAAAAGCATATGCCCTCACATTTAAATCAACTCTGGGGAGTCCTAAACCTTTTACCGCTTCGGCTTCTAACTGAGAGGCTTGTTGTAATGCTTGGTTGGCTTGAGTGCTGTATGAGCTTTTTAAAGCCTGTTGTTCTGCTTCAGCATAACTTAAACTTTGCGCATAAATAGGCGTTGCAATTAATACTCCCAATACCAACGCAAGGTAATTGGGTTTAAACAAAAAAGGACGTTTAGACTGTCGATATTGATGTGTTGGCATTTTATATAACAATTTTTGATCATCCCTTATAGTTTAAATTTCTTGTTATTAAATTCAATTATCATATTGTTTATTATACAATTGTATAAAAGCACAAAATGATTTTGAGGTTATTTTTGCTTGATGGAAAATCATACAGCAAGTTTTTATATGTTCATCACAGTATGGGAAACTATATTCACAAGTCAAGTTGAACTTTATTTAATAAAACTTATAAAAAAATAAGTGAAAGCAATGAAATAAATAAAATAGTTATTGAAAAAATAGGCATAAACACGCCCTAGCATTGAAATATTTACTAGAGAAGCTGCTGCAACCTTAAGCAATCTGTGGTTAAATGCCTTTTTTTATTGTGTTTCACTTTTACAAGGGAAAAATCATGCGCGCGTACAATTTCTGTGCTGGTCCTGCTGCATTACCTACTGCCGTTTTAGAAAAAGCTCAACAAGAATTGTTGGATTGGCAAGGTAAGGGCCTATCCATCATGGAAATGAGTCACCGTAGTGCTGACTATGTTGCTGTTGCGGAAAAAGCTGAAGCAGATTTGCGTAAGCTCATGAATATTCCTGAAAACTATAAAGTGCTATTTTTACAAGGTGGCGCGTCATTACAATTTTCAGCAATTCCTTTAAATCTGCTTGGAAAAAATAACAAAGCAGATTATATCCATACTGGAATTTGGTCTGAAAAAGCTTTAAAAGAAGCAAAACGTTATGGCGATATTAATGTTGTAGAAGCTGGTATTAAAGTAGACGGTAAGTTCGCCATTTCTGAGCAAAGCGAATGGAACTTATCTGACGATGCAGCTTATGTCCATTATGCCGATAACGAAACAATTGGCGGTTTACAGTTTGCTGACGTTCCTGATGTTAAAGCCCCACTAGTATGTGATTTTTCATCAAGCATTTTATCTGCTCCACTTGATGTTTCGAAATTTGGTCTCATCTATGCAGGTGCGCAAAAAAATATTGGTCCTGCTGGTTTAACAATTGTTATTATCCGTGATGACTTACTGGATCAAGCTAAAGCAGAGATTCCAAGCATTTTAAAATATGCTGATCAAGCCAAGAATGGCTCTATGGTAAATACACCATCGACTTATGCTTGGTACTTGTCTGGTTTAGTATTTGAATGGTTACTAGAGCAGGGTGGGGTAGATGCTATCCATAAAGTTAACCTTGAAAAAGCTCAGTTACTCTATGGTTATATCGATTCAAGCGACTTTTATAATAACCCGATTGCCATTCCAAATCGTTCAATTATGAATGTACCATTTACTTTGGCAGATGAAGCTTTAGAAAAGCAATTCTTGAAAGAAGCTGAAGCAAATCACTTATTGAACTTAGCAGGTCACCGCTCAGTAGGTGGTATGCGTGCAAGTATTTATAATGCTGTGCCATTAGAAGGCGTTCAGGCGCTTATCCGCTTTATGGATGATTTTGCTAAACGTAATGGTTAAGTCATAAAATGAATAAAGCCCTCAAAAAGAGGGCTTTATTTTTATATAAATGATCAATTAAAAAGGCATAAAACCAAATTGATGTATCATCATTGCGGCTAAGAACATACCTAAAACGAAAAAGCAAAACGCACCAGTATCGACCCTTATACGTGGGTTACTAGTTTGAATGAGGCTGGTGGTTTGTTCAGGTATAATCTTCATTCAATAGCCTAATTTTTAAAATATTAGTGAAATTCAATTAGTTTCACTATTTTTAGCATAAATATTCGCCTGAATCCAGATATTGCCACGAATATATTCGCCAATATTAAAGTTTTTGTACAAATCATTTTTTGTAGCAATGCGCACTAATATGGCAGGAAGGTTGTCTTCTAAAACTAAAGTGACATCATAAAGAGTATATTCTGCACCCATAAATGACATTGAAGTTTTACCGACAATATTACCTTGGAACCAAGCTTCATCTTCTTGACCAAGATTTTCTCCATATAAATATGCAACCATTTTAGAAAAATCAACCGTTACAGGTTCTTGATCTTCTTTAGTTTTTGGTTGCCATTCATTAATCAGTTCTTGTAGGTTTTCGGGTGCAATTCCATTATGTTCAGTTAAAATCGCATTTAATGCACGGTGATGTTTAATTGACGCTGGATCATCTACGACAATTGTTTCTCCCGCAGGCACTGATTCTAATTCATAGGCCCATGCATTAAATTGGACTTGATAAGTTTGGGTTTTGTCATATTGGCAACGATTAACGCTAAATAAATTATCAAATGCATAAATCGTTGTACTTTTATTTAATTTTAAACTTAATACTGCTTGAGTAGCAGAGTCACAAGTAATGATGCGCTCAATTTGGGCATTATATTGATAGGGACTATCAAAACTAGGGAAGGCAGTTTTTAAAGCACGAGGTTTTTGATTTTCAACTGCAATAATTTGATTAATGGTGACCTTCTGACCTTGTGGACCTTGAATGAGCCAAAAAGATTGATCCATTTCGTCTTCATTTTGACATAAACCCATTGGCATTACAGGAGCATCAAGCGCTAGTCCAAGCCATTTTGGTACATCTGTCTCTGGATGGGAAGTCAGTAGATTCCAATGCTCTCCATGACTACCAAAATTTTGGTCGTTTACCGTAATAACTTCTGGACTGTTTTGATTTTTCATAGGTACGATTGATGTTGGGTTTATCTCACTTGATATATTAAATCGAGGGTAATTGCTATTTTTCAAGTCAACATATGTAAATTCTCTTGTAAAAGCACGTATTTAGTTATTAAAAAGTTCTCTACCTAGCAAAAACATGTGCTGCTAAGTGAATACATAAATAATTATTAACGTATTGTTCAAATTAAATTTAGAAAACAAGTTTTATATTTAGCGCTATTCTCTAATGAAATGCATCTGTTAGACTTATATTTTTAGTGGAAATAGAGAATAACGTGCTGCCATTCAAGTTGTGGGTAGACGCAGATGCATTACCTAAAATTTTGCGTGAAGTCATTTTAAGAGCTTCGGATCGTTATCAATTAGAAGTGATTTTTGTAGCCAATCAAAATGTCGGTATTACTCCTTCAGTACGTATTAAATCTCTGCAAGTTTTAAGTGGGGCCGATCAAGCCGATCAGGAAATTGTGAATCGTATGTCTGAAAATGACATTGTCATTACGCAAGATATTCCACTCGCAGCTCAAGTTATTGAGAAAGGTGGTATTGCGATTCACCCACGTGGTGAGGTGTATACCACAGCGAACGTAAAAGCACGTTTGCACTTACGTGATTTTATGGATACGCTGCGCGGCGCTGGTGTACAGACGGGTGGTCCACCACCTATTTCAGAACGTGATAAGCGCGAATTTTCTAGTGCACTCGACCAAACGATTTTAAAGCAAAAACGTAAAACTGCTTAGTGAGCCTCTTATGCCATCCCAAACCAACTTGGCTTCAACTTATGTCTTGCTTGTATTTATCTGGGCAACGACACCTTTAGCCATTGTATGGAGCGTATCTGACTTACATGTCATGTGGGCTTTACTGTTACGGTTTTATATAGCTTTGCCTCTGTCGGTTATTGTTTTACTTGTTCTAAAAACTTCTTTTCCAACTCATAAGCAAGCTTTACATAGTTATTTTGCAGGGTCTTTTAGTTTAATCGGCTCGCAAATTTTTACCTATGCTGCGACCCAATATTTAAGTTCTGGCATGATTGCCTTGATGTTTGGTCTAGCACCCATTATGGCTGGATTGATTGGACGTTTTGCTTTTGGTCAGCATCTTTTTAAATTGCAGTGGCTAGGTATGGCTGTTGCTGTTTGTGGACTAGCGATCATTTGTTTAAATGGTTCAAATCAACATGTGCATCCATTTGGTATTGTCTTAATGTTGGTCAGTGTTTTTGTTTATTCATTTTCTATATTTTGGGTAAAGAAAGTGAATGCCAAAATTCAGCCAATGGCTCAAGCGACCGGTTCGATCTTGGTTTCTTCAATTTTGGCAAGCTGCCTTATTCCATTTATTTGGCAATATGCACCGACTCATTTACCACAAGCTAAATCTTTATTTGCATTAATTTATACAGTTCTGATGGCTTCACTTGTGGCTATGTTCTGTTATTTCAAACTTGTTCAGAATATAAAACCGACCACTTTATCGTTAACGACAGTCATTACACCAATGCTAGCAATGATCATTGGAGCTGTTTTAAACCATGAACAATTGTCGATTATGGTTTTTGTGGGAGCTTTCATTATCTTATTTGGTCTATTTCTATATTTTTATAAAGACATTCAAGCAAATCGTAATTTTGCTCAACATATTAAGTCTAAGTAGGAGAAGATGAGGGTAATTTGTTGAGCTTATTCATTAAATTGTTCTAATTCGTAGCTAAATGCATGATCAAATTGATCTCATATCTTAAGTAGTAGAAAATAGCGCAGCAATATAATATTAGGATTGTTAAGGATAGATCAGAACTTACTGATTTTTAAGCCTTAATACAGCATCTAACGATATGGCTAAATAAGAAGTGTGAATGAACACTTCTCTTTTTCCATCAATGACCTTGGATTTAGAAGGTATGTTTAAACCAATCTCACTGTATATAGGGTTGAGATATACTCGCGCTCGACGCAGTAATCATTTTATTTCTTTTATTGCATTGGTTTCGATGGTCGGTTTGACACTTGGTGTCGCTGTACTAATTACGGTACTTTCTGTAATGAACGGTTTCGACCGCGAATTAAAAAATCGTGTTTTGGGAATGGTACCGCAAGCGACAGTTTCATCGACGCAAATCCTTACGGATTGGCCTGAACTGGTTAAACGAGTTGAAAATCATCCCCACGTGACTGGAGTTGCACCTTTTACCCAATTGCAAGGTATGTTAACTGCTCAAGGGCAAGTGGCAGGTATTATGGTGACGGGTATTGACCCTAAATATGAAAAGAATGTCTCTATCATTCAAAATCATATTGTTGCCGGTAGCCTCGACTCACTTAAAAAAGGTGAATTCGGTATCGTACTTGGTAAAGACATGGCCGATTCGCTTGGCTTACGTCTAAACGATAGCGTGACATTGGTTTTACCTGAAGCGACTCCATCTCCAGCTGGTGTTGTACCTCGTTTTAAACGCTTTAAAGTGGTGGGTATTTTCAGTGTAGGTGCTGAAGTTGACTCGATGGTTGGATACATTGCTTTATATGATGCTTCAACTTTATTGCGTTTACCTGATGGCGCTCAAGGCGTTCGTCTAAAATTAGATGACATTTTTGCCGCTCCTCAAGTTGCCGATGACATTGTGAAGAATTTGCCAAGCAATTTCTACGCAACAAACTGGACCTATACACATGGCAACTTATTTAATGCCATCCAAATGGAAAAAACATTAGTCGGTTTATTGCTTGTACTAATTATTGTAGTTGCTGCATTTAACATTGTTTCGTCTTTAGTTATGGTCGTGACTGACAAAAAATCGGACATTGCAATTTTACGTACTTTAGGTGCATCGCCATCTATGATTACTAAAATCTTTATGGTGCAAGGTACGGTTATTGGTGTGATCGGTACAGTTGCGGGTACGGTTTTAGGGGTTATTCTGGCACTTACGATCAGCGATATTATTTCTTGGTTTAATAATGTTCTCGGACTTAATCTGTTCGATGCCTATTTTGTACATTACTTACCTTCTTACTTAAGATGGCAAGACGTGACAATTATTGTGATTGTTTCTTTACTCTTAAGTTTCTTGGCAACTATTTATCCGGCGCTTCGTGCAGCCAAAGTTCAACCTGCCGAGGCATTGCGTTATGAGTAAAGTCGTTTTAGAAGCAAAAGATATTTATAAACATTTTGATGACGGTAAATCTAAGGTTGAAGTCATTAAAGGTCTCTCTTTACAAGTGGAAGCAGGGCAGTTTGTATCTATTGTCGGAGCAAGTGGTTCAGGTAAAAGTACTTTGTTGCATGTACTTGGTGGCTTAGATCAGCCGACTAAAGGACAGGTATTTTTGAATGGTCAGCGCTTTGATAATTTAGGTGAAGCGGAACGTGGCTTTCAACGTAACCAATACTTAGGTTTTGTTTACCAGTTCCACCATTTATTACCTGAATTTACTGCTCTTGAAAATGTAGCGATGCCTTTAATGCTTCGAGCAGACAGTCAATATAAGTCGGTAAAGGCACAGGCTGAATATTTGCTAGATCGAGTGGGGCTATCTCATCGTATGGACCATAAACCAGGTGAACTTTCAGGTGGTGAGCGTCAGCGTGTTGCGCTTGCTCGTGCATTAGTGACTAAGCCTGCGGTAGTACTAGCTGATGAGCCTACGGGTAACCTAGATCGTAAAACAGCAGTAGGTATTTTCGAGTTGCTCACCGATCTTAAGAAAGAACTCAACATGGCAATGTTAATTGTGACCCATGATGAGCAATTAGCTCAGGCAGCAGATTCAATCTTGCATATGGAAGATGGGCTGTGGGTAAACGGTTCTTAAAAAAATTGTCATTAAATCACATTGTTAAAGCCCACTGAGTTGGGCTTTAATTTTGCCCCTAAAATGATAATGACTAGATTTTTAAATGTTTAAGATTATTCTATTGGGGTGGATTGGCGGTATTGCATTGATGGGAATAGATTTCCCTTTAATCATGCAATATGAAAAAGTGGGCGAGGCTCTACTGTTACTTGCCATTATTTTTTATCTTTATAAACGACCAATGTTCGTTGATCGACCATTTTTAAAGGCAGTGTTTTGCTTATTATGTACAACAAGTCTTTTTATGGTTGGTTACCACTATGCTGAAAAAGCACTGATTGAACGATTAGAACAAAGAGAAACGGATACCCGAAATCTCGACATTATTGTCTATATAAACCGTTTAAGTGAAGAAAAAGATAATAAGGTTCAACAAACTGCACAAGTTCTAAATCTTTCTAAAGAACCGGTGAATTGGTTGCTATATTTAAAAAGTAATAATCAAAATTTATTAAAGAATAATCAGAATCTTGAATTAGGTCACTATTATCGAATATCTGGAAAAACAAGACCTGCGCATAGTTATGCCACCTCAGGAGCTTTTGATCAGGAAAAGTGGTTTATTCAGCGAAATATTATGTCTGGTTTTAACGTGAGATATATTGAGCCTTTAAGCCTTGATGAAATCTATCGATTGGGCTATCAGCAACATTTAAAAGAACAACAGTCTTTTTCCAATAGTTTTCGTTTAAATATAGAAAAACTTCGCTTAACTTTTAGGCAAATATTAAACAGCTCATCTATACAGCAAAAGGGTTTAATTTTAGCTTTGCTGACAGGTGATGAAAGCCTTTTATCAGATGAAACTCAACTACAGTTCAAACAATTAGGAATTAGTCATTTATTGGCGATCTCAGGCCCACATGTGCTCATTTTTGCCATTATGTTATCTTGGGCATGTCATCAATTTATCAGTCGTTATTATCCTCAAATTTACTTATGGAAACCGAAACAGGTTTTGATGACTGTACCATGCTGCCTTGGTGTTTTAATTTATACTGCATTTGTAGGTTTCGAAATTCCTGCACTACGAACATTATTATCAGTATTTATATTTATTGGATTTCTATTATTAAAACAACCTATTAAACCTTTTACATTACTCGTATATAGCGCAAGTCTACTGTTGCTAATTGACCCGTTTAGTGTGCTTTCTGCAGGTTTTTGGCTGTCTTATGGGGCATGTTTTATTTTATTAAGAATTTACCAAACTATAGCGCAGCTACCTCAGCAACATTTTTTAAGTCTGAGCTCAAAAATGATTTTTATGAGTAAGGTGTTAATTGAATCTCAAGGCAAAATATTTATTGCATTGAGTCCCTTAACCTTACTTTTCTTTCAACAAATTTCTTGGGTTGCTCCATTAACCAATATTATTGCTGTACCTATTGTTGGTGGTGTTATTGTCCCTTTAAACATCATAGCTGCTTGCGCATGGTTTGTAGTAAAACCATTTGGAAATATGCTTTTTCATTTCAATGATATGTTGCTCAGCATATTGCTGAGTTGTTTGGGCTTATTAGAAAAACTCTCTTTACCATTACAAGGTATAAGCTTGACGCCACTGTCTTTATTAGCGATTAGTTTTGCCATAATTATTTTATTTTTACCTAAAGGAATTCTGCCCAAAACTTGGGGGATATTATGTTGTTTACCCTTAGTTATTATGAACAAAACGAGTCAGCAAATTCAGCTTAATATTTTAGATGTTGGACAGGGGCAAGCCATTTTTTTACAACATTCCGAACAAAACTGGTTAATTGATACAGGCGGTTCTTACGATGAAAAAATATTTAGTATTGGACAAAATGTTGTAGTGCCTTTTCTACGTCAGCAAGGCGTAAGACAATTAGATCATGTTGTGCTATCCCATCTTGATCAAGACCATAGTGGCGCGTTTCCTCTTATTCAACAAGAGATTCCTGTAAAGCAGCTTATTTCGAATGAACAATTACCAAATGATTTAAAGCAACCATTCCAATATTGCCATCAAGGGCAACAATGGCATTATCCTGAGTTAGATATTCAAATTTTATGGCCTAAAGAAAAAGATCTGGCTTTTGTTACTTCTAACCAGAATCAATATTCTTGTGTTGTATATCTTCAATTTAAAAAAGTTGGTGGTTACCAAAATTTTCTTATTATGGGCGATGCAGGATGGGAAGCTGAATACGAGTTATTAAAAGATTATCCTAACTTGAAGATAGATGTGTTGGTGCTAGGACATCATGGAAGTAAGCACAGTTCGGCTTATGATTTCTTGGCGACCTTAAAACCTAAACTGGCCATTGCATCGGCAGGTTTTGATAACCGTTATGGCCATCCTAGCCAAGAAGTTATAGCACGTTTAAAAGCTCTACATATTCCGCTAAAAAGTACTGTGGAACAAGGGACCTTAAATTTTGTATTGGAAAATCACAAAATAGTTTTACATGACCGACGTTTGGATAGGCTCTGGTTGAGTAGAGGTTTTTAAAGCTTCTGCTTTGAGCCTATCTACAATTTTAAGTGCTTCTGTCGGATCGATATTATAGATATTGTCTAAAGCAGGGTTCGCTTTAAAACGTTTATAGCTCCAGTGATAGTGTTCTGGATATTGATAAATGAGTTGCTCAATTGCTTGATGGATGACATACGTTCCATCGTCCGCAGTACCCTCATAGATTTTCTCATCCATTGGCTCGATATGCATGGTAAAGCCATCATTTTCATTACGGATCGCATAAAGAAACAGAGCTTTTGCTTTAGTTTTCTGGATGAGTTTTGCGCTTAAATTACTTGAGGCAAGTGGAACACCAAAATAGTTCACCATATCTCCACCCACATTAGGGGTATGATCCGGCAAAATTACTGTCGTTTCACCTTGTTTTAATGCTTTAAAAATTTGTCTTACACCGCTTTCATCGGTAGGGACGAGATTCGCTTGTTCACGGCTACGGGCTTCTCGCACAAAACGGTCTGCATCAGCATTTTTAACCGGTTTATATAAAATGGTCATTGATGTGAATTGAGCACACCATGCATTCATGACTTCCCACGTACCAAAATGTGGAACAATAAGAACTACACCTTTTTTTGCAGCTAATGCTTCATGAAAAAAATGTTCACCTTCAATACGGTGAATGCGTGAGATATTTTTACTATTTGATGAGCCCCAAATACTTAAAAACTCAAAATATGAAGTTAATTCGTTTCTTACAGCTTTTTCTGTAATCGCTATACGCTGCTGAGGTGTTAAATACGGAAGCGCAATTCTTAAGTTAAGCTCAATACTTTTTGATGTTCTAGTAATTTTTAGAGTATTTACAAGTCCTGCTAACAGACGAGCAAGAAAACGCCCAAATTGAATGGGTTGGCGGCTAAATGTTTTGAGTAATTGATAGTTCATGCTTTTTGAATCTGGTCTAGTCATCTATAGCAGTAAGTAAGGAAGAAACAACAAGTAAAAAAAGACAAAAATATTATAAATGAAATCATATTATTTAGACAGTTTTTATCAAATCAACGTATATAATGACATCATTTCGATTGATTTGGATTGGAATTTTATGTCCGATTGGCCACCAAAACCACAAAATGAACCTATAACCCCTAAACAGAACGGACCGGAATGGCAAATCCTTGAGAAAGCTGTACTGGCTTCTGTAGAAGAACAACGCCGTAGTCGTCGCTGGGGTATATTCTTTAAAACACTTACTTTTATTTATCTATTGTTCATTATCGTCTTAATGGGCAAAGGCTGTTCGACCACTAAAGATGGCTCTACAGCAAATAGTAGCAGTGCTCACCTTGCAGTAGTTGATATTATTGGAACTATTGATGCTTCAAGCAATCAGGCTGTGAATAGTGAAGATACAAACAAAGCGCTTAAACGTGCTTTTGAGGCATCGAATAGTAAAGCAATTGCCCTTAATATTAATTCTCCTGGTGGTTCACCTGTTCAGTCAGATGAAATCTGGCAGGAAATTCGCTATTTGAAAAAAGAGCATCCTGACAAGAAAGTCTATGCGGTAATTGGCGATATGGGTGCTTCGGGTGCTTATTATATTGCTTCTGCTGCCGATGAAATTATTGTGAATCCATCAAGTTTGGTAGGTTCAATTGGTGTCATTATGCCAAACTATGGCATTACTGGTTTAGCTCAAAAACTAGGAATTGAAGACCGAACTCTTACAGCGGGGACGAATAAAGACATTTTAAGTATGACAAAACCGATTAATCCTGTACAAAGACAACATATCCAATCTGTACTCGATAATGTTCATACTCACTTTATTAACGCAGTTAAAGAAGGACGTGGGAAACGCTTAAAAACTAATGATCCTGCTATTTTCTCTGGTCTTTTCTGGACTGGCGAGCAAGCAATTCAGTTAGGCGTAGCTGACCGTTCAGGTAACATTACAAGCTTGATGCGTGAACTGAAGCTTGATAATAAAGTTGACTACACGATTGAACGTAACCCATTACAATCCATTCTAGGGCGAATGGGATCAGAAATGGGGAAAGGTTTAAGTGAGTCGGTTGCTGAACGCTTACAAACAAGTCAGGACGCAAAACTACAATAATTTAAGCAGGATAACGGTATGTCAGTAAAACCGGTTATACACTTTGCGCATGCCAACGGCGTGCCATCTATGGTGTATCAAAAATTGTTTGATCAATTAAAAGATGAGTATGACGTAATTTATGTTCCACTCATTGGACCGGACAAACGTTATCCGATTACCAATCATTGGCCTTTTTTGGTTGATCAGGTAATTGATAGTATTGTACGTCAAGCGAAGGGGCGAAAAGTGATTGGACTGGGTCATTCACTCGGTTCGGTTTTAACTTTAATGGCTTCTTTTAGACGGCCTGAGTTGTTCTCACAAGTGATCATGTTAGATCCGCCTCTTATTTTGGGTAGATATTCTTTTGCTTTTCATATGGCAAAATTATTTAAGCCTAAAATAGTTGATGATATGACACCAGCGGGTTTATCTGCACGTCGTCGCGAGCATTGGGAATCACGTGAGCAAGCAGCTGCATTGTTACGCCCAAAAGGTTTTTATAAAGACTTTGATGAAGATTGCTTTCAAGCATACATTGACTATGCTTTAAAAGAAGACTCGGTACGTGGTGGTGTAACGTTAACTATTTCCCGTGAAGATGAAGTTGCGATTTTCCGTAAAAATCCTTCTTGGTGGTGGTTACCCATGCCAAAACCGAAAATGCCAGTACATTTAGTTGTAGGAAAAGAGAGTGCCTTCTTAAAAAGAGGTTTTCCTCAAATGGCAAAACGTAAAATGGGGATTCCATTTAGTGTAGTTGAAGGAGGGCATATGTTCCCTCTAGAGCATCCGATTGATACAGTGAATTATATTAAGGAACTTATTCAGCGTAATTCACGCTAATAAAGCTTTCGCAAAAAAAGGACATGCATGCATGTCCTTTTTTAATTGACGTTAAGCAAACTTTTACCAAGATGCAAAACGAATAGGGTGTTCAAGAATTTGATTGCGGAAATAGGCTTGTCCATTTTTCCATGTGAGCTGGCCATTACATAACCACTCTGCAACTTGAGGATAAATAAAATGCTCAAGTTTATGTACACGTTCGGCCAAGGATGCAACATTGTCATGTTCTTTTACTTCAATGGCAGATTGAGCAATTGCTTGACCAGCATCAAGTTCAGAAGTCACAAAGTGAACGGTACAGCCATGTAATCGATCCCCCGTATTTAATACACGTTGATGTGTATTAACGCCTTTATAGGCAGGTAATAATGAAGGATGGATATTAAGCATTTTACCTTGCCATTTATCGACAAAGTTAGCAGTTAAAATACGCATAAAGCCAGCTAAAATAACCACGTCAGCTTGCCATGCGATAAGTTGCTGATGCATAGCTTCATCAAAATCTTCACGACTAGGAAAGTCTTTGTGAGAGATTACGGCTGTCGCGATATTGGCATTTTGAGCACGCTCTAGGGCATAAGCATCGGCTTTATTAGACAGTACACCTACAATTTGCCCTGATAGATTTGCATCTATCAAGGCTTGTAAGTTACTGCCGTTCCCAGAGACTAGAACAGCAATTTTCATCATTCAAAGATCACACGAATTTTTTCGTCTGCACCTTCCACTGATTCAGCATTTTCTTGGATATGTCCGATTTTCCAAGCTTTTTCACCTTGAGCATTAAGCACTTCAATTGCTTTTTCTGCATCATTTGCATCAACAGCAATGACCATACCTACACCACAGTTAAAGGTACGGTACATTTCAAAACGTTCTACATTGCCTTCGCGTTGTAAAAGTTTGAATAATTCTGGCCATTCCCAAGAAGCTTCATTAATTACAGCTTGAGCACCATTTGGTAATACACGTGGTAAGTTACCTGGTAAGCCGCCACCAGTGATGTGTGCCATCGCGTGTACATCAACTTGTTTGCAAAGCTCTAGAACTGGTTTTACATAAATACGTGTTGGCTCCATTGCTACATCTGCAAGAGGGCGACCATCAATTACTTGAGTTAAGTCTACATTCTTAACATCTAAGATTTTACGTAGTAATGAATAACCATTTGAGTGAGCACCGCTTGATGCAACACCAATAAGTACATCACCAGATTTTACTTTAGAGCCATCAATAATTTTGCTTTGCTCAACTACACCTACGGCAAAACCAGCAAGATCGTAATCTTCGCCTTCATACATGCCAGGCATTTCAGCTGTTTCACCACCTACAAGTGCACAACCTGCAAGTTCACAACCTTTACCGATACCAGTAACTACGTTTGCAGCTACATCGACATTTAAGTGACCAGTCGCATAATAGTCGAGGAAGAATAGTGGTTCTGCACCGCAAACCAAAAGATCGTTTACACACATAGCGACAAGATCTTGGCCGATTGTGTCATGACGATTAAGGTTAAGTGCTAAACGTAGTTTAGTACCTACACCGTCAGTTCCAGAAACCAAAACAGGTTCTTCGTAACCTTTAGGAATTTTGCATAGTGCACCAAAGCCACCAAGTCCGCCCATTACTTCTGGACGAGTTGTACGTTTAGCGACTGACTTGATACGATCGACCAGTGCGTCGCCCGCTTCAATGTCAACACCCGCATCTTTGTAGCTTAAACCGGTATTTGGGGTAGAAGTTGAGTTGCTCATAAATGAAGTCTCCGCATTGGCGGCAGATTATAACCTGAATATACGAAACTCTTATGTTATTTATGCTCGAAAATGCTATCTTTAATAAAAATATTTTTCCATTTATAACGATTAAATCAAAAAAGGCTAGATTTTATGCAAGATCGTATACTGCGCCGTATTTTCTTACTCGCAGGTATTGTATTGCTGGTATGGGTATTATACTTGCTCAAGCCTGTGGTCATCCCATTTATTGGTGCTTTTTTCCTGGCTTATTTATTTAGTCCACTAGTCGAAGTTCTAGTAAAAATTAAGATACCTCGCTGGTTGGCAATTAGTATTGTTTTTATTGGTATAGGTGTAACTTTAACCGTTGCATTATGGTACCTAGTTCCACTGATCTGGAAACAACTTGTTTACGCTCGAGATAGTATTCCAGCGGGGATCCATTGGATTAATGCAGAGCTATTACCGTGGATTTCTTCGACATTCCATGTCCAGCAAATGGAAATTGATACCGATCAAATGTCCAAAGCTGTGATGGATTATGTTCAGACCAATTACAGTGCCGATAGTATTCAAGCAGTTTTATTAAAGCTTGCACAATCAGGACTTAATTTTATTCAAATTGGTGGAACAGTTGTTTTAATCCCAATTATTGCTTTTTACTTCTTATTAGACTGGGACCGTATGTTACAAAACTTACGTCGTCTCATTCCACGGCCATATGAAGCTACGACCTTACAAATCGTCCGTGAATGCCATAGCGTGTTAGGAGCATTTGTTAAAGGTCAGTTCCTTGTTATGCTTTTGCTCGGTGTAGTTTATGCAGTAGGCTTACAATTAATTGGACTAGAGGTCGGCCTAATTATTGGTATGGTGGCAGGTCTTGCCAGTATTATTCCTTATCTAGGATTTGCAGTCGGGATTATTGCAGCGGTTATTGCAAGTTTGTTCCAATTTGGAATGGACTGGACACACTTATTACTTGTTGGCGTAGTCTTTATGATTGGGCAGGCAGTAGAGGGCTATATTCTGCAGCCATTCCTACTCGGTGATAAAATTGGTCTTTCACCTGTTGCAGTTGTATTTGCTGTTTTAGCAGGGGCTCAATTGGCTGGCTTTTTAGGAATGTTAATTGCATTACCTGTGGCGGCTGTCATTGTGGTGCTCTTAAAACACCTCAGAGAAAATTACGAACGGAGTTCATTCTATGCTCCATCTTCTACATTATTAATCCAAGAGGGTAATATTGAGCAACTTCATGTAGAAACTGAAAATACTAAACTTGATCTTGAAGTTAAAAAACAGCAAGATACAGATACCCCGAATCTTTCAGATCAGAAATAATTTCAAGGCCAATTCATTATATGCGTCAACTCCAACTGGATATAGAACCTCAACTTGATGCCCGAATCAGTGATTTTTCGGGACCAGGTTGGGGGCATGTAGTGGATGCAGTGCGACAACTACATGCGGGTCTAGTAAATAGATTTTATATCTATGGTGGCGCAGGAACAGGCAAGAGCCATTTGCTTTCAGCGATTTGTGATTCTTATTTAGAGGTCGGTAAATCTGCAATTAAAGTTTCTTTGCTTGAACTTCTCGATGCTCCAATTGAGGCAATTACTTGCTTAGAGCACTATGATCTGGTGGCTTTAGATGATATTGAGTCAATTAGTGGGGTGCCTCACTGGCAAAAAGCTGTTTTTCATTTAATGAATAACCATGAAGGGCAACTTGTATTTTCTTCACGTGTTGCACCGATTGAATTAAAACTAGAGTTACCAGATTTACAATCGCGACTTACACAAGCAGTGAGTGTAAAAGTGCCGAGCGGAAGTTTATATGCTGACCGCTATGCTTTAGTCACTTCTGTAATGGCTAGACGTGGGATCCATTTTGATCAGCAGATTGTAGACTATTTACTTTTACATGGGCCTCATCAAGCTTCTATTCTATTGCAAACCGTAGCACAATTAGAAAAACTCCTTAAAGGTGAGAAGACTAAACTTTCAAATGCAACATTAAGACAAATCTATGCTTTAATTGATGAATATCAACAATAATAATTTTCTAGCTTCTGGACTTTTAATTTATTAGCCTAAGTAGGCTCTCCCTACTATAAAAATCACGATCTACTTATTCTTTTAACCTTGGAAAATACTTTTAAATTTTTTATAAGTAAAATTTTCATATATCAATAGATCTTTAATTGTACAAATAGTTAGAAAGTTCCCTACCGAAAATGACGCTATAGACCGATCAAAACATCTTGAGAAATTCTGATTCCTGTGACAAAGTACGCACAAAGGATGCGTTTGCAAAAGTGGAAACTTTGCAATACTGACAAAGAAAAATGAAAAAAATAGGTAAGGAGAAGGGTATGCTCAAACGGAGCATTGCTTTTGCATTATTGGCTGCTGCTGGGCACGCTTATTCTGCTGATATTGAAGTTACAAGTTTAGTGGATGAAGATAAAGATGATACTGTTTGTACTTTACGAGAAGCAGTACAGTTTTTGAATTATCGTGGTTCATCTAACGCAGCTGACGTTGAAAAATATGCGAATGGTTATCATGGCTGCGGAAATAAGGACGCTTCATCAAATATTATTTTACAGCGCGATAAAGAATATACGTTAAATAGCAGAATAACGATTACAGCACCCCTTACAATTAGTACAGTAAAAAACGATTCTACATTAGTTGATACTGATCAGCCCGGTTCTCATAATGCAACCATTAAAATGGCAGGTACAGATCAGCTATTTAAAATTGATGATGGTAGCGTTGAGAAAGCATCTTTTGCTGTGACCTTAAGTGATATTAACTTACAAGGTGCAGGCGCAAGCTCTAATGTATTAACAGGCGGTTTAATTTTAAACCATGAAAAACTGACTATTCAGAACTCTCGACTGATTGGTGGATATGCGAATCAAGGTGGGGCGATTTACAACCAAGGATTATTATCTAAAACAGGTCAAACAGCCGGCTTTGTAAGTATTATAAATAGTTTGATTCAAAATAATAAAGCAACCCAAGGTGGTGTCATTTATAGTGAGCAGCCTTTATATTTGGTGACCCAATCTGTAGTACGTGATAATGAAGTCTCTTCTGCAGATGGTGCCTTGTTTTATGGTGCAACAAAATTTGATGATGAAAGTACTGGTGGATACTTAAATGTACGTGCCATCGGTTTTAGTAATAGTACCTTTTTCCATAATAAAGTTGGTTTTATTGCAAACATTAAAGATGGGATGTTTGTTAATAATATTACAATGATTAAAAATGCGGCAGGTTTATTTCTTGATGCTCCACAAGGTAATGCTTCAGTTTCAAATAGTATATTAGTAGGAAATACTATTAATTGTCAGGCTAGTTCAACGGATAAAGCAATTATTCAAAGTAATCTGGTTATATCTGACTGTAATCGTAATGCTACATCAAAGCTTCCTAATATAATCTTTCCTGCAGATGAAAAATTAATTGCTGGCGATAGTGATGAAGGTATATGTGATGTAACTGCAAAAAATGGCTTGTTATGCCCATTTAATACACCAAAAGATAGTTTTCTTGGTTTCTTTAAGCCAAGGTTACTTGAGAGCTATAATACTTTAGCCGACTCTTTAATTATTAATAAAGGGTGTTTATATAGTGATGGTTCATCAGTTGGTTTAGCAAGTTGTGAGAGACTTGACCAACGTGGAAAAAATCGCAGTGGTTACGATGAATTATGTGATCTAGGGGCGATTGAATATATTTTAAATAATGAAATTGGTACAGTGGGGCAGGATATTAAATATGGACAAGTCGCAAGATTTAATATTTTAAATTCTTTAAGTGAAGCAGACTTGGTTACACCTGCCACGTGTAAGCGTTTATTCGGTGAACGTCCTGATGGTAAAGAATGGCAACCCGGCTGTTTGAAAATAAAACAAAGTACGGATACACCATTTTCTAAAGGCAGTGTAACTATAGATCAAAATGGAAATGTAATTTATACACCAAATGGTAATTGGCATGGTGCAGATATTTTTAGTATTCAAGTCGTTACAAGTGTATCGAGATTTAACGATGGTTCAGATTTCCAATATATCTCGATTCCAGCAACTGTAGTCCAGGAACCTGTATCTGGTATTGAAGATAAATCTGTGAGTACGGGTGGTGGGGGAAGTGTCGGTGGTGGATTAATTTTAGGGTTATTTGGATTAATTGCATTACGCCGTTTCAAGTCATAATCAGGGATGTGGACTATGAAAAATTATAAAAAAGCAGTATTAGCATTAGCTGTACTAGCGGCTATGCCTCTTTTTGCCGATACAGCAAATCAAAGAATCGAAGTAACAACTTTTGCAGATGAAGATGGTGAAAACCCTAATGCTTGTTCGTTAAGGGAGGCGATAAAAGTTGCTGAAACACGAAGATCTGATTACGGATGTACAGTTTATAACACTTCTAAAAGTCAGGTCATCCAGCTAAAAGCAGGAACTTATAACTTAAATAAAGAACTAGCTCCAAATGCAGATATAGCGATTTATGGATTTGGTGAAAAAGATCAAGATAAAAATTGGTCAGAGAAGAGTGTTTTAACCAATGATTATCCAGCATTACAACCGTTACAGACGAGAATTAATGCTGCTGGTAAATCACGTATCTTTAATACGGCAGTAAATAAACAACCCTTATTCCTTCAAAACATTATTTTGGAAAATGGTTCAGCTCCAGATTTTGGTGGCGCTATTTATGCAGGTGGTAATGTTACCTTATTAAATAGCCAAATTTTGAATTCACAAGCATCTAAAGGCGGTGCCATTTTCCTCGGTGGCGATAATGTTAATTTATCTGCAACTCACTCTTTGATTCAAGGTAATACTGCAACAGCAGGAAGTGTACTTTCAATGAGTTGTTGGAATGGTACAGCCTATGCAAAACGGGAAGTAACATTTACCTCTTCTAGTATTCTGAATAATGGTTCAAATAGTTCCAATAATACTTTTGAGTTCTGTGGAGAGCCGAAAGCAACCTTTACAATTAATACAATTGCTCGAAATATTGCAAATACAGTCAATGGTAGCATTTTGAAATTTACTGGTGATGCTACTCCTAACGGGACACCTAATCCTTCGACCATACTTAGTTCTAACAGTAGTTTAACCTTAAAGAATAATACTATTGTTGAAAATAATGCTTATACCACGTTTTTATATGACACATTAGGAAGTAAAGAATTAAGATTTAACTTAATTGGTTATAATTCTGGAATTTATGCGTGTCATTATTTTATAGGACCGGCCACTGATTTAAAAAATGCTGGTTTCATACTATCCTTTAATGCATTAAATTTAATGAATGATGCTGGAAAATGTGATTTGCCGGCGGAAGCTCTTACATCTACGCATCGAACGGTTGATATAGCGGGACAGGCTTTTAATTTATTGCTTGAACCTTTACATTCATCTGCCCCAGAAACTGGCTTTTTACCAATTTACTATCCAAAGAATAATATTGGTGGTAAGAATTTAGTAGATGTAGACCCAGAAGGTAGAGATACATGTACTTCTATAGATCAACGAGGCCTATCACGACTTGCTGATAGTAAGCTCTACTATCAACCAAATAACCGTAATAGTTGTGATATTGGTTCAATTGAACTAATGAAACTGACTGCTGGTGATATAAAAGGTTTAGGGAATACTTCCCTTACAGATCTACTTGCAAAATATCAATCCCAATATGATACGGTTCAGAAAAATATATTAAATCCAGATTATGCATATTTATTAAATGTATTAAAAATCGATTCTGCAAATTATAAAAATCTTTTTGATCAAACCAAAGCAAGTGCAAAATACAGAGCTATCTATATAGATTTGAAAGCTAATGGCTTACCTTTGCCGAATGAAGATAGTAACCATTTATTAAAGTTCTTTAATGCTACTGATTATAATATTAACCTTGAAGTTGTTGGCACAGGATTGATTGATGATAAAACTACAAGCATTAAAAAAGACGATGGATTGTTTTGTGAATGGAACCCTGCTCTCCAACAAATAATCTTCTATCGTTCAGATGATATTATTACCCAAGCTGGTGATTACAACTATTGTAAATATACAATTAGTAGTAAGGATGGAATTACGCAAACATCTGGTTTATTAGAAGCTCGATTTGATAATATTCCACCAGTAGCTGGTGAGGGTACTGTAACTTTTAAATATTTAGCAAATGAGATCATTCCTTTAAATCTATTACAATTTGCGAATGATGAAGGGGATGGACCTACTAATACTCTTAAGACAAAATCGAATAAATCTCAATTTTGGGTAAATGATCAAGGTGTGGAGTTACCAATTTATATACCAAATAAAACTTCAACGGATGGTATTTTTAAGGTAGTTAAAGCAGATCGTGAAGGCCCATGTCCTAAAGAAGATAGTGGTAATATCTGTTATGGTGGTAATATTTATATTCAAGCTAGTAATGTATTTAATACCTTCAACGATACCTTAACTTATTATGTATATGATGCTGATGGTAAAATCTCAAATGAGGGTACTATTAAGTTGGTAAGTACAGCAACCACAACTGATGATTCACGTGGTGGTGGAGGTGGTGGAAGTATTGGAATCCTTTCTATCGTATCACTACTAAGTTTAATTGCTTATAGACGTTATCGTAAGTGATGAGAAAAATAAAAAAGCCTCCACTAGGAGGCTTTTTTATTTGTTAGTAACTTTTTATTTTTAAAAAAGATAAATGTTAAATACGGTTTTTAGTGCTCTAAATATTTATTTATATATTCTTCACGTATAGCAGTTCTTTCATCAGCACTTGCTTTGAGCATGCGTTGACGTAAATCATTACGTTCTTGTGTACTCATTTTTTGCCAGGCTTCACGCATTTTTTGCTTTTCTGCATCTGGAAGCTGGTTAAACCAATCCATGCGTTGTTGCAAGTTAGCACTTTGGTTGGATGGTAATTCCTTTAAGCTTTGATAACGTTTAATTACAGCTCGTTGCTCTTCTTCAGATAGAGCATTCCAAGTATCATCTACTTGCGTATTGGCATCTTTCGAAAAAATCCAGAAACGTTCGAAACCTGCAAAACTTGTTTGCAAGAAACTTAATGAACAAAGGATAAGTGCTAACTTTTTAGCTACCATGTTGAACTTTATCCTCACCCAACACCATGAGCATTTCTAAATCTTCTACCATTTGTGGCGATAATTTAGGATTTACAACAACTTGATTTTGTGGCTTATCAAGCATATCTACTGAATTTGGTAAAATAACAAAACCAGTAATCGCTGCTGCAAGTGCAAAACCACTCATTTTCCAGACACTATAATAAGAGGCTGGTTTTTGCTGGATATGGTCAAGCACATGATTCATCACCACTGTTTTATTTTTATGGTGATGGGCCAAACTATCGAGTTTGGATGTCACCTTTTTAGTGAAATCATCATGATTCATTGGAACCTCCCATGGGATTTAAATGCGCTAAATACTCTCTAAGTCCCTGAATTGCTCGATGATAATGGGTTTTTACACTACCTTCGGTACAGTTCATAATTTGCGCTGTAGTATGGGTATCAAAACCTTCCCACGCACGTAACATAAAAGCTTGTTGTTGACGAACAGGTAGTTTTGCAATCGCTTCCTGGATCTCTTCTATGGTCACTGCTTGATCTAGAAAATCTGCTGGATTGATTGCTTTTTCATCGACAATATCAATGATTTCTTCATCATCATTGTCTAGACTAACTTTTTTGAAGAATGAAAATGGGTTTGCACGACGTGCTTCTTTGCGGCGCCAATCCTGAAGTTTATTATTTAGAATAGTATAAAATAGGGGATACCATTCTTCAGTACTTCGATCGGCGTAAGACTTGTGTAAAGCAATAAATGCTTCTTGAACCAAGTCCATAGCAATGCCTTGTTGACCTTGGGTAGCACTTTCCATCATCACTAAAGCACGACCAGTAACATCTTGCATGAAAACCTTTAGGCGTTGCTCAGCCGTGCTGGCATGAGCACTAGATGCTTCCGATCGAGACTTTTTCGGTGCTAAATCCATGGAGATGGAAAATCCTGTCATTGGACGTACCCACCTTATCTTCAATATATCTCTTATATAACGTTGAAAAGAGGTGGGAGGTTGACAACAATCGGCTATTTTTTAGTAGTGTAAATGATTTTTTTCACAAATATGAGCGATGTAAAATAAATTAACGTTTTATTGGCGTTGGCGAACCATTTCAAAAAAACAAATTGATCCTGCAATTGCTACATTTAATGACTCTTGACCACCTGGCTGCGGTATAGTCACTGATTGTGCATGTTCTAAAGCATAATCACTTGCACCTTGTCCTTCATTGCCTAAAATCCAAACACATGGTTTTGAAAGGTCTTTTGAATAAAGACTAGTCGAACGATGAGAGCTTGTAACGAAAACAGGAATATCGAATTTAGGAAGAATATCGGTCAATTGAAAGTTTTCAAAACAAGACAGGCTAAAATGTGCCCCCATACCTGCTCTTAAAACTCGTGGAGACCAAAGTGAGGCAGAACCTTGTGTGCAAATAATCTGTTTTATATTTGCTGCTGCCGCTGAACGTAACAATGTACCTACGTTACCTGGATCTTGTACATTTTCTAGAATTAACGTATCTACGCTATAGTCAATGGTTGATGCGGTTTTCGGTAAATCGATAATAGCCAAGCAAGGAAGAGTATTACCTAAAGTACTTAAGTCTTTATATAAAACTTCGCTAATAATAAAGACATGACCTTGGTGAAGTTCAATGATTTTCTTTAAATCGGGATGTTCTAAGGCTTGTTCAGTCGTAAACAATGAAAAGAGTTTTTTCTGTTGTTGTAACCAAGCTAGACAAAGGTGGGTACCTTCAAGAACTGTTTGTTGATGCTTTTTTCGGGCGCTATTGAGTTCAATTAAACCACGCAAATGTTTAATTTTTGCATTGTCTTTTGATTCTAAAAAAATAACCGCCATAAGGAAATATCCAAAAGGGCGTCATCATACTATGACGCCCTGTGTAATTTAAATTATTAATGATAACTTGTTACGCGTTCAACTTCATTCTTAGAACCGATAATCACAGGAACACGTTGATGAAGTTCTGTAGGTTCAATCTCTAGAATGCGTACACGGCCAGTAGTTGATGCGCCGCCTGCTTGTTCAATGAGCATACTCATTGGGTTAGCTTCATACATTAAACGTAAACGACCAGCTTTTTTCGGGTCTTTCAAGTCATATGGATAAAGGAAAATACCGCCACGGCATAAAATACGGTGAACATCACCCACCATACATGCGACCCAACGCATATTGAAGTCTTTTTCACGTACAGATGTTTTACCAGCAAGTAACTCTTCAATATATTGTTTTACTGGTTGTTCCCAATGGCGTTGGTTAGATGCATTAATAGCAAATTCTTGAGTATCTGCTGATACTTGAACATTCTCTGTGGTAAGTAAGAATGTTTGAGTTTCTGGATCTAACGTAAAGAAAGCTACACCGTTTCCAACTGTTAAAGCCATCATAGTTGATGGGCCATATAACACATAGCCAGCAGCAACTTGTTGAGTACCTGCCTGCATGAAATCTTGTGCTTGTGTAACCGCATTTTTTGCAGGAAGAATCGAGAAGATTGTTCCTACACACATGTTGATATCAATGTTGCTTGAACCATCTAATGGATCAAATAGAACCAAGTATTCGCCGTTTTCTTGTGCTGGTGTAAAATCATCAAGTTCTTCAGATGCAAGACCACCGACGTGAGGATGGACTTTTAAAGCATCGATTAAATAGTCATTAGAAATCACATCAAGTTTTTTCTGTGTTTCACCTTGAACATTTTCGTTACCTGCGCTACCCAAAATTCCAGCCAAGGCACCTTTTTGTAAGGCTTGATCAATGGTTTTACAAGTCGCAGCAATTGTGTCGATGACTTGAGCCAACTCAGGTGTAAGATTCCCTTTTTCTTGTTGTAAAAATTGGGACAATGTGAGGTTGGACATAAAAAAACGCTCCTGTGCGCAAGCATCAAAATGAGTCAGATAAATACGTGGCATATTCTAGATGAGAATGCCGAAAAATAAAAATTATCTTACTTTATTTGTGTTGCATTTATGCTTACAAGCCCCATTTTACGTGGTATGTTGTTTGCATAACAAAGGAATGTAGATTTAGGAGAATCGAAATGACAACTAAGAAGTTTGATGCGACCCCAACAGCAGGTGAACCAATCAATTTAGAAGAAATTTCGAAAGAAAGTGTTCAGGAAGCTTGGAAAGATTATGAGGCAAAACCTGAATATAAAGCTTTTAATAAGCATGATTTGATTGAGTCAATGCAACATTCAGAAGAAGAGCAGAACAAATCTTCTTAAAGTAAGAATGTAAAAATAAACGCCCATATTTGGGCGTTTATTTTTTTGGATGTTTTATTTCAATAGAGGAGGAACCGCTTCATAGTTAATTTCAACGCGGCGGTTTTCTTTCCAAGCTGATTCATCATGGCCAGGATTAACAGGCGCTTCTTTACCATAACTTACAGCTTCAAGTTGCTGAGGATTTACACCACTGGTAATGAGGTAATTCTGAACTGCTTTTGCACGACGCTCACCCAAGGCCATGTTGTATTCGCGTGTACCGCGCTCATCTGTATGACCAGTTAATGCAACTTTTGAGTTTGCATTTGCCATGAGGAACTGAGCATGAGCTTGAAGTGTTTGGTAATCTTCAGTAGATAAATCACTACTGTCATAATCGAAGTGAACGACACGTTTCGCTAGGGCAGCCTTGTTTGCCTCAGTTACACCTTTTGAAGAAGCACCTGCTAGATTTTGAGCATTTAATGCAGCATCTTCACTTAAGCCTGTCGTATTTACTGTGCTTGGGTTAGTTGTACCTGTAGTTGCCGTTGTTGCTGGCTTACGACTTGCACAACCTGTCATGACAAGTGCCGCACTAAGTAGAGGAAAGGTCAAATATTTAATTGATTTCATCATCATCTCCATCAATGGAATAAAAAGTTATTTAGGTGCCCAGGCTGGTTCACGTACTTCACCTTGTTCACTCGGTAAATTCATACGGAAACGACCATCAGTGGACATGATAGACAGTAAACCACGGTTCCCTTCACGAGTTGCATAAACCACCATTTGCCCATTTGGTGAGAAACTTGGTGATTCATCTAAACTGGTTGGGGTAAGAATATTGACAATGCCTGTATTAATATCTTGGATTGCAACTTTATAGTTACTACCACTTGGTCGATGCACGAGTGCAATTTTTTTACCATCTGCACTTAAAGTGCCACGAGCATTAAATGACCCTTTAAATGTTAAGCGTTTTACTGAGCCATTCCCAAAATCATAGCGATAAATTTGAGGAGAGCCTCCACGGTCAGATGTAAAAATAAAAGCTTTTCCATCTGGTGTGTAACGCGCTTCAGTATCAATTCCCGAGTCATTTGTCATGCGTTTGACTTGGCGAGTTGATAAATCCATTTGATAAATTTCAGGGTTACCATTCATCGATGCTGTAAATAGCATTGATTTGCCATCTGGTGAAAAGCTTGGTGCACCATTTAAGCCTTTAAAACTCGTAAGTACTTCACGTGTTCCAGTAGAGAGATCTTGTAAATAAATGGCTGGACGTTTAGTTTCAAAAGAAACATAAGCAATTTTTTTAGCGTCAGGAGTCCATGCCGGAGACAAAATCGGGTCACGTGAAGAGAGAACAGTTTTCGGTTGTTCACCATCTGTATCGGCGATTTGTAAGGTATAACGTTCAGCAGGAGTGGCAGGATTACGTAATACATAAGCGATACGGCCACTAAAATCGCCTGGAATTCCGGTTAAGGCCTGATAAATAGCGTCACTTACCATATGTCCTGCTTGACGTATGCGTGAAGCAGGAACATTTAACAACTCATTCAGAAGATATTGCTGTTTTTGTACATCATAAAGTTGGTAATGGACTTCAAACCCGTCAGCTGTTTGCTTAATTTGTCCAGTAACAACAT
Source organism: Acinetobacter sp. AOR01_HL (assembly GCF_027855455.1). NCBI lineage: Bacteria > Pseudomonadati > Pseudomonadota > Gammaproteobacteria > Moraxellales > Moraxellaceae > Acinetobacter > Acinetobacter sp. AOR01_HL. The sequence continues at coordinate 158,359 of NZ_JAKTIM010000057.1, read as the reverse complement.
AAGGAATACCCGCAGCTTGCCAATCAGATGCTTGAATCTGGTTAATAGCGGCATTCGCAGGTAAATTTTTTGATGAACTTGTGAAACGTCCTGAGCGGTTCAAGTCAGTTTCAACAATAGGATAAAGTCCATTGTCGTTATTAAAAGGCACAATAGCGATTTTAGGCGCCTGATCAGGTGCTTTTGCAATCTCTAAATGTAATTGAGCAAAGGCAGCTGTTGGTGCAAGAGGACTTAATGCTGTAAGTAGCGTTAAGGCTAGAAGGTGTTTGCGGCTCGTTTTCATAGGTTTAAAGTCATTGAAGGTATTTTTGTGACTGGTGATTTTGTAGCATAGTTACATGCTTCAAACTATTTAAAGCATGTAACTCTTACAAAATTATTGTGCTCTGAAAGTAGAGGTAACGCTTCGCGCTTCTCGTCTTGCATCAGGATCCGATGGCATTGGGTAAGGAGCAGACGCCTGAATTGCAGCTTTGATACTTGCATCCAATGCATCATCTCCACTTGACCGTGTAATAACAATCGAGCTAACACTACCTGAGTCAGACAGGGTAAATCTAACGCTAACAGTTTTACCACTGCTTCCTGTAGGAACATCCCAAGCACGACGAATTTTCTGCTCAAAATCACGTTTAGCCGAAGATGCAATTTTTTTAGCTTCACCTTTTTTCTGGGCAGCTTCTTCTTGAGCTTTTTTAGCAGAGGCAGCTTTTTCTTCGGCCTCAATTTCGGCTTTACGTCTAGCATCTTCTGCTGCTTTTTGTTGTTTGGCTTTTGCATCAGCCTCAGCTTTACGTTTAGCGTCTTCTGCTGCTTTTTGCTGTTTAGCTTTCGCATCGGCCTCAGCTTTGCGTTTAGCATCTTCAGCTGCTTTTTGCTGCTTGGCTTTTGCATCAGCCTCAGCTTTACGTTTAGCATCTTCAGCTGCTTTTTGCTGTTTAGCTTTCGCATCGGCCTCGGCTTTACGTTTCGCGTTATCAGCTGCTTGTTGCTTAGCCTTAGCATCTGATTCAGCTTTACGTTTGGCGTCTTCGGCAGCTTTTTGCTGTTTGGCTTTCGCATCTGCTTCGGCTTTTCGTTTAGCTTCTTGTTGTGCTTGAAGTTTAGCGTTTTCAGCCTTTTGAGCTTCACGTTTTAGTCTTGCTTCAGTCTCCGCTTTACGTTTAGCTTCCTCAGTTGCTTTTTGTCTAGCTTTCGCATCGGCCTCAGCTTTTGCATTTTGTTCGGCTTTTCGTTTTTGTTCAGCTTCAGCTCTCGCTTTAGCCTCTGCTTGACGCTTAGCTTCAGCCTGTTGCTTTTGTACTTCCTCTAAACGTTGTTGCTCTGCAGCTTGCTTTGCTTTAGCAGCTTCTTCAGCTTTACGCTTTTCCTCAGCTAATTTTGCTTGTTGTGCCTGCTCAGCTTTTTGCTTTTGAGCAGCAAGTTGTTGTGCTGTTGGAGGAGGAGGGGCAGCTGGAAGATTTTGAGGAAGAGTTTCATCCACAATCGGGCTTAGAACTTCTTCAGCCTGATTTTCTGCTACGGTTGGTTGCTCAACTTCTTTTGCCAAAGGTGGTGGTAAATCTTCTGGTTTAACTAAAACAGTGGTCAGCTTTTTTGGTTGTTCAGGTGGTTTACTCAAGCCTAAAAAAAGCAAGCCAACAATGGCAATTACATGAACTCCGAGGGTGAAGCTCAATGCTATTGCATTTTGTTTAAAAGGAGGCTTTTGATTTTTATTCATAGCTTATTTTAAAGGCTCTGTCAGAAGGCCAACTTGAGTTAAACCTGCTTCTTGTAAACTTGCCATCAATGATACGACTTCTCCATAAGGGCGAGTCTTATCACCATTCACTAAAACTGTAAGTTGTTTATTTTCCTGCTCAGCTTGTTTTTGTGCTTCACTTAAAACAGACTCAAGTTTTTCAAGAGAAAGTGGCTCATTATCTTTGTAATCTTCATATTGAAGATAAATATTGCCATCTTTACCAATCGTGACCATGGCTGGCATATCTTTTGATTCAATTGGATGATTATTTGCCTGAGGTAAATCGACTTTAATACCACTGGTAATCATGGGAGCAGTCACCATGAAAATCACTAAAAGTACCAGCATTACATCGATATAAGGCACGACGTTCATGTCACTTTTTAATGGTTTTTTTATGCGCTCAAAGCGCCCTGAACGTTGAATGGCCATTATGCATCTTCCTGTGACGAACCCACAGATTGACGTTGCAATAAAGCAATCATCTCTTCGGCAAATAATGCACGATCAGAGTAGACACTTTCGCTTTTAGCCGTAAAGTGGTTAAAAGCCAATACCGCAGGAATTGCAGCAAATAGACCAATTGCAGTTGCAATAAGGGCCTCGGCAATGCCTGGCGCAACTGTCGCTAACGTCACTTGGTCAACAGCAGCCAAACCAATAAAAGCATTCATGATTCCCCAAACAGTACCGAATAAACCGATATATGGGGCAACCGAACCGATACTTGCTAAAGTACCTAAACCATATTCCAGACTACCCTGATCACGACTTAAACCGACACGTAAAATACGTTCTGTTCCTTCGATCATTTGTGAGGTAGGAGCTTGGCGTTTTTTGAGTTTAAAAAACTCACTTAATCCTTGATAAAAGATATCTTCAAGGCCTGAGCGTTTTGAATTGAGTTGTGCGTTGTTGTAAAGCGTATTGAGTTCAGCACCAGACCAGAACATTTTTTGGAAATGTTCATCATCTTGGCGTGCTTTTTTATAACTCATATGTAACTTGGCAATCAGGTACCAACTAAAAATTGATGCTAACAATAAAATCAGCATGACCAACTGGACGACTGGACTTGCTTGTAAAATAAGGTCAGAAATATGCAGGGTTGATTCAATGTTTGTTGCCATAGTTACATATGCCGGTTGTTTTTTTAGTCTTGTTCCAATTCTTTACGAATAAGATCACGTATTTCTTCCGGAAGACGACGTGGCATTAGATCTTTACTTAAACATGCCAACTCAACCTCACCAGAAGCAAGCAAGATTTCACCACGATAAATATTTTGTTGCAACACAAATGACGCAGCTTTACATGAAACTACACGCGCTGTAACAGTAATTAAGTCATCCATTAAAATAGGACGCATATATTTTACGTCAATTTTATATACTACAAAGTTGTAGTCTTTTTGATGCCAGTAATGGTCAACGCCAGCAGCGCGGAGCCATTCTGTACGGGTACGTTCCATATAGCGAATGTGGTTGGCATGGTAAACAATACCACCTGCGTCCGTATCTTCAATATAAACACGAATGTTGAATTCAAAATGATTCGCCATGAGAGTATTCCGTTTTAGTTCACTATAGAGCTTTATATTTAAAATATGACTGTTGAATAAAATATCAGTTCTATCCAAAGCCATACATCTGCTTTTAAATACGGGGCAGTTTAGCAGATTGCATACTAAGTCCTATGGCACAACCTTTCAATCGCGACTGCTGTCTTTCTTCTTTAAAACGGAACACTCTATGGTGAACATATTGTTAAGTTAAGACTGTTTCCATGCAGCCTGAACTTGTTTAGCGATATTCGGATAGTCTAAAACGAATCTTATATGTAGCTCGGTTCCTGCCTTTAAGGCCTTATCATCTACTATAAAAGAAGGGTTATGATTCGGTGCAGCTTGGCTTAAGTCCTGATTTTCAGGTGTTGCTCCTAAGAAAACGAAGAAAGAGGGCATTAATTTCCCATAATAGGCAAAATCTTCACTTGCACTTGCATTATGGTCCAAAACATGAAGATTCGAATCTCCAACAGTTTTGGCTAATGTTGGCTGGATAAGTTGAGTAAGTGCCTTATTATTGATGGTTACTGGAGCATAAGGTGCAATTTCAACTTTTGCTGTTACATCATTGGCTTGAGCGTTATGTTCCACCAGAGTTGGTAAGCTCTTTAGGATATTTTCTCGGATCTGTTCGTTGTTAGATCGAATAGTACCGATCATATTGACCTGTTCAGGAATCACATTTCCAGCTGTACCGCCTTGAATATTGCCAATACTAATAACGCCCATACCTTGGGTTAGGTCGGTTCTTCGGCTAATAAGACTTTGTAAATTATTAATCATTTGAGCTGATGCATAAATTGGATCTCTGCCTAACCAAGGGGTTGAGCCATGAACCTGTTTGCCGTTAACTTGAATCCGTAAGTGATCGGCGCTGTTTAAAATAGCACCATCTTTATAATATAGATGTCCGCTTTTCATGCCAGACATGACATGCATGCCAAAAATGGCTTCTGGTTTGTAGTCTTTAAATGCACCATCCGCAATCATTTTTCTTGAGCCGATTTGATCACCATGCGTGAAGTTATCGATATCTGCTCCACCTTCTTCAGCGGGCTGAAATACAAAAATTACAGTGCCTAATATTTTATCTTTATTGGCCGCCAATATCTTTGCTGCACCTAATAACATTGCAGTGTGCGCATCGTGTCCACAAGCATGCATCACATAAGTTTCTTTACCTTGATAAATTGCTTTTTGTTTACTAGCAAATGGCACACCACTTTTTTCTTCCATAGGTAGCGCATCCATATCTGCTCTAAGCGCAATAATAGGGCCAGGGTTACTCCCTTTTTAAATGCCGATTACCCCTGTTTTTGCATAACCTGTTTTGACTTGAATGCCATAAGACTTTAATTCTTTTTGAATCAATGCAGATGTTTTAAATTCCATATTGCCTAGTTCAGGGTGCTCATGGATGTGTTGTCTTAATTGAATGATCTGATTTTCATTTTTTTGTGTAGCATCTTTTACCCAATCTGCTAGGCTCAATTGACTTATTAGGGCAAGTGAAAAAATTAAAGCGGCTTTTTTGTACATATCCTTATCCTAAAAATATTATTGTTCAGAAGATTTGATATCTAGATTTCTTATAATTCAGTTTTTAAAAATATTAAAAAATCAATAAGGTATAAAGAAAGACTTAAAAGGTATAGAGTGGCTAATTTATTGATAAGACAATTTTTTATTTGAGTTAAAAAGAATAGTTAAATAAAAAAAGGAAGAGAAAATTCTCTTCCTTTGATTAGTTTTTAGGCTCAGGTGGCGTCATGCCAAACTGCAAATAAGATTGGTTGGTTGCAATGCGACCTCGTGCAGTACGCATAACATAACCTTGCTGAATTAAATAAGGTTCAATAACATCTTCAAGTGTTCCACTATCTTCAGCCATAGCAGCTGCAAGGGCTTCAACACCAGCAGGTCCACCATCAAAACGTTCTAACAGCATACTTAAATAACGTCGGTCTAAGGTATCTAAACCAGCTTTATCGACATTAAGCATATCAAGCGCACGTTGTGCCATTTCATGGTTAACTTCGCCCGTACCTTTTACTTGTGCATAGTCACGTACACGGCGTAATAAACGATTGGCAATACGCGGTGTTCCGCGTGAACGGCGTGCAACTTCTTCTGCACCCTCAACTGTAATGGGTACATCCATGAGGTTTGCAGATCGTGACACGATGTGAGTTAAGTCTTCTACAGAATAGAATTCAAGACGTTGCACAATACCGAAACGGTCACGTAGAGGCGAGGTGAGTAAGCCGGCACGTGTGGTCGCAGCAACGAGCGTAAAAGGTGGTAAATCGAGTTTAATTGAACGAGCAGCAGGACCTTCACCAATCATGATATCAAGTTGGTAATCTTCCATTGCCGGATAAAGAATTTCTTCAATCACTGGTGAAAGACGGTGAATTTCATCAATAAATAAAACATCGCCTTCTTCAAGGTTAGTCAGCATTGCAGCCAAATCACCCGCACGCTCTAAAACAGGCCCTGAAGTGGATTTGAGATTGCCACCCATTTCACGCGCAATAATATTGGCAAGCGTGGTTTTTCCTAAGCCCGGTGGACCGAAAATCAGTGTGTGATCGAGTGCTTCACCACGACCACGAGCCGCACCGATGAAAATTTCCATTTGCTCGCGTACGACTGGTTGCCCGATATAATCGGCAAGTGAAGTCGGTCGAATAGCCCGATCAAAATGATCTTCAGGTTTTTCTGTTCCACTGATTAGACGGTCTTGCATAGGTGTGTTTACTTCATCATTGATTTAAGTGCAGCACGAATAATATCGGCTGATTCAGTGTAATCGGCTTTAACCGCCGCAACAGCTTTTTGTGCTTCTAGAGGTTTATAACCTAGTGACTGTAATGCTGCTTCTGCTTCTGCAACAGGTGAGTTCGAAACAAATTGAATCTGAGGCAGGGCCGCAGCGCTAGAAGTTCCTTGTGCCAAAGTTTTAAAACGGTCACGAAGTTCAATCATTAAACGTTCAGCTGTTTTTTTGCCTACCCCCGGAACTTTAACCAAAGTATTCACATCGTCATGTTCAATTGTGTGTACCAGCAATTCAACACTTAACGTAGAAAGAATACCTAATGCCATTTTCGGGCCCACACCATTTACTTTTAGTAAGGTACGGAAAATAGTTTTCTCTTGAGCATCACTAAAACCATAAAGCTGCTGAGCATCTTCACGGACGACCAAATGCGTCCATAGCGTAACTTTCTGGCCTTTTTGTAATTGGCAAAATGTTGAAAGTGGTGTATCAATTTCATAGCCCACACCATTTACATTCAGTAAGACAGTTGGAGCTTCTAGGGCAAACACTTCGCCAATTAAACATCCGATCATAGCGTAATTTCACTTATTCATAACTGTAAATCTGGTCGTTCTAAATGTATTAAAACGACACTAGCTGTATTTCTTTCTATATTAAGGCAGCTTAAAACAAGCCGATTTTATTACCTTGTAGCTCTTGAGCCAAGCTATAAGCCTGATGATCTGAAAACTTACTGATAATATCGAGTACCTGCATGATATTGCTGTAGTGGTTATTACTAAAGCGAGCACCGTACAAATTAAGAATAGACATCAAGCGCTGTTCTTTAAAGCTTAAAGATTTATGCGGCATCGTTAAGGGAACAAATGCATCAAGAATAGTTTGCAAACTTTGGTGAGCAATAATTTCTAAACCAGACTTTTGTGGGTGTTCAAAGATTTTTTCACGTGCCAGATTTTTGGCTGTTTCAATACCTGCCGCAATATCAGGCGAACAGTACTGTAAAAGACTACCTTTGAGCTGACCAGTAATAATTTCATAATGATGTTTGGCAAAAGCTGTAGTGACTTCATCAACCAGACGCTTCATAACACGACCACGCAATGCCGAAATTTTTTGTTGCCATGTACTGCTTGGAAGTGATAGCTCTTCAGGTTGGCCATAATCTGCAATCAAGTTGAGAAAAATTGGTTCAACCTCTTGGTAATTCAGCATATTTAGAATAATGCCATCTTCTAAATCGATGAGGGCATAGCAAATATCATCGGCAGCTTCTAACAAATAGGTAAGTGGATGACGGCAGTAGTGATATTCACCTAATTGAATAAGTCCGAGCTGCTCAGCAATTTGTTTTAAAATTTCTTTTTCAGATTGATAACAACCAAATTTCGCTCGTTGGTGTGATGGACGATCACCTTGAGACGCGATTGTTTTTGAAAGCCAAGGATATTTTAAATAAGCGCCTAAGGTTGCGTAAGTTAAACGCATGCCTCCATCATCTGGATGATAGTCAATACGGGTTAATAAGCGTAATCCTTGGGCGTTGCCTTCAAACTGACGGACATCGGCTTCTTCTTCGGGAGTTAATTTTTTTAAAAAATCATTATGTGAGGCATCGTCAAACCATTCACGAATTGCATATTCACCTGCATGCCCGAAGGGTGGGTTGCCAATATCATGAGCAAGGCAGGCCGCTTGAATAATTGCGCCGACATCGGCAGGAGAAATCCAGACAGGCAATTCATCTTTAATTTTTTCGGCTGCCAGCATGCCCATGGAACGGCCAATACAGGAAACTTCAAGCGAGTGAGTTAAACGGGTATGAATGCCATCATGCTGTGCTAAAGGATGAACTTGAGTCTTGCGGTTTAACTGACGAAAACTTTGTGAAAATATAATGCGGTCATAATCTTTATGAAATGGGCTTCGAGCCAGCTCTGTACTGCTTTTTTTACTACCTAAACGAACTGCAGATAGCAGTTCTAACCAACGCATTTGTTCCATTTATCATTATTCAAAACTATAAAGCCTGATCATGCCAAAAAAATGCTAAAAGCACTAGCTTGGTGCGACATAGTTTGTCTTAGTTCAGGTTTTATTATGTTATTGAATAAACATGAAACAATTTATTTTGAGCGAGAATGATTAAAAAAATGATTTTGAACAAAAAACACATCACTTCTTGCAGAATTAGGTTACAGAATACTGATTCTACATCTAGCTGATTTTAGCAAGACACAGTAGAATATGCGCTCTCTCTAAAGTCACATTGCGGTAAGGTTCACAAGACCTGCCCGTGGAGCCAAAATCAACATGTTTATCGTGGCCGGTGCAGCAGCACATTCTTCTTTTAAGAAAGCTCAACTATTAACACGTTTATCGTCAATTAGTTCTGTTCAATCTTTTGACAGCCAATGGGTCTATTTGTTTGATCAAGCGCTCAACGAGCAGCAACATCAATCTGCTTTGCAATTATTAAATGACGGTGAGTCTTTTGAACTTCGTCAACCTGCAAGTGATGAGATTCAGATTTTAGTAACACCACGTGTGGGTACGATTTCACCTTGGTCATCTAAAGCGACTGACATTTTCAAAAACTGTAATACTCCAGTTCACCGTTTAGAACGTGGTCTTTTATTTACCTTAAAAGGTGTTTCTGAAATTTCTAATGAAGTAAAACAAGTACTTCATGACCGTATGACTGAAACTGTTTTTGCACAAATTGAAGATGCAAAAGCACTGTTTTCAGAAACAGCACCAAAACCTTTAAATTCAATTGATATTTTAGGTCAAGGTAAAGAAGCATTAGTAAAAGCCAACAACGAATTTGGTTTTGCGTTATCTGAACAAGAAATTGATTATTTAACTGAAGCATTTACTCGACTTGGTCGTAACCCAAATGACATCGAGTTGATGATGTTTGCACAAGCAAACTCTGAACACTGTCGTCATAAAATCTTCGGTTCTGAATGGACAATTGATGGTGAAAAACAACCATTATCATTGTTCCAAATGATTAAAAACACTTATAAAGAATCTCCAACTGACGTGTTATCAGCATATAAAGATAACGCATCTGTAATTGTTGGTTATGACACGATGCGTTTTTATCCGAAAGCAGATGAAAACGGTCATTTTGTTTACAAATATAAGAGCCAAGCTGCTCACATTTTAATGAAGGTTGAAACTCACAACCATCCAACAGCAATTTCTCCATTTGCTGGTGCAGCAACAGGTTCAGGCGGTGAAATCCGTGATGAAGGTGCAACTGGTCGTGGTGGTAAACCGAAAGCAGGTTTAACAGGCTTTACAGTTTCTAACTTAAATATTCCTGGTTTTGAACAACCTTGGGAAGAAAACTACGGTAAACCTTCACGTATGGCATCGCCATTACAAATTATGATTGAAGGTCCATTAGGTGGCGCGGCATTTAACAATGAATTCGGCCGTCCTGCATTAAATGGCTATTTCCGTACTTTCGAACAAAACGTAAATGGTGAAGTGAAGGGCTTCCATAAGCCAATCATGATCGCGGGTGGTTACGGTAACATTCGTCCTGACCATGTAGAAAAAGATGCGATTCAACCGGGTGACTTGCTCATTGTATTGGGTGGCCCTGCGATGTTAATCGGTCTTGGTGGTGGCGCAGCCTCTTCTGTAGACAGCGGTACAATGGGTGAAAGCCTTGATTTCGCGTCTGTACAACGTGAAAACCCAGAAATGGAACGCCGTTGTCAAGAAGTGATTGATACTTGCTGGCGTTTAGAAGACTTCAACCCAATCGTGTCTATTCATGACGTAGGTGCTGGTGGTTTATCAAATGCAATGCCTGAGCTTGTAAACGATCATGAGTTAGGTGCAGTTCTTAACCTTCGTAAGATTCCTTCATTAGAGCCGGGCATGAGCCCAATGGAAATCTGGTCAAATGAAGCACAAGAGCGTTATGTTCTTGCAATTCGTCCAGAGTCTTTAGAACAGTTCGAATCAATCTGTGCTCGTGAACGTTGTCCATTTGCCGTGTTAGGTGAAGCAACTGAAGCTCGTCACTTAACTGTTGAAGATCCATTGTTCCAAAACAACGCAGTTGATATCCCAATGCAAGTGATGCTTGGTGGTACACCGCGTATGCAACGTTCTTATGAAACAATTGAACGTAAAGGCAACGAATTTGACGCTTCAAAAGTTGATTTGAAAGATGCGATTTTCCGTGTATTGAAAAATCCTACAGTTGCGTCTAAATCATTCTTGATCACCATTGGTGACCGTTCAATTACAGGTATGGTTGCACGTGACCAAATGGTTGGTCGTTGGCAGATTCCTGTTGCAGATGCAGCAGTAACGACTACCAGCTTACAAGGCTTCACTGGTGAAGCAATGGCAATGGGTGAACGTCCACCAGTTGCATTGTTAAATCCAGCAGCGTCTGCTCGCTTGGCAGTTGCTGAAGCAATTACCAATATTGCATGTGCAAACATTGAACAAATTAGCGATATCAAACTTTCTGCAAACTGGATGGCTGCTGCTGGTCAAAAAGGTGAAGACCAAGCATTGTTTGAAGGCGTGAAAGCAATTGGTATGGAAATGTGTCCTGCTTTGGGAATTGCGATTCCTGTAGGTAAAGACTCACTTTCAATGCGTACCACTTGGAACGACAACGGTGAAGATAAAGCTGTAACATCTCCAATGACTGGTGTAATTACTGCATTTGCTCCAGTAGCTGATGTTCGTAAGACTTTAACACCTGAACTTAAGAATTTAGAAGACTCAGTACTTGTCCGTATTGATTTATCTAAAGGACAATTCCGTTTAGGTGGTTCGATTCTTGCGCAAGTATATAAAGCAATTGGTTCAGTCACTCCAGATGTTGATAGTTTTGATGATTTCAAAGCGTTCTTTGCTTTAATTCAAGACTGGAATAACCGTGGCTTGATTCAGGCTTACCATGACATCGGTGATGGTGGTTTACTCGCAACTGTAGCTGAAATGATGTTCGCTTCGCGTTTAGGTGTAGCATTAGAAGATCAGACTACTGCTGGTTTATTTGCAGAAGAAATTGGTGCAGTAGTTCAAATCAAAGCAGCTGACTGGGAAGCTTTACAAGCAGAAGTTGCTGCTTCTAGCTTAAAAGATGCAATTGCAGTAGTTGGTCGCGTAAATATTACTGATCAATTATCTGTAAATGGCTTAACTTTAGAGCGTGCAGAGTTACAACAGGCTTGGTCTGAAGTATCTCATCAGATCCAACGTTTACGTGATAACGTTGAAACTGCTGACCAAGAATTTGCTTTAATTACTGATAAATCACATCAAGGTTTAATTGCAAAACCTACATTTGATTTAAATGAACCTATCGAAGCACCGTTTATTAATAGCCGTCGTCCGAATATGGCAATCTTGCGTGAGCAGGGTGTAAATGGTCATATTGAAATGGCAGCAGCTTTCGATAAAGTTGGCTTTAACACAATTGACGTACACATGAGCGATTTACTTGCTGGTCGTGTGAGCTTAAGTGATTTCGAAGGTTTAGTGACTTGTGGCGGTTTCTCTTACGGTGACGTAATGGGTGCAGGCGGTGGCTGGGCAAAATCAGTTCTGTTCAATGCGAAGTTACGTGATCAGTTTGAACAATTCTTCCATCGTGAAGGTACGTTTAGCTTAGGTATCTGTAATGGTTGCCAAATGTTGTCACAATTAGCACCGCTTATTCCGGGTGCTGAACACTGGCCACGTTTCCACCGCAATATGTCAGAAGTTTTTGAAGCACGTAGCGTAAACGTTCGTGTTGAAAAATCAGTTTCTGTATTACTTGATGGTATGGAAGGTTCAATTTTACCGATTGCTGTAGCACATGGTGAAGGCCGTGCGGTTGCTAGCGAAGCTGATATTGCAAGCTTAAATGCAGCGAATCAAGTTGCATTGCGCTATGTTGATAGCCACGGTAACCCGACTCAACATTATCCATTGAACCCAAATGGTTCACCGGAAGCGATTACGGGCGTAACGTCTAAAGATGGTCGTGCAACGATCATGATGCCGCACCCTGAGCGTACTTTCCGTGCAATTCAACACTCTTGGAGTCCAGAAGAGTGGACTGAAGACGGTGCTTGGTTACGTATGTTCCGTAACGCACGTAAGTTTATTGGTTAATATAAAAATTGAAATAAGCCACCGTAAGGTGGCTTATTTGTATGTAGTACAATGTAAGTAGAATAAATAGTAGAGAAGAAAAATGAAGTCAAAAATCCATTTCCGTGAGTTTGCACTGTTGATGGCATTACTCATGTCTATCGTGTCTTTTTCGATAGATGCAGTGTTGCCTGCTTTAGGTGAGGTTGGACGAGTTTTTGAATTAAAGAATAATAATCAGACCCAGTGGGTCATTATTGGTATTTTCTCCGGCATGACAATAGGGCAGTTGATTGCAGGTCCACTTTCCGATGCGATTGGACGAAAACGTATTTTATTTACCGGTATTATCATCTACTTTTTGGGAAGTTTATTGTGCTTTACCACACAAAGTTTTGAATGGTTTTTAGTAGGTCGCTTTATTCAAGGTATTGGGGTTTCAGGTCCTTATGTCGCCTCAATTTCCATTGTGCGAGATAAATACAGCGGCGCTCAGATGGCCCGTATTATGTCCTTAATCATGATGGTATTTATGGTCGCTCCCGCGATTGCACCAAGTCTGGGACAACTCATTATTCACTTCTTTGGTTGGCGTGATATTTTTGTCTTATACATGATCTATGCCACAGTCGTTGGAGCGTGGGTCGCTTTACGTTTAGAAGAGACGTTACTTCCTGAAAATCGTTTACCTATGCGTTTACAAGCATTTCAAGAGGGTTTCAAAGTAGTTGTAAGTAATAAAACCACCATGAGCTATTTGTTATGTGCAGGCTTTTGCTTTGGGGGATTTATTGGTTACTTAGGTACTTCTCAGCAAATTTTTATGCAGCAGTTTGGTAAAACTGGGCAAGAGTTTAGTGCTTATTTTGCTGTGCTTGCTGGTGTAATGGGCATTGCTTCATTTACCAATTCTAAAATTGTCATGAAGTTTGGTATGCGTCCAATCTGTATTTATGGCTTTCTCGGTCTGTGCTTAATTTCATTAATTTTCTTAGGGATTCAACTTATAGGTGTGACTGTAGCATTTTGGATGTTTATGCTTTATGCCTGTATTTTATTTTTATTATTTGGAACTTTATTTGGTAATTTAAACGCGATTGCAATGGAACCTATGGGACATGTAGCTGGTATGGCATCAGCTATTATTGGTGCAGCTTCGTCCGTATTGTCACTTATTCTTGCCTCTATTATTGGGCAATTATATAACGGCACACTAATTCCAATGACTTGCGGTTTTGTCATTTTATGTGGTTTAGCATTTATGATGACAGTATATGAGAACAGATATTTAAAGAAATCGAATGTTTAAAATGATTCAGAATAATGATAGCTCACTGAATTAGAAAAATTTTTTTTAAACTTAAAGTAAAGGTAAGAAAATACGTTTTTTAAGGACTTTAAGAAAATCTATAAGAGTATAGACATAAGTATATTTAACCCCTTATGCTTGGATTGCTGTTGGTTCAATTTTTGCTTTCTCTGTAACAACGATAAAAATCGGAGATCAAAATGATGAAAAACAAAAATCACATAAGAACGATGTACACAAGAGATAAAGGTTGGCGCTTATTTGGCTTGGCGCTTGCCCTGCAAATACTTTTTATTGGAGCAAATTATTTAGCAATGATGAGCTGACTTTGATTCGGAGTCTTCTTAAAGGGTATGATTTAAAGCAAATTACTAGTTTTGAGTCATTCTATTCATGTTAAAGCTGATTTATTACGTACCAGAGTCACATCTTGAGTCGACTAAACAGTCTATATTTGCGGCCGGAGCAGGTGGGATAGGGAACTATGAACAATGTGCTTGGCAAGTTAAAGGGATAGGGCAATTCAAGCCAGTTAAAGGAGCTGACCCTTATATTGGAGAGCTAGGTGAACTTGAGCAAGTTGACGAATGGCGTGTTGAAACGATTGTGCTTGAAGAAAAGGCAAGTGCAGTGGCAAAAGCATTAAAGGCAAGCCATCCTTACGAAGAGCCTGCCTTTGAGTTTATTCAAATCATAGAAGTTGATTTTTAATTAAACTGTGAAAAGTCCGGTTTACGTTTTTGCATAAATGCCTGCACAGCTTCTAGCATTTCTGGTGATTGAACGCGTTGCATAAAGATTTCTGCTTCATGGTCAATACATTCAATAATCTGATCTAAATCATGTTTCATTAATGCTTTGGTTTGTTTTAATGAAGCAAGCGGTAAAGCTGTTAAGTGTTGGGCAGTTGCCTGAGCAGTGGCATAAGCATCTTCAACGATTTCATTAACTAAACCAGCTTGTACAGCAGTTTCTGCATTGAACTTTTTGGCAGTAAACAGAAGTTCAGCTGCTTTGTGATAACCAGCTTGTTTAACCAATAATTGACTTGCACCACCTTCAGGAGAAAGCCCAAGGCTAACAAAAGGAATTTGAAAGAGGGCCGTATTGTCGGCAAAAACGAGGTCTGCCTGTAATAAAATCGTAACACCAATACCAATTGCCACGCCTTTTACTGCAATAATAAGCGGCTTCGATAATCTGGCAGCAGATTTAAGGAGTACAAATGGAGGAACTTGACCTGCTGGACCAGCATTCGGATTTTGTACAAAACCCATAAAATCTTTCATGTCATTACCAGCGGTAAAGTCATGTTCGGCACCACGTAGAACGACTACTCGTACATCTTTATTTTGGTCGGCTTCATCAAGTGCTTTGGCAATCCATAAGTAAAGTTCGCCATATAATGCATTTTTTGCTTCTGGGCGATTTATGGCTAAGGTGAGTACGCCACCTTCTAAATTTGCTTGTAAATGTTGATGAGGTTGTTGAATACAGCTAAGTGTCATCGTACTATCCTTGCTTTAAACCACGTTGTTGATTTTTAGGTTCTCATTATGGCGCATATTTTTTGTAATGAGCGTAACTGGTGAGTTCATAAAAAGTGAAAAACTAATTATGTATACATTTGACTATCTCGTTTTTATAGGTCGTTTTCAGCCATTTCATTTGGCACATATGCAAACGATTGAAATTGCACTGCAACAAAGTCGCTATGTGATTTTGGCTTTAGGTTCTGCCCAAATGGAACGTAATATAAAAAATCCGTTTCTTGCAATTGAACGAGAACAAATGATTTTATCTAATTTTTCATTAGATGAGCAAAAGCGCATTCGTTTTGTACATGTGGTTGATGTTTATAATGATGAGAAGTGGGTAAAACAGGTTAAATCATTAGTAAATGGTGTAATAGAACCGAACTCAAAAGTTGGTTTGATTGGCCACTTCAAAGATGAGTCATCTTATTATTTACGACTATTTCCAGAATGGGTGATGGTCGAACTTGATAGCTTAAAAGATTCGATTTCTGCCACTCCAATGCGTGAAGCCTACTATCAGGGCAAAATTAAAACGGATGCATTTCCCAAAGGCACCATTCAATTTTTGGAAGAATTCCAAAATACACCGTTATATTTACAGCTACAGCAAAAGTTTTTACAGGCAGACCATTCAAATATTGAGGAAACCGTGTCGTCTCATAAAGAATGAGTCGATCTAACTAAAGAATCTCTGGTTTTTAAAAGTAGATTGAATTTTTTGATGCTTTTTTGAGTCTACTTTAAAAACCTGCAAATTGTTGTGTCCAATAGCTTTTTTGTTTAGCAGACTGGTCAGAAGCACATGCAATGGCATATTTGGTATATCTAGGGTTCATAATATTACTGCAATGCAGAGGACTGGCGATCCATTTAGCCATGACCTCATTTAAAGTTTTTTGTCCACTCGCGACATTCTCACCATTGGCTTTACTCAGCATATGATATTTTTTTAATCTCGCTCTTAAATCTAAACCTGTTGAGCCAACATGCCCAAGAAAGTTGTTATTTGCCATATCTTTAGAGTGAGCACTTGCACCTTGATATAAATTATTATGCCAGCTTAAAGGTTTAGCTGCAGAAAAATACTGCTGACCACATTGACGAGGATGTTGCCGTATTTGATTAATTGTATTGAGCACAGCTTGTCGGTAAGCAGGATTTTGTAAATCTTGGCAGCTTATTTCTATCGATGATTTTTGAACTTGTGGTGTAGAAGAGCTCAGTGTAGGAGGAGTGCTTGATGAATTAACGGAGCAGGCAGCAATAACAAGGCTACAAGGCAATAAAGTACAAACTTTTAGTAGATTCATAGCAATGCCTGAGTTCGAGTTATTTTAATATTTTTATCATACGCCAAATTAAAATGGCTGAGCAATTTATGTGCATGTAAAAAAGCGAGTATTCAACTCGCTTTTTTGTTACTCAGGCTTATTAAGCTGTTTGTAATGCTTTTAAATCTTCTAAAACCTGTTCAGCATGGCCGGCTGCTTTCACCTTACGGTAACTTTTAACTAAGGTTTTATTATGGAAAATAAAAGTAGAGCGTTCGATCCCCATTACTTTTTTCCCATACATATTCTTTTCTTTAATCACATCAAAGTGTTTGCAAAGTACTTCTTCTTTGTCACTAATTAAATCGATTGTTAGTGCCTGCTTTTCTGTAAAGTTTTGGTGGGCTTTTACCGAGTCGCGTGATACTCCAAAAATACGAGCACCTAAAGCATCAAATTGATCTTTTAAACAAGAAAAGCCGACAGCTTGTGTTGTACAGCCTGGCGTTGAGTCTTTAGGGTAGAAGTAAATAATCAGCCATTCATTATCGACTTCAGCCAAATTAACTTCGCCGTGTGTGGTTGGGAAAACCTGATTTGGCAGGTGAATATTCTCAGACATTTCTTATCCTTTAAAAGTTAAATTTGATCTAATTCAAGTGGTAAAAAAGCATATTCTTCATGATAAACAATATCGAGCTTTCTTACAGGAATAGCTTTGTTAAAAATTGGACCATCAATCACAGTGGTATGAAATTCACCGCCTTCTCCACATGGATCAATTCCACGGTTTTCAAGTTCCTGTATATATTCTAACGATAACACTTGACCTAAATCTTCCACCTTCATCCCGAGTTTAAGGTTTACAGTCACAACTACACTCTGAAACCCAAGTTGAATAAATTCTTCAACAACTTCACGATGGGGCCGTAGCCAGAGCGGCATTCCTAATTTAAGGCCCACTGATTGAGTAACACGATCATGCCAACAACCATGTTTCGGCATATCTAAATCACCTGTAACCAGTACCTCAGCACCTTTTTGTTTGGCTTCATTTAGTAAGTTGATGAATTTATTTTCATAGTCATTCCAGCTAGATGATGCCATAAATACAGGTAAGCCAATTGCTTGAGCTTGCGCCTGAATAATATCAAGTGGCATTGCATGTGAACGGGAGCGTTGTCCTTGCTCTTCCAGCATAACGATTAAACCAATTACGTTACCGGTTTGCATGGCATGATAAAGTGCAAGAGAGCTATCTTTACCTCCACTAAAGGAAACAATTGACGGTCTGTTATGTGCGTTAGTTTTCCATTGGTCTTGCATGGCTTATTTCGAATGACGAGATCGGTGTCATTTTAACAGAGCTATAAAAAAGCCTGCATAAATGCAGGCTTAATTTGGAGCAACAAAAGCTTATTTTTTAGGAGCTTGTTGTTGAGCTGCTTTCATTGCTTCTTCAGTTAATTTCTCAAGCTTAGTTGTTAACTGAGGACCGAAACATGCTTTAAGGTCACGGTTTTGCTGTTGTACAAAACCTAAAGAGCTTGGGCTTTTCTTCGCATTGATTGCGCTTTGAATTTCCCATTTTTGTGCTTCAGTCACTTTACCTTGCGCTTCAACTTGGCAGCTACAGAATTTGCTTACTTCTGCTGAACTTAATTTACCGCCTTTTGCAGTTTGGTCTTTACAAACGTTGATTAATGCACCTTTAACGTTAGTGCTTTTATATGCTGCTTGAACTGGGTTTTCAGCTGCTTGAGCCGAACCAGCCATAAGTGCAGCTGCTGAGAATAAAGATGAAAGAATAAGATTTGATTTTAACAACTTCATAAATTTTACCTACTTATTGCGGTATATAGCGTGTTGGATCGGTAACACCAGCATCGATAAAGCCTTCTTTACGCAAACGGCAACTGTCACATTTACCACACGCACGTCCTTGAGCATCTGCTTGGTAGCAAGATACCGTTTGACTATAGTCTACGCCATGTTCAATCCCTAAACGTATAATATTCGCTTTGGATAAATGTAACAGGGGTGTTTCAAATTTAAGAGGTTTTCCTTCCACGCCAGCTTTAGTTGCTAAACGAGCCATATTGGCAAAAGCATCAATAAATTCTGGGCGACAGTCAGGATATCCTGAATAATCAACAGCATTGATGCCGATAACAATTGCTTCAGCATTGAAAACTTCTGCAGCTGCTAAGGCATAAGAGAGGAAAATTGTGTTACGTGCTGGTACATAAGTTACAGGAATACCTTCTTGTAATTGTTCTGGTACAGCAATGTTATGATCTGTAAGTGCAGACCCGCCTAAATTGGCTAAATCGATATTAATTACACGGTGTTCAACACCTGCACGCTGAGCTAATGCTTTTGCGGCATCAAGTTCAGTGGTTGAGCGTTGTCCATACATAAAACTAATAGCAATACATTCATAGCGCGCTTGTGCCCAAGCTAGGCAAGTGGTTGAGTCTAAGCCGCCTGAAAGTAAAACAATGGCACGAGGGCGCATATTTTTCTCCATATTCGGAATGATTTATTTTATTGAACGATTAGCGACCTGATTCATCGTTCCAGAGCAGTTTATGTAACTGTAGCTGGAAACGTACAGGTAGTTTGTCGTCCAGTATCCACTGTGCCAGATCACGTGCTAAACGTGGCAGGCCAACAGCACCTTTTTCAACCGCAAAAGCAGGGGAGAACCAAACAGTACTGACTTTGGTTTGCAGTTGATATTGTTCAACTTGTTGTTTTGACCATTCATAGTCTTCACGATTACAAATCACAAATTTGATTTGGTCACGCGGTGTTAAATGGTCAAGATTACTGATGAGATTACGGTGTTCTTCACCAGAAGTTGGGGTCTTTAAGTCGAGAACTTTTGAAACACGCGGATCCACTCTTGATACATCAAGAGCGCCACTGGTTTCTAGGGAAACGTCAAAACCGGCGTCACATAAACGTTGTAATAAAATTAAGCAATTGGGTTGTGCAAGTGGTTCACCGCCAGTCACACAAATATAAGGCGTTTGATATTTTTCAGCCGTTTCAATAATGTGCTCAAGTGATAAGCGTTCGCCACCTTCAAAAGAATAGGTGGTGTCGCAATAACTACAACGTAAAGGGCAACCTGTGAGACGAATAAATACAGTCGGTAGACCAGAGGCATTTGCTTCACCCTGCAAGGAGTAAAAAATCTCGGTAATGCGTAGACCGGACGCAGGGTCAGAGACAGGAATTGCAGAGGAACGTAAGGAAGCCATTCTAGAAATACCACACTATATAAAAAATAAAATCTCTACGATCAGTGTTGATCGTAGAGATGTTTGATCAAACTGAAATTAGTCAGCGCGTAACAAATCGTTCAAACTTGTTTTTGCACGTGTTTGTGCATCAACTTTTTTCACGATAATTGCAGCGTATAAACTGTATTTACCATCAGCTGACGGTAAGTTACCTGGTACAACAACTGAGCCAGCAGGAACACGGCCGTAATGGATTTCACCAGTCTCACGATCATAAATGCGTGTAGATTGACCGATATAAACACCCATAGAAATAACAGAGCCTTCTTCGACAATAACACCTTCAACGATTTCAGAACGTGCGCCGATAAAACAGTTGTCTTCAATAATGGTTGGGTTAGCTTGTAATGGTTCTAAAACACCACCGATACCAACACCACCTGATAAGTGAACGTTTTTACCGATTTGAGCACATGAACCTACAGTTGCCCATGTATCAACCATTGTGCCTTCATCTACGTAAGCACCAATGTTGACATAAGATGGCATTAACACCACATTTTTAGCTTGGAAACTACCACGACGAGCAACAGCAGGAGGAACAACACGAACGCCCGCAGCTTTAAATTGCTCTTCAGTCCAACCAGAGAATTTAGTTTCAACTTTGTCGTAGAAACGAAGATCACATGACTCGATTGGTTTATTGTCATTAAGTTTAAATGATAATAAAACAGCTTTTTTTAACCATTGATGAACAACCCATTCACCATTGATTTTTTCTGCAACTCGAAGTGTACCGTTATCTAAACCAGCAATTGCTTCTTCAACAGCTTGGCGAATTTCGCTTGGGCAATCTGCTGCAGTAAAATTTGCGCGGTCTTCAAATGCTTGCTCAATGATCGTAGAAAGCTGAGACATGATCTTCCTTCCATAAAAAATTTTAAAGATTTTACACTAATTTGTGACAAGAATCTTTGAAAAAACGTGTTACGTTTAATTGAGATATAAATGAGTTAAATCAAAATAAGCTTATTAGATAATCAAGTGTTTTTTACACAAAAATGATTTGAAAATAAAAATTTAACTCAATTTGTATCAAAAAATAACAGAAATCTAGCAGTTTTTGTATAAAAAAGAATCTATGCTCTTGAATATAATTTTTGTCACAAGCTGAATAAATTAAAAACAGAGCCTTTTCTTAAGGAGAAAACGATGAAAGTATTACGTGTTTTAGTGACAACTACAGCTTTACTTGCTGCTGGTGCTGCAATGGCGGATGAAGCTGTTGTTCATGACAGCTATGCATTCGATAAAAACCAATTAATTCCAGTAGGCGCTCGTGCTGAAGTAGGTACTACAGGTTACGGTGGTGCTTTGTTATGGCAAGCAAACCCATATGTAGGTTTAGCATTGGGTTATAACGGCGGTGACATTTCTTGGCGAGATGACTTATCAATTAATGGTACTAAATATGACGTTGATATGGATAATAACAACGTATATTTAAATGCCGAAATTCGCCCATGGGGTGCAAGTACTAACCGTTGGGCTCAAGGCTTATATGTAGCTGCAGGTGCGGCGTATTTAGATAACGATTATGACCTAACTAAACGTTCACAAGATGGGACTATTAAAGTAAATGGTAATAATTATAACTTTAATGGGTCAGTGGATGGTAAATTAAGTTATAAAAATGATATCGCTCCTTATTTAGGTTTTGGTTTTGCACCTAAAATCAATAAAAACTGGGGCGTATTCGGTGAAGTAGGTGCTTACTATACTGGTAACCCAACAGTAAATCTTAAATCAAATGGTACTTTTGTTAATGTTAACGGTGCTGACTTTGATAAAGATTTACGTGCTGAAGAAAATAAAATCCGTAACGACGATAAATATCAATGGTTGCCAGTTGGTAAAGTTGGTGTGAACTTCTTCTGGTAATAAAGCTTAAAAAAACGAGCTTCGGCTCGTTTTTTTATGTCTAAAAATAAAAGAGCTACTTACGTAACTCTTTTATTTTTCCCTTAAATTTTATTCATCTGGATAGGCAATTTTTTTCAATGCTTTAATGTCAGCATCAGGTGAGCATAAAGAAATAAACTCATAACCATAACCACGTAATAAATGGCCTTTGCGAACAGCAATCCATGTGGTGTTGACACCAAAGATATCAGTTTTAATCTGTTTTAAACGATAGTCACGCTCTGCATCGTAAGCGACATCATTGACAATTCCGACGCCCATTCCGAGTTCAACGTAAGTTTTGATAACATCGGCATCAAGCGCAGACATTACAATATCGGCATCAATTTGTGCATCTTCAAATGCTTTATCGATCTTTGAACGACCTGTAAAACCGCCGTGATAAGTAATTAGTGGGTATTCAGATAAAGCATCAAGATCAATTTTATCGAGCTGTGTAAGTGGGTGATCTTGAGGAGTGATAATGCTGTGCTGCCATTGATAGTATGGAATACTTGCTAAATTTTCTTCAGTTGTTAAAGACTCTGTCGCGATACCAATATCAGCTTCACCTTGTAAAAGCATTTCTGCAATTTCGACAGGACTTGCTTGTTGCAAAATCAAATGAACTTTTGGAAATAGTTTCTTAAATTGATTGACGATTGGTGGTAATACATAACGTGCTTGAGTATGAGTTGTTGCAATCGTTAAAGTACCTTCGTCCACTTTATTAAAATCATCGGCAAGACGTTTAATATTTTCAGCATCTACAAGCATGCGTTCTACAATGCTAAGGAGTGATTGACCGGGTTCAGTTAAACCAAGCAGACGTTTACCTTTACGGACGAAAAGTTGTACGCCTAATTCATCTTCTAAATCTTTAATATGTTTACTTACACCTGATTGAGAGGTGTATAACGCGGCAGATGCTTCCGTTAAATTAAAGTTTTGGCGTACTGTTTCTCGGATAATTCTTAATTGTTGAAAGTTCATTTACACTTTTCCTCAAAAGAGGTGAGGAACGGCTTTAAATACCGCGAGATGGCTCCTCACCAAATAATTCCTTAAGCAACTTGATCTGCAAATAGGTGAAGTTGAGATGCACTTACCCAAACAGTTTGATTTGGTTTAAATGCATGTTGTTTTGCAGCTTCACTGCTCAGAGCAATCTCAATTAAACGTCCATTACGATCTTGTAATTCCGCCACTACTTTTCCAGCAATCCAGACTTCACGTACAAAAGTTGCTTCAATTGTATTTGCCTGTGGTTGCGCATGAATATGTAACTCATCCGGACGGGCAAAAGCAATTACTTTTCCTTGTGGAGCCTGAACTGTGGTCGGTAATTCGATACGATCATTACCAATACGGATAATACCGCTTGCATGTTCACCTTCAAAACGATTTGCTTGACCCAAGAAATCAAATACAAATGGCGTTGCAGGTTTTTCGTAAACTTCACGCGGAGAACCAATTTGTTCGACGTTACCTTTATTCATCACAATAATTTGGTCTGCTACTTCAAGTGCCTCTTCCTGGTCATGGGTTACGAAAATTGAAGTGATATGCAGCTCATCATGCAAGTTACGTAACCAGCGGCGTAATTCTTTACGAACCTTAGCATCTAGTGCACCAAATGGTTCATCAAGCAATAACACACGAGGTTCTACGGCAAGTGCACGAGCTAAGGCAATACGTTGGCGTTGACCACCAGAAAGCTGGGCTGGATAACGGTCTGCTAAAAAGCCCAGTTGAACCAGATCAAGCAGACGAGTCACTCGTTTTTTAATTTCGGCTTCCGATGGGCGTGTGGCACGAGGACGGACACGTAAACCAAAGGCAATATTGTCAAATACGGTCATATGACGGAATAAAGCATAGTGCTGAAAAACAAAACCGACCTGACGTTCACGGACATGTACATTGGTTGCATCTTCGCCTTCTAGTAAGACTTGACCGCCATCTGCTGACTCTAAACCCGCAATAATACGAAGTAGCGTCGTTTTACCGCAGCCAGATGGGCCGAGTAAGGCAACCAGTTCACCTTCTGGGAAATCGAGTGAAATATTTTTAAGCGCATGGAATGCACCAAAGTGTTTTTCAATATTTTTAACTTGAATACTCATGATTTCATTCCTTACGAATCAGTTGAATGTGGTTCTGGTTTGTCTTGATGTAGTTCTAACCAGGTTTTTAAAATCAGTGTTAATAGTGCCAAGAAAGCAAGTAGTGAGGACACCGCAAAAGCTGCGCTAAAGGTGTACTCGTTATATAAAATTTCGACATGAAGAGGTAGGGTATTGGTCTCACCACGGATGTGGCCGGAAACTACTGATACTGCTCCAAACTCACCCATTGCACGGGCATTACACAAAATCACGCCGTAAATCAGACCCCATTTAATGTTAGGGAGTGTGACTTTCCAAAAGGTTTGCCAGCCTGATGCACCGAGTACAATCGCTGCTTCCTCTTCTTCAGTTCCTTGCGCTTCCATAAGTGGAATTAACTCACGCGCCACAAATGGAACTGTAATAAAGATGGTCGCTAAAACAATGGCAGGTACGGCATATAGAATCTTGATGTCATGTTCCATGAGCCAACCGCCTAACCAGCCTTGAGCACCGAAAATCAGTACAATCATTAAACCTGCAATAACAGGTGAGACTGAAAAAGGCATATCAATAATGGTGGTTAAAATTGCTTTACCTTTAAACTGAAATTTGGAAACAGCCCATGCAGCGGCAACACCAAATATCACATTAATCGGAACGGCAATTGCTGCGGTCAATAGTGTTAATTTCACTGCTGATAACGTATCTGGATCAATTAAAGCTTGAACATAGACTTCAAGACCTTGTTTAAATGCTTCAACAAAAACCAGAATAAGTGGCAACATGAGGCAGCTAAGGAAAAAAATCAGTGCAATTGTAATAAGCGTATAACGTACCCAAGTTGGTTCACGTGTCGCGTCACGAGATTGCAATTTCAAGGCAAGTGCATTGCTGTCGGTATGTAGGTTCATGTGACATTTCTCCCTGTACGACGGTTTGCCCATGCTTGAAGTAAGTTAATGACAAATAAAATAATGAAAGAGAGAACCAACATCACTGCTGCAATAGTCGTGGCACCTGCATAGTCATATTCTTCGAGGCGAGAAATGATCATAAGCGGAGCAATTTCAGTTTTGAACGGCTGGTTACCTGCAATGAAAATTACAGAACCATATTCACCTACACCGCGAGC
Organism: Acinetobacter sp. AOR01_HL; assembly: GCF_027855455.1. NCBI lineage: Bacteria > Pseudomonadati > Pseudomonadota > Gammaproteobacteria > Moraxellales > Moraxellaceae > Acinetobacter > Acinetobacter sp. AOR01_HL. The sequence goes on along the minus strand of NZ_JAKTIM010000057.1, from coordinate 133,557 downwards.
AAATGCTAAAGCAAAGCCTGTAAATAGGGCAGGGAGTAATATTGGTAAAATAATTTTGGTAATGGTCTGCCAACGATTTGCACCGAGTGCGGAAGCCGCTTCTTCAAGTTCAGTTTCAATATCGCTTAATACCGGTTGAACGGTTCGAACAATAAAAGGAATACCGATAAATACTAAAGCTAGCGTAATCCCGATGGGGGTATATGCAACCTGAATACCAAGTGGTTCTAAATATTGACCGATCCAGCCTGTCGGCGCATAGAGTGAGGTCAACGCAATGCCTGCAACCGCTGTTGGAAGTGCAAAAGGTAAGTCCACTAAGGCATCAACCAGACGCTTTCCGGGAAAGTTATAACGGACAAGGCACCAAGCTAAAAGTAGCCCAAAAACAACATTAATAAACGCCGCAATTAAGGCTGAGCTAAAGCTGAGTTGAAGCGATTTTAAAATACGCTCAGAGGTTAAAATTTCCCATAGTCCGTCCCATCCGATTCCAAATGATTTGATAAAGACTGCGGCTAATGGAATAAGCACAATAAAAGAAACGTAAGCGAGGGTGAAGCCCAATGATAGACCAAACCCAGGCAGCACTCGGGATCGCTGCGACATGATATTTCCTCAAAGAGAAAAGCCTGCTGAAACCAGTAAGCGAATAAATAAAGATAAACGGCGCGGTATAAAGCTAGGTATTAAGCAAATTTCAAAGAGAAATGTGTCTTTACCGGATCAATAGATGAGTGGCTACACATCGAATCTTCAGGAAGTAGATGATTCAGTAAGTCAGGAAATGGACCAAAGCCTGAAGCAACATTAATATGACCGACTTGTCCAAGGTTAATCGGGGTTAATTGCCAAGATTTCGCAAGCTGTAAAGCATCAAAAAAGTCTAACCATGGATCATTTTCACTAATGAGTAGCGTTGCAGGCACATTAATTTTTAGCTGATGAAAATAATCTTTGTAGTCAGTCAAACTATGACGGGCAAATCCCGCTTCACCAAAACGTGCCGGATTTGCAGGAGCAACCAAAATCAGTTTTTTAACTTGAAGTTGTAACTCTGGATGCTCTGCTAAGGCAGCAACACTAGTTAGGCAGCCGAAACTATGCGCAACAATTTGGACTGGTGTTTGTACTGCTTGAACTGTGTTAACGAATTGCTCAATCCATTCGCTTAATACGGGTCTATCCCAGTTTTTTTGCTCAACGCGAGAACTAGACACGAGTTGACGCTGCAACCAAGATTGCCAATGTTGATGTTCACTTCCACCTACACCCGGAACAATTACAGTATGTGTCATGTCTGTTCTCCTTATCGTTAGAACAAAGAATTACTTCTCTGCACTATTGATTTTCACGATTTGATCGAAAACACCACCATTATCAAAGTGTTGCTTTTGTACTTTTGTCCAGCCGCCAAACTCTTTATCAATGGTGACAAGTTTCAATGGCTTAAATACATTGCTGTATTTTTTGAGTACAGCTGCATTGCGAGGACGGTAGAAATTACGTGCTGCAATTTCTTGACCAGCAGGTGAGTACAAATAGTTGAGGTAACCTTTTGCAATAGTTAAGTTGCCTTTTTTCGCTGCATTTTTTTCAACAATTGCAACTGGCGGCTCAGCCAAAATAGATAAAGATGGCGTCACAATCTCAAACTTGCCTGGTTGTTCACGGATAGCTAAATGTGCTTCATTTTCCCAAGCCAGTAATACGTCACCAATTCCGCGTTCAGCAAATGTAGTAGTTGCACCACGGGCGCCTGAATCTAAAACTTTGGTGTGTTTATAAATTTGGCGAACAAATTCTTGTGCTTTTGCATCGTTACCACCTGCTTGATGTTTTGCCCAAGCCCAAGCTGCAAGATAGTTCCAACGTGCACCACCAGAAGTTTTCGGGTTTGGCGTAATAATTTCCACGCCTGGCTTGATTAAGTCACCCCAATCTTTAATTTGTTTAGGGTTACCCTTACGAACTAAAAACACGATAGTTGATGTGTACGGAGTAGAGTTTTGCGGTAACTTTTTCTGCCAGTCTGTTGGAAGCAATTTTGCTTTTTCAGCAATTTCATCAATATCAGCAGCAAGTGCTAATGTCACAACATCTGCATTTAAGCCGTCGATTACAGCGCGGGCCTGTTTACCAGAACCACCGTGTGACTGTTTAAACTCAATATCTTGACCGGTACGCTGTTTCCAGTAAGTACCGAACTGTTTGTTGAAATCTGTATATAACTCGCGAGTTGGATCGTAAGAAACGTTTAAGAATTCTTGAGCTGCAAACGATGAAACAGAAAGTAATGCAGCAATAACCCCGACTTTTAACTGAGAAAAACGCATGAGATAACCCCTCAAAAAATACGAAATGTTCAAAACATGAACGCAGAATAGCGCTAGTCTTTATTCTAAAAAAATAATAAAAAACGAATTTAATATGAAAAATATAGAAATAATAAAAATGGATAAGTTATTCTTAAATCTTGATATATAACAAGTTTCAAAAGTTTCTCTTAAATCGGTATAATTTTTTAAAATCAGTCATTTATTAATTAAATGAAAGGTGTTGTATTGTTGGGTAGTTTTAAATAAAGGACGGATTGAGCATGTGGTGTTTTAAAAATGGACAACCTGTAGAGACCATTCCTTTATTGGACCGGGCATTTCATTATGGGGATGGCTGCTTTACCACAATTCGTGTTTTTCAAAATAAGATTGAGCTTAAAGCACGGCACTGGGAACGTCTAAAACTTGCTTGCCAAAAATTATCTTTGGTTGCAGATTTTGAGTTAATCGAACAAAGTTTGCAGCATCTACAAAATCAGAATCTCGTGCTCAACGGGACTTTAAAAATTGTGATTAGCCGTGGTGAAGGTGATCGTGGCTATAGTTTGCCAAAGCATGCGGCAGATATTTATATCTGGTTTTATCCAAAAGCATTGGAGCAGTTCCAGCCAGATTTTATACAGTGTGGTGTTTTAAATCAGGCTTTAGGTTTAACCATGCCGAGTTTAGTTGGGCTTAAATCCTTAAACCGTCTTGAGCAGGTATTGCTAAAAAAAGAAGCAGATCAACAAGGCTGGGTTGAAGCTTTAGTAACTGATGTACAAGGTTATATTGTTGAAGGGGTAAGCAGTAATTGTTTTATTCGTTTAAATGATAGATGGATTACTCCGGAACTTCGCTATAATGGCGTCCACGGTGTGATGCGTGCAGAAATTTTGGCGCGTATGCAGCACTACGGAATTGCCTGTGAAGTCAGAATAATTGAGCTAGATGAAGTACCACAAATACAGAGTCTATTCTTTTGTAATGCTTTACATCCAATGCGAGTAGTTACTCAAATCAGTGAACAAATTCTAGAGTCACAGGCGTGCCTAAATTTATTTCATACTCTTAACTTGAATCAGATTCATTAATATGCCGAAGCCACCTGTGAATGCGAAAGCAAAAAATGCTAAAAAAAAGGGCAAGAAAACAGCATCTAATTTTCCAAAAAAGTTAGTGCTGATTGGCTGTTTTATCGTTTTAATTTCTATTTTTGCTATTTTATGGTCAAGTTTATTTAAAGCTTATCCTATTGAAGGGAAAAAGCAGATGCTATCGATCACATCAGGTGAGACCTATTCTGGTTTTATTGATCGCTTAGCCAAAGAAAATAAAATCCATTTCCCAATTGTACTTAAGCTTTATCAAAAGTTTATGATTCATGACAGTATGAAAGCTGGTGTATATGAGATAGAGCAGGGAATGAGCGTAAGACAAGTATTAGAAATGTTATCTGATGCTGATAATGCCCAGATGAACCGTGTTCTAGTGATTGAAGGAACAACTTTTAAGCAGCTGATTACAGCACTAAAAAACGATAAAAATGTAAAAAATACGATATTGGATTTACCAGATGACCAGCTTATGAAGGCTTTAGGTATTCCTTATCATCATCCTGAAGGTCTGTTTGCACCCAACACTTATTTCTTTGCTAAAGGTGAGACCGATAAGAAAATCCTGACTGATTTATACCATCGTCAAATGAAAGCCTTAGATGCGGCTTGGGCAAAGCGGGCACCGAATTTACCTTATAAAGATAAGTATGAAGCTTTAATCATGGCTTCTATTGTTGAAAAAGAAACGAGCCTCGATAGCGAACTTACACAAGTTTCAGGGGTTTTCGTGCGCCGTTTAAAACTCGGTATGCGTTTACAGACTGATCCAACCGTAATTTATGGTATGGGTGCAAACTATAAGGGTAACATTACTCGCGAAGACTTACGTACACCAACACCATATAATACCTATACAATTAATGGGTTACCGCCAACTCCAATTGCGCTGCCAAGCCAAAAAGCCATTGAGGCTGCGTTACATCCAGATGATTCAAATAACATCTATTTTGTAGCGACTGGTAATGGTGGACATAAATTTACGGCAGACTTGCAAGCACATAACCAAGCAGTGCAAGAGTATTTATCCGTGTTGAGATCGAAGAAATAAGGAAAAGAGATGTTTATTAGCTTTGAAGGCACGGAAGGGGTAGGAAAAACTACACTCATTCGAAAAATTCATCAGCATTTTGAAGAACAAGGCAAACAAGTTGTTTTAACTCGAGAGCCGGGTGGAACACCGCTCGCAGAACAAATCCGTTCTATGCTTTTGGCAGTGAATCATGATGAAAATATGAGTCATGATACTGAGTTGCTCTTAATTTATGCGGCACGAGCTCAACACTTACAACAAGTTATTTTGCCAGCATTAGAGTCTAATAAAATTGTATTAAGTGACCGTTTTACCGATGCGAGTTTTGCTTATCAATGTTCCGGTCGTGGTTTAAGCCAAGACAAATTACAGCTTTTAAACCAGAACTTCGTTTCACGCATGCCAGAAGTGACTTTTTGGTTAGATGCGCCGATTGAACTCGGTATGAACCGTGCACGTGAACGCGGAGCTTTAGACCGTTTTGAACAGGAAAAGTTAAGCTTCTTTACCAAGGTTCGTGAAGGATATGAAACCTTATGGAAAGCTGAGCCTGAGCGTATTAAACGTTTAGATGCTACCCAAAGTCCTGATCAGGTATTCGAGCAAGCTTTGCAATATTTAGCATAAGCTATGGGATTAGCCACTCTCATATTTTTGGGGAGTGGTGAAAAATGACAAGAAATCTGGTTTTAAACGTCATAGAAAATATTGGGCAGTATCTTATGCTATTTTAATTACTGTCTAAAATTGAAGAATAACAAGGATGAAAAGCTCAAAAGAAGAAATTGTGGCATTTCTTGAAAAGGAATTCCCACAAAGTTTGGAACATTGCACGATTGAATCAGTGACTTCTAAAGCTGCCGTTGTTTATTATCACGTTGACCAAAGACATCAACGTCCGGGTGGTACTATATCTGGCCCGACTATGATGACTTTGGCAGACTTTGCTTTATATATTGCAATACTCGGTGAAATTGGAATTATTGGTTTAGCTGTAACCACCAATTTTAATATTAATTTCCTGAGAAAACCCGCAGGTGATCAAGACTTACGCAGTGAATGTAAGCTCATGAAAGTAGGAAAGAGCTTAGTCGTAGGTGAGGTCTGGATTTATTCAGTAGGGCAAGAGGAACCCGTGGCACATGTGACCGCGACTTACTCAATTCCTCCTAGACCATAAATCTTAAGTAATAAAAAAGCACGGCATGAACCGTGCTTTTTTATAAAAAACTATTTATACACTCGTATTCACCAAAGGTTGCTCTACTGCAAAGTTTGGAGGCGTCAGAACCGTTTTACGAATCTCACTCGAAGTTTCCGGATAATCAAGTGTGTAATGTAAGCCACGTGATTCTTTACGGTGCATAGCACAACGAACAATCATTTCGGAAACAAGTACAAGATTACGCAATTCAATCAGGTTTTTGCTGACACGATAATCTTGATAATATTCAGTAATTTCGCGCTTTAACATCTCAATACGGTGTAAAGCACGTTCTAAACGTTTTGTGGTTCTTACAATACCAACGTAGTTCCACATGGTCGAGCGTAACTCATCCCAGTTTTGTAAAATCACGACATCTTCATCTGGATTGGTTACTTGAGAATCGTCCCAAGTGGGTACTTCCGGTAATTTGAAGTTTTTATCAAACTTACTTTCGATATCTTTTGCTGCACTCATGCCATAAACGAAGCATTCAAGTAATGAGTTGCTCGCCATACGGTTTGCACCATGTAAACCCGTATAAGAGGTTTCACCAATTGCATATAGACCTTCAATATCAGTCTGGCTATTTGAGTCAACCACAACACCACCACAGGTATAGTGTGCAGCCGGCACCACTGGAATCATATCTTTAGTGATGTCGATACCTAGCTCAAGCAATCGTGCATAAAGTGTAGGGAAGTGCTCTTTAATAAAATCCGGTGATTTGTGTGTAATGTCTAACCACACATGGCGAATACCGAGACGTTTAATTTCATGGTCAATGGTACGTGCCACAATATCGCGAGGAGCCAACTCTGCACGATCGTCAAAACGTAGCATAAAACGTTCGCCATCTGGTAAACGTAAGTAAGCACCTTCACCACGCATGGCTTCAGTAATTAAGAAAGAGCGTGCTTGCGGGTGGTAAAGGCAGGTTGGATGGAACTGGTTAAATTCCATATTGGCAACACGGCAACCTGCACGGTATGCCATCGCAATACCGTCACCAGTAGCAATATCCGGATTAGATGTATAAAGGTAAGCTTTCATTGCGCCGCCGCAAGCAAGTGCGGTAAATGGGGCAAGGAAGGTATGAACTTTTTCAGTACTTTCATCTAGTGCATACAAACCAATAGCACGATTTGCCTGCTCTGTATGACCTAACTTATGCGACGTGATTAAATCAATCGCAATATAGTTTTCAAAAATAGTGATGTTTTTACGTTCTTTGGCGCGTTCAACCAAAGTGGTTGAAATAGCTTTGCCAGTTGCATCAGCAGAATGAATAATACGGCGCTGCGAATGGCCACCTTCACGAGTCAAATGAAGCTGTTCATCTTCATCTAAGGTAAACTGCACACCTTGCTTTAAAAGGAAATCAACAGAAGGACGGCCGCCTTCTACAGTATGCTGGACTGCATCCATTTCACATAAATGAGCACCTGCAATCATAGTGTCATTAATGTGTTGTTGAATAGAGTCAGTTTCATCAAGTACTGCAGCAACACCACCTTGTGCATAGAAGGTACTTGCTTCAGTTAAAGCAGCTTTAGCTAAAACTGCAATATTAAAATGACTTGGTAACGATAAAGCCAGACTTAAACCAGCACCGCCACTGCCCACAATAATCACGTCAAAGTGGTGAATTGTCTGTTGATTAGGCATGTCCATTCGCATCAATTTAAAACGTCCGCTAATGACACCCCTTTTTACCTAAAAAGGCAAGAGCTTAAGCGCTCTAAGTCACAGAAAAATTGCAATTAGCTTAAAAAATTGCAATGTGTAAAATAAACGTGATGAGGATGCCTTACAAATAAACATATTGTTACGCACAATTCCAAAGCATTGTGATACAAAAGTTTTATTCTTATTCTCGTAGACCAATTGTGGGTGAGCACCGAATGAAATCTCGCTATTTACAACAAGGAATGTATGCAGCGGTATTTACAGTTGCTGCTGTTCAAGCAAATGCTGCTGTTGATTTTTCAAACCTCGTTGAACAAGTTAGTCCGGCTGTGGTGAGTGTAAACGTTGTAAAAAAAATGACTCAGGATGAACTGTTACAACAGCAAGTTCCTGAAATTTTAAAACGTTTCTTTGGTAATCAGGTCATCATTCCACAGCAACAAGGTCCTCAAGAGAAAACTGCATATGGTAGCGCGTTCTTTATTAGTAAAGATGGTTATTTACTTACGAACCACCATGTAATTGAAAATGCTTCCCGCATCAGTATTACTTTAAATGACCGTCGTGAAATTGATGCAACAGTGGTCGGTAGTGATGAGCGGACAGACGTTGCATTATTAAAGGTAAACGGAACTAACTATCCTGCTTTACGCGTAGGAAATGTTGACCGTTTACGTGTAGGAGAGCCGGTTTTAGCAATTGGTTCACCATTTGGTTTTGATTATTCAGCTTCGGCAGGTATTGTCAGCGCTAAATCACGTAACATGAGCGGTGAAACCTCTGTACCATTTATTCAAACCGATGTGGCGTTGAACCCTGGTAACTCAGGTGGTCCATTGTTTAACCAAAATGGTGAAGTTGTCGGCGTGAACTCACGTATCTTTAGTGGTACGGGGGGGTATATGGGCTTATCTTTCTCTATTCCAATTGATGTTGCGATGGATGTAGCTGAACAGCTTAAAACGAAAGGGAAAGTGACTCGTTCCTACCTAGGCGTTATGATGCAAGATATTGACCGTAACCTTGCAGATGCCTATAAATTACCTAAACCGGAAGGTGCTCTGATTACTCAGGTTTCTCCAAATTCACCTGCACAAAAAGCAGGGCTTAGGGCTGGCGATGTTATTCTAAAATTAAATGGTGCTTCTGTACTGCGTACTAGTGATTTGCTTTATGCATTAAATAAAGTACAACCAAACCAAACTGTTCAGTTTGAAGTTTTACGCGATGATAAAACCCGAAATATCTCGGCAACACTAGCAACTGCACCTGATGAAACACCTGCTACCGGTAATCAAGCCTCTGCTTCTAAAGGTCCAGTATTGGGAATGAGTATTCGTGATCTCGCTGTGCCAGAGAAAAATGCTTTAGGTATAAAAGGTGGTATTTATGTACAAGATGTCCGCCGTGGTGGATTAGCATCATTGTCAAATATCATTCCTGGCGATGTGATTATTCAGGTTAATAATACTCAGATTTTGAACAGTCAGGATTTTGCAAAAGTTGTTTCGAATTTGCCGAAAAATACAGTTGCGCGAGTTGGGATTATTCGTCAAGGACAACGAGCAATGCTTGGTTTACGTATTCAGTAAAATATTATAAAAATGAACCACCCTGAAAATGGGTGGTTTTTTATTATTTGTATTCGGCATAATGTTCGATCTAGCTAATTAAATTTTAGCTTTGGATTTAATGATTAAAGTGGGTGTTTTGTGAGCAGTATTTTCGATTTACATATTCAGGTTCAGCCACAGCATATTGATGCTTTAGGGCATGTTAACAATGTAATGTATGTCCAGTGGATGCAAGACGTCGCTGCTGCTCATGTGGAAACATTAGGGGTAGGGGTAACCAAATATCTAGAGCTAAAACATGCAATGGTTGCGGTTGAACACCATGTGCAATACCGTAAAGCTGCGTTTGAAGGTGAAGAAATTGTACTGCGGACATGGCTAGATGATATTAATGCTCTGTATTCATTTCGTCAGTATGTCTTTTTCCGTCCTTCTGATCAGGCAATTTTGTTCGTCGGAAATACCAAATGGGCATGTATTGAAATCGCTTCAGGTCGACCCAAACGTATGTCGCCGACTTTTACACAGGCTTATAAACCTCTTGATTCAAGTATAAATCCTTTAGATTTCACCGTTTCATATGCCTGATAATCAGAAGCATTACTTGTACTTTGAATTATCATTTTTTAAAACATAAGTACAAAGCTCATGAATTTTGGATACTTTAAAATATCCATCTGCTATAATCTCTCGCAATTTGTTAAACCGCTTTGGCTATGTATTAAAACAAGCTACATAGCACTTTATATTTTCTCAAGGTAGCCCATGGCGCAAGCTAAAAAATCCGTTGATATCAAAAATATCCGAAATTTCTCGATTATCGCTCATATTGATCATGGTAAGTCTACTTTGGCTGACCGTTTTATTCAGATGTGTGGTGGCCTGCAAGATCGTGAGATGCAAGCTCAGGTCTTGGACTCAATGGAGCTCGAGCGTGAACGTGGGATTACCATTAAAGCTGCTTCGGTGACGTTGTACTATACTCATCCAAACGGGCAGGAATATCAGCTTAACTTTATTGATACTCCGGGACACGTTGATTTCTCTTATGAAGTATCTCGTTCATTAGCTGCTTGTGAAGGTGCGTTATTGGTTGTTGATGCTGCACAAGGTGTAGAAGCACAATCAGTTGCAAACTGTTATACCGCTATTGAGCAAGGTCTCGAAGTTCTTCCAATTTTAAATAAAATTGATTTACCGCAAGCAGAGCCTGAGCGCGTTATTCACGAAATTGAAGAAATTATCGGTATTGAAGCAACCAATGCACCTACATGTTCTGCAAAAACAGGCTTAGGCGTTGAAGGTGTTTTAGAAACATTAGTTGATGTTATTCCTGCTCCTACAGGTGACCGTGAGGCTCCTTTACAGGCATTAATCATTGACTCATGGTTTGATAACTATTTAGGTGTTGTCTCTTTAGTTCGTATTAAAGATGGTCGTATCCGCAAGGGCGACAAAATGTTGGTTAAATCTACTGGTCAGACTCATATTGTTACATCGGTAGGTGTATTCAACCCTAAACATACTGAAACTGGCGTGCTTGAAGCTGGTGAAGTAGGCTTTGTTATCGCGGGTATTAAAGATATTTTTGGTGCGCCGGTAGGTGATACCATCACGCTTTCAACAACCCCTGAAGTAGCTTCACTTCCTGGTTTTAAAAAGGTTAAACCTCAGGTTTACGCAGGTCTTTTCCCAATTGATGCAAGCGATTTTGAACCATTCCGCGAAGCCCTACAAAAACTACAGATCAATGACTCGGCTTTATTCTTTGAACCTGAGAGTTCAGATGCGCTTGGTTTTGGTTTCCGTTGTGGTTTCTTGGGCATGTTGCACATGGAAATCGTACAAGAGCGTTTAGAGCGCGAGTATGACCTTGATTTGATCAGCTCAGCGCCAACGGTAGTGTATGAAGCTGTCACTAAAAAAGGCGATACGATCTATATTGATAGTCCATCTAAAATGCCGGATGGTTCTGTTGTTGAAGATTTGCGTGAGCCAATTGCAGAGTGTCATATTCTTGTACCGCAAGAGTACTTAGGTAACGTCATGACCCTATGTATTGAGCGCCGTGGTGTACAAAAAGACATGAAATTCTTAGGTAATCAAGTTTCAATTACTTTTGAAATTCCTATGGCTGAAGTGGTTATGGACTTCTTTGATAAGCTTAAATCATGTTCACGTGGTTTTGCTTCACTTGACTATAACTTTATTCGTTTTGAGAGTTCATCTTTAGTTAAGGTTGACGTGTTAATTAATGGTGAGAAGGTCGATGCGCTTGCAATGATTTGTCACCGTAATGATGCTCGTCATCGTGGTATTGCTTTAGTTGAGAAAATGAAAGATTTGATTCCACGTCAAATGTTCGATGTCGCAATTCAGGCTGCTATTGGTGCACAAATTATTGCTCGTTCGACCGTGAAGGCGATGCGTAAAAACGTTTTAGCAAAATGTTATGGCGGTGACGTGTCTCGTAAGAAGAAACTACTTGCGAAACAAAAAGAAGGTAAGAAACGTATGAAACAAGTGGGTAGTGTAGAAATCCCACAAGAAGCGTTCTTAGCTGTTTTGAAAGTAGAAAGATAAGAGAAAAGGCTGGGATGAACTTATCTTCTCCCAGCCGCAAGGCAAGCAGCTAAGCTGCGAGTGAGGTCCTGTGGATTTTGATTTTAATTTAATTCTTGTTCCTGTTACGCTGATTTTATTTGCAGTGTGGTTGCTAGATAAGCTTGTTTTTAAACAGCGTGCAAATAAAGGGCGAGAGAACGAAAATTTTGTTATTACATGGGCCTATGACTTTTGGCCGGTTTTAGCTGTTGTGCTTGTACTTCGCTCATTTCTTTATGAACCATTTAATATTCCATCAGACTCTATGGTTCCGACCTTAGAGACTGGCGATTTTATTTTAGTTAATAAATTTGACTATGGTGTCCGTTTACCTATCGTCAATAAAAAAGTGATTGATATCGGTGAACCGAAACGTGGTGATGTCATCGTTTTTCGTTATCCACCACAACCTACTATTAGTTATATTAAACGTGTAATTGGCTTACCTGGTGACCATATTGTTTATGATCATGGACAATTGATTATTAATGGTCAAAAAATTCCTAAAGTACCAACACAGTTTAGTCGCGAAAAAGATGCTTTAGATACACCAACTTCTATTTATCATAAAGAAACAATTGGTGATCATACCTTTACGATGCGTGAGCTTGAAGGCGTAAATGTTGCGCGTCAGGCGCCATTTATCAACTATGTTGATAATGGTAAATATGCAAACCAAGACGGTTTATATTGGGAAGTAACAGTTCCGAAAGGACATTACTTTGCAATGGGGGATAACCGTGATCAAAGTGCTGACAGTCGTTTCTGGGGCTTCGTACCTGAAGAAAATTTAACAGGCCGAGCTTTCTATGTCTGGATGCATAAAGAACCTGGTTTCCACCTGCCAAGCTTTAACCGAAATGGGAAAATAGATTAAAAACAACCATTAGGAAAACAAAAATGCGTAAGGCACAACAGGGTACTTCGTATTTAGCAATTTTATTTGGGGTGGTCATATTTGCAATTGCGGTGAAAGCCGTACTTGCAGTTTGGCCAGCATATTGGGATGATCGTGTGATTAATAATCAGATTACAGAGCTTATGCAACAAAGCTCGGCTGATATCACACCCCAAAAGTTTATGACACAGATGGACCAACGACTGGAAATGAACAACATTCGTGATCTGCATTTTAAAGAGATTGCTGAAGTGTTTAACCAGCCAAGTCTAACAGTCAAAAAGAAATATGAGGTAAGAAAGCCTTTCTTACTGAATATTGATTTAGTTTTAACATTTGAGAAGAGTTTTGACAAAACATCAGTTCAAGCTAAGTGATCCTCGCTTACTCAGTCGAATCGGTTATCAATTTAAGCAGCCTGAATTGCTACAGTTGGCTTTGACTCATCGTTCGGTGAGTCATAAGTATAACTACGAACGTCTGGAATTTTTGGGCGATTCACTGTTGGGGATGATTATCGCCAATTATTTATACCATGCGTACCCTCATGAAAATGAAGGGCGCTTAACGCGTATGCGCGCGACTTTAGTACGTCAGGAAGCATTAGGTAAAATTGCAACCGATTTGCAACTTAGTCGGTGTTTAATATTAAGCACAGGCGAGTTGAAATCTGGTGGTCATCATCGTGAGTCAATATTGGCTGACACAGTGGAGGCCATTATTGGTGCAATTTATCTTGATAGTAGTGATCTGAACCTACTTAAAGATATTGTGTTAAAATGGTATACGCCTTATTTAGATCATATTGAGCCAACAGATCAACTCAAGGATCCAAAATCACGTTTACAAGAGTATCTACAAGCACGTAAAAAACCTCTCCCTGTTTACGAGGTTGTAGATATTCAGGGTGATGCGCCTCATCAGCACTTTAAAGTCGAATGTTTGGTAGATGGTTTATCAAAAATTCATGGTGAGGGGTCAAGTCGTCGTTTTGCCGAGCAGGCAGCAGCGGCGGAAATTTTAAAGTTATTGGAGCAATAACCTGCATGTCGATGCATTCTGATCAAATCAATCCAGATTCAAACGAAAACCAAGATCCAAACAATCTGATTGATCAATTTTTTAGTTCCAAAGGCGTTACAATTCCTTCGGATTTTAAGAGCGGATTTGTGGCGATTGTAGGACGTCCAAATGTGGGTAAATCTACCCTCATGAACCATTTATTGGGCCAAAAACTCTCTATTACTTCACGTAAACCTCAAACGACACGCCATAAAATTATTGGGATTGATTCGCGTGAAAAAATGCAAGCGGTTTATGTCGATACCCCAGGTATGCATAAGAAAGAAGTACGTGCAATCAATAAAATGATGAACCGTGCTGCGCATTCTGCGTTACGTGACGTGAATTTAGTCTTATTTGTTATTGATGCCCACAAGTGGACACAAAATGACGATTTAGTTCTTGAGAAACTCAAGAATGCTGATATGCCAGTTATTTTGGTGATTAATAAAGCTGATACTTTTGGAGATAAGAGAGAGATTCTCCCTTTAATTCAAGAACGTGCCAAACTTATGAATTTTGCTGAGATTGTTCCTGTTTCTGCACTCCGTGGAGCAAACTTAGAGCACTTAAGTGAAACGATCGAAAAATATCTTCCTTATCAGCCACCTTTGTATTCATTCGATCAAATTACGGACCGTTCAGAGCGCTTCTTGGCAAGTGAAATCATCCGTGAAAAAATCATGCGTCAGTTGGGTGAAGAGCTACCTTATGATTTAACAGTACAAATTGAATCTTTCAAAACGGAAGAAGCAACTGTTAATGAAAAAACTGGTCGTTTAAAACCAGCATGTACCTATATTGATGCCACTATTTTTGTGGATCGTCCTGGTCAAAAAGCGATTGTAATTGGTGAAAAAGGTGCCAAGCTTAAAACAATTGGCATGGATGCACGTAAAGACATGGAAAAAATGTTCGAACAAAAGATCATGCTTACCTTATGGGTTAAGGTCAAAGGCGGTTGGTCTGATGATGAACGTGCTTTAAAAAGTTTAGGATATAGTGATATCTAAAAAGTAGGGAATACTGGTATGAAAGCAATTACATCAATATTGATTATCGTTGGATGTACATCGATGTTGCAAGGTTGTGTATATAAGCTTGTAACCGTACCAGTAGGTATTGCTTATAAAACGACTAAAGGTGTAGTGAAGGGTACAGCTGCTGTTGTAGGGGCTGTAATTCCTGATGGTGATGATGACGATAAAAAAGAAAAAGAATCTGAGGAATAGTTTCTTTTTATGATGCGCAATGAAGTCCTACATGGATATATGATTCACCATCGTAAATACCGTGAAAAAAGCCATATTGTGCATCTCTTCACTCAAGAATATGGGCGGGTTGATGGTATTTTAAGACAGACTCCGCCTCCTCAATATCAGCCAATCCGGTTGCAAGCCACAGGCAAAAGTGAGCTCAAAAATTTTACAAAGCTGGAAATACTAAATCAGCCGGTTTTCTTTTTTGGCGATGCTTTTTTTGCAGGGTTCTATTTAAACGAAATTGTTCTTAGACTTTGCCCACTAGAAGAGGCAATGCCACAAACTTTTGAACAATACCAGTTAACGCTGCTTCAACTCCAGCAGCTGTCTTCTCATGAAAATCCGGATTTATTTCTTAGACAGATTTTGAGACAATTTGACCATATCTTGCTTGCAGAGCTAGGCTATGCGATTGATTTTTCAATTGATAGCTCACAAAAAGAAATTTTGCCTCAACAGTTTTATCAGTTTCAAGTGACTGAAGGCTTTGCCCCCATTGTTCAGGCAAGTCGCTCATCTTTGTCAGGAAAAGCAATTTTATCCATGCTGGATTATGAGCAGGGACAGGATTTTTCTCACGAACAATTGCAATTATTAGGTAAACTATACCGTCAAATGATTACATCGCTTTTAGGTGACCGTCCCCTAAAAAGTCGACAATTGTGGATTCAAAATACTCAAACTCAATCGTAATTAGGATTTTTTTATGGCTGCATTGCTTGGTGTAAACATAGACCATGTTGCTACTTTAAGACAGGCGCGCGGTACTGCTTACCCAGACCCTGTAGAAGCTGCTCTTATTTGTGAACAAGCGGGTGCAGAGGGGATTACTTTGCATTTGCGTGAAGATCGCAGACATATTCAAGATGATGACGTGCGCCGTATGCGTCCATTATTGAAAACACGTATGAATCTTGAAATGGCCGTAACTGATGAAATGGTTGAGTTTGCGAAAGAAATTCAACCACAACATGTGTGTTTTGTACCAGAACGACGCCAAGAAGTTACAACAGAAGGCGGTTTAGATGTAGTAGGTAACTTTGAAAAAGTTAAAGCTGCAACTCAAGCTTTAGCTGCCATTGGTTGTGATGTTTCACTCTTTATTGATGCTGATTTTGCTCAAATTGATGCAGCAATTGCTTGTGGAGCGCCTACTATTGAATTACATACTGGGGCGTATGCAGATGCAACAACAGAGCAAGAGCAACAAGAAGAACTTGCTCGCATCGTAAAAGGTGTAGAATACGCAGCTTCAAAAGGTTTGGTTGTAAATGCTGGTCACGGTTTGAATCTGAAAAATATTGCTCCAATTGCGGCAATTCCACAAATTCATGAGTTAAATATTGGTCACTCAATTATTGCGGAAAGTGTTTTTGTTGGACTAGTACAGGCGGTGAAAGACATGAAAACAGCGATTCAGGCAGCAGGATAAGTAGTAATGTCGAGTATCAATTACGATGAATTAATGCAGCCTGTATTAGCATTTTTAGGGTGCCAAACCCCAAAAGAATGGTTGGATGAGGCTGTTAATAATTTAGACATCTTGATGCAAGATCATGCTAACTGTGAGAAAAAGGCAGCGGGTACAGCCATGAACTTGATGTTCCGCTATAGCTTTTTCACGGACCTACAAGTTAAGCTTGCCCAGCTTGTACGTGAAGAAATGCTTCACTATGAACAAGTTCTAGAATTTATGACGAAACGTGGGCAAGAGTGGAAAGGTTTAAGTGCTGGACGCTATGCAGGTGGCTTACGAAAAGAAATCCGCACATATGAACCAGAAGCTCTAATTGATGTACTCGTGATTGGGGCTTTTGTAGAAGCACGTTCATGTGAACGCTTTTATGCGCTTGCTCCGCGTGTTGATGATGAGTTAGGACGCTATTACCGTTACTTGCTTAAGTCAGAATCTCGTCATTTTGAAGACTATTTAGCACTAGCGCTTGACGTCGCAAAAACTGCCAAAATGAAAGATCCTGAAGAAGATATTCAACAGCGTATTGAACATATCCGTGAAGTTGAAAAGAATCTGATTTTGACTCCAGATGATACTTTCCGTTTTCATAGTGGTATCCCTGCATAAGCTTGGATACCTCAAGTTAAAAAGTTTACCTTTCATGGTAAACTTTTTTATTAAGTAGCTCTAACTTCTAAATAGTTTGAGCCGATATTTAAGGTTAAGTAAGGACCATTTTTTAGTTTTTTAATGCATATCATTATTTAATAAATATATTTTTTACAGATTTAAATTTCTCTTAAAATTTTTAAAAAAACTTTTATTTTTTTAGGCTAATAATAAATATTGTGTAAATATAAAGGCTGATATGTTCATCATGAGTTCAACTGAAACAGTTGATTATTTCTAAGGATATAAGAATGTTAGCATTAGTTACAGGCGCATCAGCAGGTTTTGGTTATAGTATTTCAAAAAAACTGATTGAGTCAGGCTATAAAGTTATTGGATGTGGAAGACGCGCAGAAAAATTAGAAGAACTACAAAAACAGCTTGGCGAAAATTTCTACCCACTCGTATTTGATATGACTGATACGGCAGAAAATATAAATAAGTTATTTAAAGAATTACCAAATGAATTTCAAATCGATCAAATTGATTTATTAGTGAATAATGCAGGCTTGGCATTGGGTCTAGAGCCAGCAGATAAAGCGGATTTAGATGATTGGTACACCATGATTGATACCAATGTTAAAGGCCTTGTTACGGTTACCCGATTAATTTTACCAAGTATGGTAAAGAAGAAATCAGGCTTAATCATTAATATGGGTTCAATTGCAGGTACATACCCATATCCAGGTGGTAATGTATATGGGGCAACAAAAGCTTTTGTAGAGCAGTTTAGTTTAAATCTACGTGCAGATTTGGCTGGTACTGGCGTGCGAGTAACGAATATTGAGCCAGGGTTGTGTGGTGGTACCGAATTTTCTCTTGTACGTTTTAAGGGAGATCAGGAGAAAGCTAACAGTCTATACGATAAGAAAAATCCAATTTTGCCGGAAGATATTGCAAATACAGTAGCATGGATCGCATCACAACCACCGCATATTAATATTAACCGTATAGAAATGATGCCAACGACTCAGACTTTTAACCCTTTAAAAGTTGTAGAAGTGGAATAATGTAATTTTAAAAAGATCTAAGCGTAGAAGGTCTACCTAAGTTTAGAACTGATGATTTGATCTGGTAAATATTCGAATTATGAAAAGCAAATCCTCTACAGGCAGTAGGGGATTTTTTTATAGGTATACTTTAATAGAGAGCAATAAAAAAGCCCGCTTTAATGCTGCGGGCTTTTTAGTATTTGGCTCTCCCACCTGGGCTCGAACCAGGGACCTGCGGATTAACAGTCCGTCGCTCTACCGACTGAGCTATGGGAGAATCTGCATGCGATTATAAGGAGATTTTGACAAGGGTCAAGTAAAAATCGTCATGTTTCATTCATTTTTGTGTTGTATGCTTTTTATTTGACCAGTTGAAAGGTGAGATCATAAATTACTTGCACTTTGAAAATTCAATTGCTAGATTCAGAAAAGAACAAGCGTTTGGAGTAATCCAAACAGTGTGGATTTAAACCAACTTGCCAGCACTAAAATGGCTAAATCGGAGATAAGTATGAAAACACTTACTGTTGCTTCTATTTTTTCTAATTTTGATTTTTATCAACGCAATTATCTCAATATTTTAAATCAACCAGAATCTTATTACACACCTGTAGAAGATGCATGGATCGATGCTTTTCCATTTAAAAAACAAGATTTGTATTTAGGTGACTTACTACAACTCTGGTTTAGTTCAAAATGGGATGTGCATACTTCGTTGAAAGTTTTAAAGTGTTCCAAGGTATTAGATCAATCTAAACCTCTCTATATTTTCCAGCTCGAAGGGGAATTATTCCTAGGTAAAAATAAAGTTTTAGCCTGGTCTACTCAGCATCATGAAGTGATAGAGCTTCAACTTAAGAATATTTGGGCACCTTATGTGGTTGCGAAAACTTGTGACCGCCCAGATATTCCTTACTTAATAAAAAAGGCAGCCGTTTAAAGCTGCCTTGGTTTTTATGGTCGAATAATCATGCAGGTTGCTGTTGCATAAGCATAAAGTTTGCCTTCTTCATCAGTAATTTTTCCTTCGGAAATACCTAAATTTTTACTTAAATTGATCACTTTACCTGTGGCAATTAAAACCTGATTTTGTGGAAGAGGGCGGCACATTTTCACATTAAGATCTATGGTTCCATAACCCACACCAGCAGGTAGCATTGTATGTACAGCACAGCCAGTCACTGAATCTAGAACAGTTGCAGCAAAACCACCATGTACACCACCTAAAGGATTTAGGTGATTATGATCTGCTTGTGCTTTGAAAGTTACAGATCCTTCTGAAATCTCAGTAGGTTGCATCGGAATAGTTTTGCTAATACTGGCAGGTGGAATATGACCTTCAATCATGGCTTGTAAAAATTCGAGGCCTGTCATTTCCATAGGATTTTTCATTTTTTGAGTCCTTCAGTTATTAAAGTTCTAAAATGGAACTTGATGTTAAATTAGGCGTTAAATTAATTATTGTCAAGTTGGAGTGAATAGAAAGATAGATCACTTATAGTTTATAAACTTGTAAAATTTGGTTGAGCAGAATATTTTATAACCCTAAAAATATAAACTTTTTGTGGAAAATAATAATGAACGGACAGTGTTTATGTGGTGAAACAACTTTCGAAGTTGAGTTAAAAAATCATGATGTACATGTTTGCCATTGCTCGATGTGTCGTAGACAAACCAGTGGTGTCATTATGACAGTTGATGTAGTTAAAGGTAGTTTAAAGTTTATTCAGCAAAAGCATCTTAGTGTATTTAACTCTTCTGAATGGGGGGAAAGAGGCTTTTGTAATGCTTGTGGAACAACAATTTTTTGGAGAACAAAAGATCAAAGTTACTGCAATATCAATGTGTTTTCTTTAAATGAACCAGTAAAAGACTTGAAATTAGATATGGAAATTTTTATTGATTCAAAACCTGATTTTTATAATTTTCAGAATGATACAAAAAAACTGACTGAGGCTGAGGTGTCAGCTTTATTTAATTTAGAATAATTTTAATTATAAAAAGGCCTCAATTTTGAGGCCTTTTTTATATTTTCAAATTATTTAGCAGCTTTTTCAGCTTCGATAGATGCAATCGCAGCATCAACACCTTCGATTGATTCAGCAGCTTTTTTGATACGTGCTAACGCATCAACAAGTACTTCGTCAGCTGTTGCATATGAAATACGCATGAAACCGCCTAAACCAAATGCATCACCAGGAACGACTGCTACGCCAGTTTCTTCAAGTAACCACTCAGAGAATTCTGTGCAAGACTTTAAGCCTTTTGCACGAATAAGAGGGCGAATGTTTGCATACGCGTAGAAAGCACCATCAGCAGGTAAGCAAGAAATCCCTTTGATGTCGTTTAAGCCATTAACCACTAAGTCATGACGACGTTTAAACGCTTCAATCATTGGTTTTAAAACATCTTGTGGACCATTCAACGCAGCTTCAGCAGCAACTTGCGAAATTGAAGTCGGGTTAGAAGTTGATTGAGACTGGATTTTTTTCATTGCACCAATGATTTTTGCTGGGCCGGCTGCATAGCCAATACGCCAACCTGTCATTGCATATGCTTTAGAAACACCATTTAAAACAATCGTGCGGTCATATAAATCAGGTGCAACAGTTGCAATGTTGTAGAACTCATCTTCCCAACGAATTGGTTCATACATGTCGTCAGATGCAACAAATACTTGTGGATGACGACGTAAAACTTCAGCTAAAGCTTCTAATTCAGCTTTGCTGTAAATCATACCTGTCGGGTTAGATGGGCTGTTTAATACCACTAAACGAGTGTTAGGAGTAATCGCTGCTTCTAATTGTTCAGGTGTAATTTTGAAACGTTGCTCTTCGCCACATTTCACGATAACAGGCGTACCTTCAGCAATAATGACCATATCTGGATAGCTTACCCAGAATGGCGCAGGGATGATCACTTCATCACCCTTGTTTAATAATGCTAGTGCCAAGTTAAAGAAGCTTTGCTTACCGCCACAAGAAACCAAAATCTGGTTAGGTTGGTAATCAAGATTATTATCACGCTTTAATTTAGCAATAATTGCTTTTTTTAACCCAGGAGTACCATCTACAGCCGTATATTTGGTGAAACCATTATTAATCGCTTCAATTGCAGCATCTTTGATGTGTTGAGGGGTATCAAAATCTGGCTCGCCAGCACCCAAACCAATCACGTTCTTGCCAGCAGCTTTAAGCTCAGCAGCTTTATTAGTTACAGCAAGTGTAGGGGACGGTTTGATAGCATTGACACGATCAGAAAGACGTACGTCCACGGCAATATTCCTCTTATGGGATTAAAAATAAAAAGCACACTATCTTATCGCAAAAATTAAGCAATTTGCGGATGTGGGGATTTTTAGATGTAAAAAAGTTTAATTTAGGAAAGATCTTGTTGCGGTTTTATTCAATTGAAGCTTTTTTCGAAAGAAACAAGAAAAATCCTTTATAATAAGCCGCAATCGAAATATCGAGAATGAATCATGACTGAGCAACAGCCAAAACAGAAAAAGGCTTTGGTGAAATTGCCATTTCCAATGCCGAATGAAAGTAACCAAGCAGGCGATGCTGTACACAACCAAGTACGTCCGAAACCTGAACAATATGCAGATAGAACTTGGATGCCACCGCGTGGTACTCGTCGTTCTATGGGTAAGCGCTAATTTAAATAAAAAACAGGCAATATGCCTGTTTTTTTATCGTAGAAGAATTTCTTGATAATAACTTTTTTTCTTTTGATACATATGATGATCTGCGCGTTTTAGCATATCTTCAACTTGTTCATTTTCTTTTGTTGTGGCGTGCCCAATCGCAATACTAATAGGGTGACTTGAATAATATTGATTATCTATATTAAAAAGCTCCTGAATGGTTTGCAGCATCATCAAAACATTCGCTTCATCTGCACCAGGCATTAAAATTACAAATTCGTCACCACCGATTCGAGAAGCTGTATAAGCAGTATTCATAATTGCCTGATTTAAAATATTACCTACTCGACGTAATAAACCATCACCAATATCATGGCCAAGTTGATCATTGGTTTCCTTTAAGCCGTTCATGTCTAAAAAAATTGAAGAAACAGGGCGGATAATACTGCGATTTAAACGATTAAGCTCTTCTGTAAAAAAAGCTCGGTTATAAAGTTTGGTCAGTACATCATGCTGGCCTAAATATTCTAGATAATTTTCGGCTTTCTTTCGTGCAGTAATATCTGTAAGTGCAACCTGTACCAATCCCCAAGTCTCTTCATAACCGGGGAATACGGTAAATTGCAATAAGACATTTCTAATTTGGCCATCTAACGCATAGTTAACGGCTTCACGCTTGTGGTGAATATTTCCTTGCCAGAGTTCAATCAGCTGTTCTCTAAAAGTTTCCACCATCTCTTTGGCAAAAATTTTATGGGTATTTTTTAACAGAGTGGTTTTATCTGGTGCTTTAAATAAATCGAGAGTCGACTGATTGACGTCTAAAATTAAAATGTCTTCTATGCATTGGCGAACAAATTCAGGATGTACATCTAAAAAAGTTCTAAAGTCTTCAATTCCTAATAGCCTAAGCTGATCAATTCTATTTTTAATACGGCTAAAATCTTCAACCCACAGCGAAGTCGGGGAGTAGATAAACATTGATTCTGCTAGGCGTCGATTTTTCTCTTCCTGACGAAGTGCATTTTGATACGGAGTAATGTCTTCGGTGGTAATTAAAATACGGTCAAACGTAGTTTCAGAACCCGGTAAAATTGCTCCACGTAGTTGTACATCAATACGCTTACCAGAGAGCGTGTAATTTATAGTGGTACTCGAGAAATGAGTTTTGCCATTCCATAAGGCTTCGAGTTCATGAATATGAGCTTCAAACATTTCTTTTTTAAAAATAAGATTTAAGTTGGCACATAACTCTTCTTGGTTTTTTGCTTCAAAAAGGTCTAATACTTTTTGGTTGACCTTAATAATTTTAATTTTATGAGCACATTCAACCACTAGATTTTCATTTTGACTTAGAAATTCATATAAGTTTTCAACCCCTTGATTTCTCCATAAGTCAAATAACTGCTTAACTTCACTAAAGTCTTCAATCCACATTGGAATTGGGGTGAGGTCAAAAATTGAAGAATCTAAAGTTTCCATGCGTTTCTTTTAAGTATTCAGTTTGTCTTAAAGTATAATGAGAAAAACTAAGATTTGGAAAAATAATCGATTTAAATCTATTAGAATAATTAAAATAAAAATATTAAATATAAGTAAAATAAAATAATGAGAAAGCAGAATTTATCTGCTTCACTCATAAAATATCAAAGTAAATTAACGGTTAATAGGGTGGTCGATATTTTTCTCACCGCGCCATAATTTTATAAAATCTTGCTCATCAAAATCATAAAGTTCCATAAGCGCAACAATTACACTTACGAAAATCATTGCACCTTCTGAGTTACCATGAATATTAAAAATCTTACCATTGAGCTTACCTAAAATATCTCTCAATTCGTGGTCACGGCCTCTGCCATAGCGGTCACGAGGATACAATTCCTCATTAAGCACAATAAGCGCTATCGCTTTTTCAGCACGTGATAAATCCGTTTTATCTAAAGCATCTTCAAAAGATTCACTGCCGTGATTAAAGTAGAAAATAACTTCATCATTAATGAAACTTTGAACCATTTTTTGAGTGAGTGTTGGGAACTGTGAAACAGCATCTTCTTCCACATACGGTTTAAACGATTCAGGAAAAATCACATTGTGATGTATGCCTTTAAAAAGAGGAGCGATTTCGGAAACCTTATAACCTGCGATTCCACATCCTAAAGCTGTCACAAAGTATTTCATTTTAGGATGATTTTTTGCATAAACTTTAAAGTCTTCAACATAATGCTCGATTTGGGAGAGTGGCATTTGTTGGATATGTTCATTTAATGTTGGAATTGCAAAGCTCTGACCAGCCCAGCCACGTCCTACACCCTCTACAGCCCCAAAATGCTGACTGGCAACACGTGCGGCTCCACTACCATGTTGTCCAGCCATATTACTACCGAAGACAAACACGGTATCTTCAGGGAGTTCGGTTACAATACTTTCATCATGATATTGATAGGTCATGGTTATGCTTTTTATCTAATGGATAAGTCCATGTTGCAACCGTTTACAGCATTGGTCAAGTATCAAGATGCTTAATATTTTCGATATAGATTAATCTCACTATAGACTTTAAATTAGGGAAAAAATCCCCATTAATTTGCTAGACGATAAATTCAAATTTTTTATAAAGAGAGAGAACTGTGAACGAAAATCAACCTTTCGATTTGGTCACTCATTACCAGCCAGCGGGTGATCAGCCACAGGCAATTGAAAAGCTGGTGAATGGTATCGAAAAGGGTTTTCGTAATCAGTTACTGCTAGGTGTGACCGGTTCAGGTAAGACCTATACCATGGCAAATGTGATTGCCCAAACTCAGCGTCCGACGATTGTGATGGCGCATAATAAGACCTTGGCAGCCCAGCTCTATGGTGAGTTTAAAGCTTTCTTCCCAAACAATGCAGTTGAGTATTTCGTAAGTTATTACGACTACTATCAACCCGAGGCTTATGTTCCGTCATCAGATACATTTATTGAAAAAGATGCGGCAATTAATGACCATATTGACCAGATGCGATTATCGGCAACGCGTGCTTTGTTAGAACGTCGTGATGCGATTATTGTTGCTTCTGTTTCGGCCATTTATGGTTTGGGTGACCCAAATGCTTATATGCAAATGTTATTGCATGTGGTCCAAGGTGACCGAGTAAGTCGAGACGAAATTATTCGCCGTTTGGTTGAAATGCAATATACGCGTAATGAGCTTGAATTCTTACGTGGTACGTATCGTATCCGTGGTGAAATTATTGATATTTTCCCGGCAGAATCCGACCAACATGCGATTCGTATTGAACTCTTTGATGACGAAGTAGACTCAATTCGCTGGTTTGATCCGCTGACCGGTAAGATGGTTCGCAAAGTACCACGTGTCACGATTTACCCGAAAAGCCATTATGTGACGCCAAAAGACAACCTAACACGTGCTATCGATACTATTAAGGATGAATTGCAAGACCAGCTTAAGTTCTTCCGTGAACATGACAAGTTACTCGAAGCGCAGCGTATCGAGCAACGTACTCGTTATGATTTGGAAATGATGCAGCAGTTAGGCTACACCAATGGTATCGAAAACTATTCACGTCATTTATCGGGACGACCGGCAGGTGAAGCACCACCGACTTTATTTGACTATGTACCAGAAGATGCCTTACTTATTATCGATGAGTCGCATGTAACGGTTCCTCAAATTGGCGCAATGTATAAAGGTGACCGTTCGCGTAAAGAAAACTTGGTGAATTACGGTTTCCGTTTACCAAGTGCGCTTGATAACCGCCCAATGAAATTTGAAGAGTGGGAGCGTATTGTTCCAACGACTATTTTTGTGAGTGCCACACCAGCTAGATATGAGCTGGAAAAATCAGAACAAGTGGTTGAGCAGGTTGTTCGACCAACAGGCTTGATTGATCCTGAAATTGAAGTTCGTCCTGTACTTACCCAAGTCGATGATGTTTTGTCTGAGATTAATATTCGTAAAAACTTAAATGAGCGTGTATTGGTAACGACTTTAACCAAGCGTATGGCGGAAGATTTAACTTCTTATTTAAAAGAATATGGCGTTAAGGTTGCTTATCTGCACTCGGATATTGATACAGTTGAGCGTGTCAAAATTATTCATGAGTTACGTACAGGCGTATTTGATGTACTAGTGGGTATTAACTTGCTGCGAGAAGGCTTAGATATGCCGGAAGTTTCTTTAGTTGCTATTTTAGATGCTGATAAAGAAGGTTTCTTACGTTCTGAGCGTTCGCTTATTCAGACGATTGGTCGTGCTGCGCGAAATGTGAAAGGTAAAGCAATTTTATATGCTGATACAATCACTGATTCTATGCGAAAGGCAATTGATGAGACAGAGCGCCGACGTGCAAAACAAATCGAGTTTAATGAGCAGCATGGTATTACGCCACGTAGTGCAGTTCGTCAGGCTGTGAAAGAAATTGATACGGGTGAAGTACTTTCTGATGATCAGATTGATGAGAAAGTACTAGAGCAGGCACAAGCACTTAGCGCAGATGAACGACATATTCTTTCTGACCCTAAATTGTTTAGTAAGCACATTACTAAGCTAGAGAAAGAAATGTTAAAGGCGTCGAAGGATTTACAATTCGAGCAAGCGGCGCGTATTCGTGATGAAATTGTTCGTTTAAAAGCGCAAATGTTGCAATAAATGGATACATAACACTACATGATTTGTTTAAAAAACAAGCTACTGTAGATATTTAAGTTATTTTGTATTCACAACAAAGAGTTGAGGGCAACAATGGCATTTCGAAATAATGTTCCGCAAGCCAGTTGGCGCTTGGCAAAAATTGCATTGGGCGGTATTGTTCTGACTGGCTTAGCTGTCGGAACATATGCCTATGCCCAGCAGAAGCCTCTACCTACAGTCGATAAGGTTGAATTAGACCGTTATTTAGGTGTGTGGTATGAAGTCGCGCGTAAACCTGCTTTTTTCCAAAAAAAATGTGCTTACAATGTATCTGCAACCTATACCTTAAATGAAAATGGAAACATAGTTGTAGATAACCGCTGCTACGATAATCAAAAGCAATTACAGCAATCTATCGGTGAGGCTTTTGTAGTTAATCCGCCGTATAACACGAAATTAAAGGTAAGCTTTTTACCCGAAGCTGTAAGATGGATTCCGATAATTCGTGGAGACTACTGGATTTTAAAGCTCGATGAAGATTACCAAACAGTTTTGGTAGGCGAACCTTCCCGAAAATATCTTTGGGTTTTATCTAGAACGCCACATCCACACAAAGAAGTGGTTGATGAATATCTAAATTATGCAAAAACATTAGGATTTGATATTCGAGATATTATTCATACCGAGCATAAAGAATAAATATATGCTGCTTAAGAAAAAACCATGTTTTCGCATGGTTTTTTCTTTTTTATAGTGGATAAATCAAGTATTGTATCGCTTTATTTTTCTTAAAGTATAAAGAGGTTAGTGATGTTAAAGGGCGTGATTTTGTCTGTCATGGCATCATTAACTTTTGGTGTTCTTTATTTTTATACTCAATTACTCGGCCAGCTTGATAGTGAACAGACTTTCGGATGGCGTATTATTGCGACTTTGCCATTTTTAACTTTATTTATGTGGTGGAGTGGTGATTTAAGCCATATTAAAAATATATATCAACGTATTTTAGCGAAACCTTCTTTACTTCTATTACTCATTACAACATCCGTTTTGACTTCGGTGCAGTTATGGCTGTTTTTATGGGGGCCTATGCATGGACGTGGTTTGCAAGTTTCTTTGGGATATTTCCTGTTACCGCTTGTTTTGGTTTTAGCGGGTAGTGTCTTATATGGAGAGAAAATATCGAAGTTTCAGTGGGTCGCTATTGTTCTTGCAATTATTGGTGTAGGGCATGAGATTTTTCGACTAGGAAGTATTGCTTGGGAAACTGCTTTAGTGGCTATAGGTTATTCCGCTTATTTCTTGTTACGTAAGAAAATTAAAACGGATAATTTAGGGGGCTTTTGGTGGGACCTTCTGATTATTATGCCAGTTGCAATCTATCTGACACATACAGGGTTATTGCCATATAGTAAGTTCCTCGATCAGCCGACACTCGGGTTGGTTATTGCGGGGTTAGGTGTGCTTAGTGCTATAGGCTTGGGGTGTTATATATTGGCAAGCCGTTATTTACCTTTGGTTGTGTTTGGTCTGCTTGGATATCTTGAACCGGTGTTACTTGCTTTAGCATCTTTAGTGTTAGGGGAAAGTATTGGTAAAGAAGAATGGTTTACTTATCTTCCAATTTGGTGTGCCGTTTTTGTATTGGTTTTAGAAGGGGCTTTTCATCTTTACCAACAGCAGCAAAAAGCCAAAAATTTGCAATTAAATATCGAAAAATATCAAAAAAGATTAAAAAATGATGCTCACGATTAGAGCATCAAAATCTAAAAAGTAAGAAAAAGCAAAAATTTAGCGGCTTTAAACAATAAGATAATAAAAAATAATTATAGGTATTTTATGAATTTATGATGAATTTTGGGAAAATCTAGCCACTAACGTCAGCTTTTGATTCATTCTTGCCAATAATTCCATTACAATTACTGGGTTTTAAAAATCACGCCTAGATATAATTAATTAGAGGACGTATCTGTGAGCAAAGACACTATCATCGCCCTGCACGCTGAACACCAAGGCCGTTGGAAAAACCGTGAAGAAATCGCGGAACGTATGATTGCATTAATCGGTCAATTATACCGTGAAAAAAATATTGTCGTATCTGTTTACGGTCGCTCTTTAATTAACCGTTCTGTTATCCAAATTTTGAAAACTCACCGTCGTACACGTGTTGTAGATGTTGAGCTTTCTGTAGTAAATACTTTCCCAATTTTAGAAGCTTTAGCAAAAGTTGAAAATATCGGTTCTGCAGAAGTTGATATCGGTAAACTTGCAGTTGAATATAAAGAAAAAGGCGGTGATGTTGACGCTTTTGTTGCTCAAGCTGTTGAGTCAATTAAAGGTAGCGCAACTTCTGAACAACCTAAAGATGTAGTTCTTTACGGTTTTGGTCGTATTGGCCGTATCTTGGCTCGTTTAATCATTAGCCAATCAGGTTTAGGTCGTGGTTTAAGCCTTAAAGCGATTGTTGTTCGTAAGTCTTCTGACGGTGACTTGGCTAAACGTGCTTCTTTACTTCGTCGTGACTCTATTCACGGTACTTTTGCAGGTACAATTTCTGTTGATGAAGAAAACGAAGCAATTATCGCTAACGGTAACTTCATTAAAGTGATATATGCGTCTAGCCCAAGCGAAGTAGACTATACTCAATACGGTATTGAAAACGCGCTTTTAATCGACAACACTGGTAAATGGCGTGATGCTGAAGGCCTAAGCCAACACTTGAAATGCCCAGGTGTTGCACGTGTTGTATTAACTGCACCAAGTAAAGGCGAAATGAAAAACGTTGTATTTGGTGTAAACAACTCTGACATTTTAGATGAAGACAAAATCATCTCTGCTGCAAGTTGTACAACAAATGCGATCACTCCAATCCTTAAAGTATTGGATGACAAATATAAAGTTCTTAATGGTCACGTTGAGACAGTTCACTCATTTACAAATGACCAGAACTTAATCGATAACTACCACAAAGCTGATCGTCGTGGTCGTGCTGCTACATTGAACATGGTTATTACTGAAACTGGTGCTGCTAAAGCTGTTGCTAAAGCATTGCCTGCGTTAAAAGGTAAGTTAACTGGTAACTCTGTACGTGTTCCAACACCAAACGTATCTCTTGCGATTTTAAACTTAACGCTTGATAAAGAAGTTGATCGTGAAGAAGTGAACGAATACATTCGTCAAATTTCAATCAACTCTAACCTTCAAGGTCAAATCGGTTATACCAACTCTACAGAAGTGGTATCAAGCGACTTTATCGGTTCTCGTACTGCTGGTGTATATGATGCTCAAGCAACGATTACTTCTGGTAACCGCTTAACTGCATATGTTTGGTACGATAATGAAGTAGGTTATAGCTGCCAAGTATTACGTATTGCTGAGCAAATGTGTGGCGTAAGCTATAAAAAAATTCCTGCAGAAACTAACGCTTAATCTGTTTTAACGTTAGATAAAAGAATGTGACAAAAAGACCCAGTTTAGACTGGGTTTTTTTACAACCGTACAAAATATATGCTGATTATTTTTTAGAAATCAATGAGAATACGGTTTAAGGAACAAAAAGAAATAGTAAGGGATTGGAATTGCAGCAGTTTAAAAGATTATTGATCGTCTTCTTTTTTATTATCATCGCGAATATATGTGGTGTACTTATCGCCATTTGGGTGTTTAAACATTTTAATATTTATATTCCGTTGAAAAACCAAGCAGTAGCGATCGATTTACAAGAGCCATTACAGGTGCAAGTTAAAGTAAAAGATGCTTTAAATGTCGATGTTAAAGGGCGAGTGAATGCTAATATTCCTATTAATGAGAAGTTAAATATTCCTTTGACGCAGACTTTAACACCACGTGTCTATTTCGATAATATGGTGCCGATTAGTACGGTTATTCCAGTTAAAGAAACTTTAAAAGTTGATCAAAGTTTGCCAATTGACACGAAAGTTCAGGTGAGAGTGCTTGGTAAAGATATTACTTTGCCATTAAAAGGTAATATTCCTTTACAGTTAGATGTACCTATTGATATTCAAGTTCCACTCGATCAAAAAGTTCATTTGAAGTTTGATGCGCCAGTAAAAACGGTCTTAAAAGAAAATCTTCATATTCCATTAAATGCTCAATTAAAAACAAATATTCCAATTCAGGGAAGTTTGAATGTCCCTGTGAAAACAGCTTTAAATGCGTCGGTAGATGTAAAAAATACCTTGCCAGTTAAAATCGAGCATGGTGAGTTAAAAATACCACTATCGAGCATGAGCCTGAATCGCGTTAAATCTGGCGAAGATAACTCTTCACCTGTTCAGAACCAGACAAAATAGGTGAATGGCTTATGTTTGGCTCATTAAAAAGTATATTAATCAGTTTCTTTCTGATTATGATACTCACGGCAATCTTATTTTGGTTTTATTTAAACATACAGGCTTCAGTTGTGGTTTCAGCACATGAGTCAGATATTCGATTACCAGAATCATTAGAAACTAAAATACATGTTGGCAATAATTTGCAAGTCCAATCGATAGGTAAATTAGACACATCTATTGATATTGACCGTCAGATTTCAGTTCCATTAAAAGGAAGATACTTGGCTGATTTAGAGTTTGAAGTCGAGACTCCAATTACAGTAAGTGTTGATTATGCGACAACATTAAAAGTCGATCAGGTGATGCCTTTAGAAACAACCACTGATTTAATTTACAAAAATAAGTTATTACCAAGGTTTCCATTAAAATTAAATATCCCGATTAAACTTGATATTCCATTTCAGTTAAAACGTAGTTATACCATTCCGGTTAAAATTGCTTTTAATGGTCCGGTTTATTTTGAGTTTGATGAATCTATAAATTTGCCAATTAAACATCAGTTTAACCCAAGTTTGAACGTTAACGATGCAATGGAAATGGGGAATATCTCAAGCTTTAATGCCATTATGTATAACTCTGTTCAGCACACTAAAGCTAATTTGGACATGAAGATGGATTTACCTTTACGTAATGTTCATCCTTAGGTAATTAATCAATAAAAATAGACCATGGCTTGCTGTAGGTTTATATCCTGATAAAAAGAAATAAAATAAGCAGCAGGAAAGTAGAATTCTCTCGATTTTCTATTCGAGAATTTTCTGAAAATATGGCAGAATAGGCGGTTTTAGAGTTTTTAGAGGATTGGCAAATGCGCTTTGTTGATGAAGCAGTCATTACCGTAGAGGCTGGCGACGGTGGCAATGGCGTAGCCAGTTTTCGCCGTGAAAAATTTGTACCATTTGGTGGCCCAGATGGTGGTGATGGCGGACGTGGTGGAAGTATCTATATTCAAGCAGATGATGATACAAGTACCCTAGTCGATTACCGTTACACCCGTAAATTCCGCGCTGAGCGTGGTAAAAACGGTGCAGGTGCTAACTGTACCGGACGTGGTGGTGAAGATGTGGTTTTAAAAGTACCCGTTGGTACAACAATTGTTGATACAGATTCAGGCGATATTATTGGCGATCTGGTAGAAGACGGCCAAAGAGTCATGGTTGCAAGCGGTGGTGAAGGTGGTTTAGGAAATACTCACTTTAAATCATCAACCAACCGTGCTCCACGTAAATGTACGACAGGTACAAAAGGTGAGTTCCGTGAAATTCGCCTTGAGTTGAAAGTATTAGCAGATGTTGGCTTATTAGGTATGCCAAATGCTGGTAAATCAACATTTATTCGTGCAGTAAGTGCCGCGAAACCAAAAGTAGCAGATTATCCATTTACCACTATGGTTCCTAACCTAGGTGTAGTAGATGCTGACCGTCACCGCTCGTTTGTGATGGCAGATATTCCGGGACTTATTGAGGGTGCAGCAGAAGGTGCAGGTTTAGGTATTCGTTTCCTTAAGCATTTAGCACGTACACGTATTCTTTTGCACATTATTGATGTACAACCAATTGATGGTTCAGACCCGGCCCATAATGCTAAAGCAATTATGAATGAACTTGCCAAGTTTTCTCCTACTTTGGCGAAGTTACCAATTGTATTAGTACTTAATAAACTTGATCAGATTGCTGAAGAAAGCCGTGAAGAATGGTGTCAGCATATTCTAGATGAGTTGCAATGGACAGGTCCTGTCTTTAAGACCTCGGGTTTACTCGAAGAAGGAACCAAAGAAGTTGTTTATTACCTCATGGATCAGATTGAACAACAACGTGAACGTGAAGTTGAAGATCCTGAGTACGCAGCAGAAGTAAGAGCATTCCGTGAACAGCTTGAAGCTGAAACACGTGAACAGACCATTGCAGCGAAGGAAGCATACCGTGCTATGCGTAAGGCACAACGCCTTGAAAGCATGATGGACGATGATGATGACTTCGATGACGATGAAGACGATGGTGATGTAGAAAGCATCTACATTCGTGACTAAAAAACCGAGGAAAACATGATAGAAGTGGTCGATGGGCAACGTAAGCTCAGTGAGTGTAAACGAATCGTTGTTAAAATCGGATCATCTTTACTCACGGCAAATGGGCAGGGTCTAGATCTGGACGCTATTTCGCATTGGGCGAAACAGATTGCAGATTTACACAATGCTGGACACGAAATTATTTTAGTGTCTTCAGGAGCTGTGGCAGAAGGTATGGTTCGTATGAAGCTTGCGAGTCGACCCACCGATCTACCCAGTCTTCAAGCATGTGCCGCAATTGGGCAGATGGGCCTAATTCATACTTGGTCTAGTGTGCTTGAAAATCATAGTATCCGAACTGCTCAGGTGTTGTTAACACATGATGATTTGGCAGACCGCCGTCGTTACTTAAATTCATGTGATGCATTGCAGAACTTGATTGATTGGCGTGTTATTCCGGTCATTAATGAAAACGATACTGTATCTACCGATGAGATTCGTTTTGGTGATAACGATACACTCGCAGCTATGGTTGCTGGTCAAGTACATGCTGATTTATTAATTATTTTAACAGATCAGCAAGGTATGTTTGATTCAGACCCACGTCATAACCCTGACGCAAAGTTATTATCAACTGTGCGTGCCATGGATGATGTTTTATTTGAAATGGCTGGTGGTGGTGGTGTGCTTGGGCGAGGTGGCATGGTCACTAAAGTTCGTGCTGCACGTTTAGCTGCCAAGTCAGGTTGCCCGACATTGATTGCTAGTGGTGAAAGCGACAATGTGTTGTCACGAGTGATGGCGGGTGAGATGCTGGGTACGTTGTTTACGACTGATAAAGACCGTATGACAGCACATCAGCAATGGCTTGCTGCACATTTACAAACAGCGGGTCGTCTTGTAATTGATGATGGCGCAGTTGAAGCGATTAAATTGAAACATCGCAGTTTATTGCCTGTTGGGGTAAAAACTGTTGAAGGACATTTTGATCGTGGTGATGTGGTTGAATGTGTCGATAAACAAGGTAAACGTGTTGCGGTTGGGCGAGTGAATTTTAGCTCTCGTTCTGCTGAAATTATTAAAGGTCTTTCTTCAGACAAAGTTTACCAAGTACTTGGTGAAGCCCGTTCATTAGAAATGATTCATCGCGATCATATGGCAATTTACTAAGTTGTTCTAAATTAAAAAAGCTCGCATCATGCGAGCTTTTTTTGTGGGGTTAATGAGGGCAAGATTCGATCTTCACCGACCATAAAAGGATGTGTAGCAAGACTAAGCATGTCTAAATCTTCTGAGCTATTTCCATACGCATAGATTCGCTGATAATGTTTTAGAGTATATTGCTCATGTATTCTTATCTTCTTTTGCTCACTACTACAATCCGGAGTTGAGTAGTAACCTGTCATCATGCCATTTTTAATTTGAGTCTCTGTACAAATTAATTCGATACCTAGTAATTTGCAAAGTGGAGCAAGATAGATATCAATGGAAGCAGAAACTAATACCACCTGATCACCTAATAGCTGGTGTTGCTGTAATTGTGCAAAAATTTCAGGTGAAAGTGCAGAGACGAGTTCTTGTGCGTATTCTTCGCCTAGTCTTTGCAATTCAATTGCAGGAGTATCTCTGAACATGCTACGAAATAGCTTAGCACGCATCGCATGGGCTGGATAAAAGTTAAGATAATAGGCTTGAATCCATGGCAGGATTTTCAAGCCTTGCTTCACAATATGACGTTTAGACAACGCATAAAAGATGAACCCTGTAAAACTGTCTTTACTACACAAGGTTCCATCAAAATCGAACAGGGCGAGATTTTTTATAGTCTTATTCGTTTCGCTCGTTGCATACATGTTTCATATCGTCCGTTTACGCGGGTTGCATACCAGTTAGTATTATAGTCACGACTTAGTTTAGGCCCAGAAATCACCACTTGCGGCATAATTGCATAGAGCGGCTCTTTGCCAGTTTTTGATTTATAAAGTTTAGTCAGTGCAATATAAGTTTGAGTACTCTCAAACTTTTTCTCTTTTTCTAATTTTAGATCATCACGAATCTGTCTTGGTGTAACTAAAACATTATTACTAGCAAATACGGTAATTAGTTCTTTTTCTGACTCGCTTTGAGTTGCGCGTGGATCACCATCTTTTGTGTAAAGGAGTAGATCGCCATCAAGACTTATATCCTTGTCGGTGAGTTCTTTTAGCATTTTTTGAAAAGCTGCATTACGACTAGAGTACATACCAGAGTTGTAATCTGCAAAACGATAAATGGCTTTATCATAATCTGCCGGATAAACCATTAAGCGGTGAATTCCATAATATAGGCCACCATACTCGGTATATAAGTCATCGCGTAGTGCAGCAGTATTCATACTCGAGCGCTTATTTGCTTTGGCATAGTTAATATGAACTTGCATTGAACCCAATGTAGTGATCGGATTCATTTTTTCGCCAATATCTTGTCCAACTAATTTAGCTGCGCCAGTTAAAGCACTCACGTGATAGTGTTTGGCCATAAAGTCGAAAATTTCTCGGTAAAGTAAATCAAGGTCTTTCTCGGTTTTAACTTTACGCATCTGACTCATATAGTTATTGTCAGGAGAGGGTTGGGTTCTTAGTACTTCTTCAAAGTAACCTGCAATTGTTCCACCAATGGTTTTGCCAAGCTTATCTTCAAATTTTTCATTTAAACGTGTACTGACTTCCTCAACCGCTTTTTGTCCTAATCCTGGCACTTGAGGATTGGCGACAAAATTGGATTCTTGATCAACGACCGCCACAATACTACAGACATTTTGTTTGGTTTTAGGAATGTCTAAGTCTTTCATAATGTCATCAATATCTTTAGCCCATGACTCACGGTCATGCACACGAGATGGGATGAGACGTTTGATTTGCTGGCTTTCTAATTCAGGCTCATCATTATTTGACCACCAGGCTTTATCTCCACAAGCAGCTAAACTCATGCATACGGCAACCATACCGAATGATTTAAATAAAAAACGGGAAGACAACGGTTTGTTCATGGAGAGGAGGACACCTGCATAAAAAGATGAGCTGATCAAGCGGATGAAGTATACTATGCCGATCATCAATTGTATGAATATATATGTATATTGGTCCCTATCAACTGTCAAATAATTTAATTGTTGCCCCTATGGCCGGTGTAACTGACCGTCCATTTAGAACGCTGTGCAAGTATTTCGGTGCGGGTCATGCAGTCAGTGAAATGATGACTGCTGACAAGACTTTACGTATGACTAAAAAAAGTCTTTATCGTGCTAATTTTGATGGAGAGTTAGCTCCAATTTCTGCACAGATTGCTGGTTCCGATCCAGAACAGTTGGCTGAAGCGGCTCGTTACCAAGTCGCAAATGGCGCGCAAATTGTTGATATCAATATGGGATGTCCTGCAAAGAAAGTATGTAATAAATTAGCGGGTTCAGCATTATTACAAGATGAAGATTTGGTAGCTCGAATATTAGATGCAGTCGTTGCAGCAGTTGATGTTCCGGTAACTTTAAAAACCCGTTTGGGATTTTTAAATGGCCAAGAGAATATTCTACGGGTGGCTAAGCGTGCCGAAGAGGCTGGCATCGCTGCATTAGCACTACACGGCCGTACGCGTGAAGATATGTATTTAAATACCGCCCGTTATGAATTGATTAAGCATGTTAAAGAATTAATCCATATTCCTGTGATTGCTAATGGTGATATTGATAGTCCTGAGAAAGCAAAATATGTACTGGACTATACTGGGGCGGATGCAATTATGATTGGGCGGGCTGCACAAGGTCGACCGTGGATTTTTCGTGAAATTGCCCATTACTTAAAAACTGGTGAACACCTTGCTGCTCCGGATATTGAAGAAGTTAAAGAAGTGCTTTTAGGGCATTTGTCTGAGTTATATCAGTTTTATGGTGAATACTCCGGTTGTCGTATTGCTCGTAAGCATATTGCTTGGTACACCAAAGGTTTACGCTCAAGTAATGAGTTTCGACAAAATATGTATAAAGTTGAAACGACTGCTGAACAAGCTTTAGTTGTTGAGAGCTATTTTAATCAATTGCTTGCTGAAGGTAATTTGATGAGCGATGTTCAGGTTGAACAGGTTAATTTATTAGATACTCACTAAAATAAAGCAACCAGTATAGAGACTGGTTGCTTGGAATTTTTATCTATTCACTGTCTAGCATTTCAACGACCAGTTGATTAACCAGATCAGGTGCTTCAAGTTCACGTATTTGTGCAACGTTACTTCCTGCCCAAAAAGCACCAAAACCGTAATCTTGGTGTTTGCTTGCAAGAGCATTTAGTTGCTTTGCTAAATCATAGGTATAAGGATATTCAGGTTGTACAGGGCGGGTAGGTGAATCAATTTTTGTATGCCAATGGTTGAGTATCCCCCGAGCAGGGCGCCCAGAAAGACTAGCACTAATCTGTGTTACAGGTTTACTAAATAGGGCTTTGCGATATTCGGCAGAAGCATTTGAAGTTTGGCATTGAACAAATGCTGTCCCTAATTGGACTGCGGCTGCACCTAAGCCCAACATATGTTTGGCTTGTAAGCCAGTCATTATGCCACCTGCGGCGACAACCGGAAGTGTACAGTGCTGTACAATTAGTTGAACCAAGTCACTAGTTTTAATTGCCCCATCAAAAGTTTGGTTGAAAATCCCTCTATGTCCGCCTGCCTCAATCCCTTGGGCAATAATAATATCGATACCCGCAGCCTCAATAGCTTGAGCTTCGATCAAATTAGTTGCCGAAACCATAGTCAAAATACCAGCCTCTTTTAAAGCTTTAATTTGATGCGGATGCGGAATACCAAAGTGAAAACTTACTGCTTTTGGCTTAGTTTCTAAAACAACATTTAAAAAATCATCATTGTCTAAAAAACTTGGATAGATACAGTGTAATTCTTGGGGCGGTTGAGC
Source organism: Acinetobacter sp. AOR01_HL (assembly GCF_027855455.1). Classification (NCBI taxonomy): domain Bacteria; kingdom Pseudomonadati; phylum Pseudomonadota; class Gammaproteobacteria; order Moraxellales; family Moraxellaceae; genus Acinetobacter; species Acinetobacter sp. AOR01_HL. Next base: position 96,099 of record NZ_JAKTIM010000057.1, on the reverse strand, counting down.
ACCGAATTTTTCAAAATGAGGACGTAGGTACTCAAGCCATTGTTTTGCTTTTTCTACATTAAGCTCAGTCGATTGATGACAGAAAAAATTAACTTGAAATGGGTTTTCCGTGAGCGCTTGAGTTTTTAAAATTTGTTCACGTGCACTTTGCGGTGTGTTTGCTCCTAAGCCTAATGATCCAAGGCCTCCTTGATTTGAAACCTCGGCTGCTAATTCAGGAGTAGAGACGCCCGCCATTGGAGCCAGAAAAATTGGATGTTTGATTGCAAGTTGTTGTAATAGGCTCATTTTATTCACCTCAATTCTTTCTCTTCACCATAACGTGAAAATAGAATGAAGAGCAAATAATATTGGCTATTTAATTTTTAAATATTAAGAGTCTTATTTAAAAAAACTCTCTTATAAAGGAGTGACATTAAATAAAGAACCAATCCAGCTTGAAAAAGCCATCGCTAAAATACCCCATAAGGTAATACGTAAACTACCTTTGATTTTAGACGTGCCTGCAAAATAACTCGAAAGGGCACCTAAAATTGCTAATGCCGCGATACCTGTAATAAGCACACTTGGCATAATTAAATGCTCTGGGCTAAACAAAATGGCAAGCATGGGGAAAAATGCCCCAAATGAAAATGATGCTGCTGAGGAGAGTGCTGCTTGAATTGGGTTTGCCGCCGTATTTTCATGAATACCGATTTCATCTCGGGCATGTGCACCCAAAGCATCATGAGTCGTAAGCTGAATAGCCACCTCCTTTGCTAGTTCTTTTGAAAGTCCCCTAGAAATATAGATTTGAGTTAATTCATCCAATTCTTTTTGAGGGTATTTTTTTAATTCTTTTGCCTCAATAGCTAAATCTGATTTTTCAATATCTTCTTGAGATTTAACCGAAATATATTCTCCGGCAGCCATTGAGGTTGCGCCTGAAATGAGTCCAGCAATACAAGTGATAAATAGAGTATGTGAGCTTGCCCCACTTGCAGCCATCCCCATAATTAAGCTAGTCACTGAAATAATGCCATCATTAGCGCCTAATACTGAGGCTCTTAGCCAACCTGAGCGTTGAATGGCATGATGCTCTGTATGATGTGGAAAAGCCATGTGTTTTTCCTTATTAATGTTTTATAAATGCTATGAAATTTTACAATTTATTGGTCAAAAAATATGTCATTATTATAGGAAATTTAGGGATAAGACAGAATAGATCAATAATAAAAATGGAGATTAAACAATTATTTTAAAACATCCTTAACCTAACTTAACGATGTAACTTATTATTTTTAATTATAATATTTATTGATCATTCCAAAGACTTGCCCTCCTTAATAAGTCTAATTTACTGTAGAGGTGAAAATGAAAAATATCAAAACAATAAACTCTATAACACATTCAATATTACTGATGGGAGCAGTGATCTCTTCTTTGGGAATGATCGGTATAAGCTCAGTTTATGCACAAGAGCAAGTCGACCCTGCATATAAGCCCGGTAACCCTATTTATGATAAATGGGATAGATTTTATAAAATTGAACAGTCTCAACCGCAAGAAGCAGAAAAAATATTAGTTGAGCTTAGTAAACTGACACCAACCGATATTAAAGTCTGGAAAAGTCTTACTTATTTACAGATTCGGCTTGAAAAAAGGAAAGAAGCTTTACAAAGCTTAAGGCAAGCAAGAAATTTAGCTCCTCAAGATGACACCTTAAAATTACAAGAAGCTTATTTGCTGAATCAGCAGAAAAAAGATCGTGAAGCATTGGTTTTATTTAAAGAGTTAAGTTCCTCTTCAGACCCTGAAATTGCTGCTAAAGCAACTCAGGCAGTTAAAAATTTAAGTGGGGGAGAAGTTAAACCATATTTTAGAGATATTTATTTTGCACCGTCTTATGAGTCACGGTATGACGATGTTATTTTTCCTTTAAAAATGAGGTATGGCAAAAACATCGATAACGGGCGAGCCCAAGTATATGGCTTTCTTAATTTAAACCGCGATACTCAATCACAAGGTGGGGTCCGACCTGAAATTATTGATGAAAATGCAGCCACTTTAGGGGTGGGGGCAAATTATCAACCGTGGACTTCCATTCCTGTGCGAGCCTATGTCGAAGTTGGTGGAAGTTATGACTTGATTGATAGAAATAGAAAGCGATTTCGTGAGAGTGTTGTAGGCGGTGTAACGGGTTATCAAGAATGGTATTCACAATCAAACTGCGATCATTCACTTTGTTTAGATAATTATTTTACTGACTTATATGGCAATGTCGCGACTTATTCGAGAGAGGATTATAACGTTATTGGGGACTTACGCTTACGCACAGGTTTAAATCTCTATAAGGGTGAGAGTGGGACTGTGCAGGCTTATGTGAAATTGCATGGCTTAGCGGATAGCGAAGATGAATATTACAATAATTTATTTGAATATGGCCCAGGCATTTCATGGCAGCCTTTTAATTATCAACCGATAAAACTACGGGTTGAACGTCTATATGGCAATTATTTTAAAGACGTACCGGTTAATACAAAAGATCATTACAACAATACTCGTGTAGAACTTGTTTTTTATAAGGATTTCTAATAATGAAGAAAATTTTTATTTCAATTGTATTTGGTACTCGTCCAGAGCTCATAAAGTTGGCTCCGGTAATTTTATTAGCAAAACAAGATGCACGATTTCAGGTAGAAGTTATTTTTACAGGACAACATGATGAATTAGTTCGAGATGCGATAGATTTCTTTGGGGTTGAAATTGATCATCGTCTTAAAATTATGAATGCTGGACAAAGCCTGAATCAGCTTTTAATTCATGGCTTAACGCAACTTGAAAATATCTATACAGATGGTCAAAAAAGAGATGCAATTGTTATTCAAGGTGATACTACAACCGTGTTAGCCGCTGGGCTAGTTGCATTTTCAATGAAGATTCCTGTTGCCCATGTCGAAGCGGGTTTACGTTCTTATGATTTAGATCATCCATTTCCTGAAGAAGGTAACCGCCAGTTAGTTTCTCGTATTACCAAATGGCATTTTGCCCCTACAGAACAATCAAAGCGTAACTTGTTAAATGAGCAGATTCCACCTTCGTTGATTACAGTGACAGGGAATACGGTAGTCGATGCTGTGTATTTAGGAAGGAAACTCATAGCTGAAAAGACAGGTTTGAAAAATCAACTTGAGCCTTACGGAATTGAATTAAAACAAAATGATAAAGTTGTACTTATAACTGCTCACCGCCGTGAGAATTTTGGCGAAGGAATTCAGAATATTTGTAATGCTGTTGAGTATTTAGCAAAACAGCATCCTGATTTACATTTTATTTGGCCTGTACATTTAAATCCTGCTGTACATAATGTAGTGCACGATAAATTTAAAAATCATGCTCAAATTCATCTTGTGAAGCCACTCGATTATCCGAGTTTATTGGCCGTTATCGACCGCTCCACCTTTATTTTAACGGACTCTGGTGGTTTGCAAGAAGAAAGCCCATCATTTAATAAGCCTGTCTTAATTTTAAGAGACACGACTGAACGCCCAGAAGTGGTAGAGGTGGGAGCAGGGGTATTGGTTGGAACAAATCAGCAGAAAATTATTGAAGAGGCTGAGAAACTTTTAACGGATTCGCAGCATTACCAAAAAATGGCTCATGTTGAAAATCCGTTTGGTGATGGATGTGCTGCCCAGCGAATATTAGATGAAATTGCCAGAACTTATAACTAGAGATCATTTATTTTGAGTTTTCTGGTTCGTTTATGGTGGCGGGTGTGCTGCCATAAACGAGTCGATACCATAGACCGACAATATAAACGGACCATCGGCCCATATAGTGGGGACCATCAAAAATATAAATTTTTTTCCCTTCATACGCCTTAATTTGAGAGATAATTTCCCAAGGATAGGCTGCACGAAATTGACCATTTTTCTTGGTTCGAAATGCTTCTAAAACAATAACTGTTTTATCTTTTCCAAGTGTCTGTTCAAGTTGATCTAAAATACGTCTAGCTTGTTCGGGAGTTCGTACTCCGACACCTACACCATCTTGGAAAAAAACGCCTGCTTGTTGAGGAAGCCAGCTTTTAACCCATAAATCGTAGTTTTCAGGTTCACTTTCACCACTATAAACACTAACCCAAATAGGAGAGGGTAATTTTTCCAAAACATGTCCTAAGGTACTTACTCTTAGCCATGTTGGGTCGGCTTCTACTGGAAAATAATAGCCTTTTAAAGATGTATCATTTTGTTCTTGAATAATTTGTGCAGATTTTTCACCCAAAGCAACGACATTAGCACGCGCTTCGTGTTCATTATATTCACCTGCTAACCCCAATATAAGATTTTTGGCCCAAGGTTGCTGTTTAATTTTTTGTAAATCAATGGCTTTTTCCCATTGAGGAAGATTGGAGTTTTTCCACCAAGATTTAGATTCAACGACTGACCATTGGGGAACAAAAGTATTTATTCCTAAGTAATGCCAGTTTCCTTTAGGAGGAGTAGTATCATTGTCAGGTTGCCAGAAAATACCCTCAATAATGGGAGGTTGCCCATGATTTTTGAACAACCCCGCATAACCCACTACACTACATATAATTAAAATAATAAAAGCAGTTATTTTAATTGGTATCTGTTTTTTCATTATTACGTCGTAACCAATACCACAAGAAGATCACTATTATCATAATTGCAGAGATAATCACAACTAATAAAAAGAATGATGATTGCTGAACTAATGGCGCTTTTTGATTACCCACAATTAATTTTTGAAGAACATACATATTGCCGTTTTCAGAAACCAGCATTTTGGTCACATTATTTGGGATTTTATGCTGTATTTTTCCCCATAAATGCATAAAGGTTTGTGCACCGTTTTCAGAGTCTGTAATTACATCGAAGCGGTTATTGTTATAACTTACGATAAAGCCATTCGCTGCTGCGGGTGCATAAATAATATTTTGATGCATTAAGACTTGTTGCTGATAAATCTCTTTGTTCACTCTCACATTCACTGCTTGTGGGGAGGTCGGAGAGAAGCGTACTAGGTTCACTGGCATTGGTGCCTGTGTCAGCAGCATGTTTTTAGCGACTTGTCCTAAAATAATGGCAATATTTAATGCCCCGGATTGGTCATCAATTGCGATTGTTGGCTTGGTGGCTAAGGTCATTGAAAGAGCGGCAACACCATTTTTTAGTTTATGGGGAAGTTTGACGGTTGATTTGGCGGTATCAACCCAGAGTGAGCCGTGAGCATTGGGTAAACATTGAGAATTAGCAATAACCGAGTTTTCAAGTTTTAAGCTAAAGTTGGTTGTATTTGAAATTTCCTTGGCAAAGATGTTGAACTGTCGGTTTACAGGGTCGGATGCGAGATCCGCCGTTTTCATACTTCCTGCAAGTCCTCCATCAATCCATGCTGTAATGTTTGAACCTTGTAATAGTCCACTTTGAATACGAAGTGCGATTTGCCCTTGCAGAATATCAGTAGGTTGCCATACTGCCGGAAAATCAAGAAATAAATTCTTTTCGGCATGATTTAGTCGAAAATCCTGAATACCTAGATCTGCAAGCGTATCAATTTTTTTAAATTGCGCCCAAGCTGGTGCTGAAATTGTAGTTGGAAAAATAGCGCTACCCGTATCAAGCTGTTGCACATAAGTTGGATTAATTAGCCCGTTAATGGCAGCGGTAAGCTCTTGTGGTGTGTGATAAGTAATAGATAGCGTCGGTACACCTTCAGCCGGTTTAGCAATTTGTACTAAGGCTCCTCCTTTGAGTGGGCTTGCCGAACGAATCACTTCAATAATAAAGTTCGTTTCAGGATTTAGATTGGTTTGGCCTGAATCAACCCATTCAATTGGCGTTACGGAGCTCCACGAACTTACTAATCGGCCCAACATAGAGGCTTCGGTAATTTCTTTACGGTTATATTTTAAGATCCCGACAAAAGGTGTAGGTCGTCTAGCCTGAGGGTTAAATAAAGCGTCTGGTAGATCTTTTAAACGGTACTCATTTCGAACAGGCGTAAAGTCGAGTTGAGAATTACTCAAATAAGTTAAGTGATCAATATCTTCTGTACAGAATGTTTCTTTTGTTTGGTTAAGCGTCGTTGGTTTTGCATATTGTTGAATAATAAAATCTAAACGGTGAAAACCGCTCTGGCTGGCAGGAATATTAAATTTGAATTGGCCATCACCATTAAGCGTAGTGTTATAAATGAGCTTATCGTCATATTTGACGAGTACTGTTGTGTCATTTTCAGTTGAGTAGTCACTCGAAAACTGAATGTTTTGCCATTCAGCACCTTTTCCAATATAGAAAAAGTGAGGCTCGACTGTATATTTAGTCGAGGTACTAATATCGTCGAGTTTCCATGTATAAGCATGAGTAGACATGGCAAGCAAAAAACTGGTGCTGGCAAGGAGCACTTGAGCTGTTTGGTAAAGATCAAAAGTCTTTTTCATTTATTTTTTCTCCTTGCTACGTTCCGTTTTGTACCATTGAAGGGAGTTGCCCTGTATTTTATTTTTTAGCATGTCGAATGCGGCTTTAAACACAATAAATAAGAAGATTTGTGAGTAACTTACGTAAGATAAGACAGAATAAAAATAGAGTTCTGGTTTAACTTTTTCTAAAGAAAGCGTAAACCACATTTGTGCTACATAGAGACAAAATGAGAGTCCCCACAGTAGTGTAAATGGACCAGGAACTGAAATACCTGCAATATCAAGTAAGCCAAGCGTTAAGGTAATATGACTCCAGAATAAAGCCGGTACAAAAAGGATATAGCACATAATGTTATTTAGAATTTCAATTCCGATTGGGAATGGGGTTCTCAGTGCTACGGGTAAATATTTGCGTGTCACATAAAAATTACCTTGAGTCCAGCGTGAGCGCTGTTTAACGAATACGCTTAACGAAGGAGGGTCCTGTTGCCAACCAATTGCATAGGGAACCCATTTAATTCGTTTTTGTCCGATAAAAATTCGGAAACTCATTTCTGTATCATCCACTAACGATTTTTCATCAAAACCGCCCAAAGTCTCTAGAGCATCGCGCCAGATGACATAATTTGTTCCCATTAATGTTGATAGTTCAAAACGTTGCCAGCGTCCACCTTGAAAGATCCATTGGAAAAAGATGAATTCAATCGCAATAAAACGAGTCAAAATACTATCCTGCCAGTTACGGGTTCTGACTTTGCCATTTACCGCGACTAGCTTTTTATCGGCTAACAAGGTTTGGGCAAGTAATCGGACGCAATCGGGTTCAGGGGTACTATCGGCGTCGTAAACAACAATTAACTCACCTTTGGCATGGGGAAGGCCATTATTAAGCGTTCTTGATTTACCTTTACCACCCATACCTTTGGGTACATTGACAATTTTTATGCAAGGATAAATTTTTGCGAGGTTTTCTGCGATTTCAAGGGTGTTGTCTTTGGAGCCATCATTGATCAGTAAGACTTCATAAGACTCTGCCGGATAATCCTGTTGAGCAATGGCATGCAAAATGTCCTCAATCACAACGCCTTCATTATAAGCAGGGATCAAAACACTTAAGACTGGCCATCTTTCTGGTATTGGTAAGTTTTGCAGCTCTTTTTCAGCCGTTTTGGAATACTTCCACGCTTGATAGCTTAACCATGCCCAAAATGCTTGTGGAATCCAAATACCTAAAAAGCCAAATAAAAACAGAATATCAATTGGAGCCATTTTTACGGACCCTCCTAATAATAGAAGAGATGAGCAGCAATAATAAAATTGCCCCGACCACTAAGGAGATCCATGAAATATAGCTACCAAATGTGCCGAGTAGATCCGGATACGTTGTTGTTAAAATCAGGTCAAGTGGAACAACAACAATACTTAAAACAATAAATATATAACCTATAAGATTCGTACTTACATGTTCAGGAGTACTCTCATAATCAATATTATTAAATTTCCATGAAATACCGAGTTGAGGATAACGAATATTAGATAGGGGTAAGTCGGCAGGAGGATTAATAATAATTTCATAACCTGATACATGGCCGTTAAAACTCTTGGCCGAGTAAAATAAATGTTGGCCTTGTCTGACTTCTCTTGAGGGTAATGGTAAATTTGCTGAATTTAGCTGGATAATATAACTACCCGCTGGTTGAGAAATTAAATTTTCATCCCATCCCGTACTCACAAAAGCAGCCATTGGGCGTAAACCAATAGCGGTCGAAAAAGTTGCTTTTGCGGCAAAATATTGAGGTTGTTCAGTTTTAAAAAGCACAATAGGAATAGCACCTTGGCTTACTGCTTCTTTTAACAAGAAATAGTGAGGAAAACCGAATACTTCGTCTGGCAAGATAATGCCGGGTCTAATTCCGTTATGGATAAACTTTTGGAAACTTTCAGAGCTGATCTGATCAATTGTAAAGACAGGCCACCACGTATCTTGGTAAGGGAAAAACATGGAAAGATCACTAGGACTTTGAACCTCGGCTTTTATTTGCTCAGCTTTAATTTCGCAATGATAATATTGTCGATAGAACTGTTGTAATGTGGCATCTGGATATTGGCTAGAGGCGATTACAATTCCACAAATATTGAGAAGATTAGACATTAGCTCATCTCCTCAGGTGGAATAGGAACAATTTTGTATTCCACCTCAAGACGCAAAGTCGTAATTTCTTTTAATTTTTTTAAGAATACAGGGTCTCCTTCTGTTTTCTGCTGGCGAATCATAATACTGTAAATATTTTCCAGATCATCATCTGCAAACTGGAAAACAATTTCGTTGGGTTCATGTTGGCTCAAAATTTTAATCATTTCATTTTGAGTTGTTTTCCAGACATCATCGCCTAACATTTCTTTAATCAGACTGCGATTAAGAATTCGAATTTCGAATACTTCATAATCTTGTACATTGTGGTGATCAAGTAATTTAAAAAAACTACGCTGAAAGTATTTTAAAGCACTTAGCGGGAAAATATCGCGGCGATAATTTCGGTCATAGCTTTGAATATCACGGTATTTCTGTACATTAATTTCAATATTGTGGCGTACAGCACTTAGAAAGAGCGGTATTAGGGGAATAATGAATAGTAAAAGTAACTGACGTTCAATATGTGTTTGTGCGCCTAAGTCGAGTAAAAAGTATACGGCAACTCCAATAAAAGCCACTAAACCTACAATTAAAGACAAACCGACTTCTAAAAAAGCACCTGAAATTAAAAGAAGAAGAATAAAAATCCAACTTCCTCTAAAACTCACAGGCAGCCACTCGTATGCAACCATTCCCATAAATAGATGAGCTGCGATAATCCATAAGACGAGTGTTCTACCAGGGTGTTTTTGTTGCATGTGGCCTATGCTACCTTTTTTGTAATGTTAATTTTTTTATACTTTTATAATGAAAGGTGTTGATTTGCGAAGTAGTTGTTGTTTCTGTCCTTTTTAGGTATCTATTATGTTTATTTGTAGATTAAAGCCACTGTATAGTCAAACCTTGTTATTAATTTTTCATCAAAAATAAACAGAGCAGACTCAATTGTTATCTAAATATTCTTGAAAGTTTTAATTGCTTTAAGACGTGTTTCTTTTAAATCTACTATGGGTTTTGGATAATTTAAACCAAGATCGGTTTTGCTTGAGTAGGGTTCATGAATCGTTTTATTGTCCAAATGAGCCAATTCTTTCACCCATTGGCGAATATATTCACCCTCCGGATCAAACTTCTTTGATTGAGCGATTGGGTTGAAAATCCGAAAATAAGGTACGGCATCTGTTCCTGTTGAGGCACACCATTGCCAACCGCCATTATTTGCGGCGAGGTCACCATCAATTAAATGTTGCATAAACCATTGTTCACCAATGCGCCAATCAATCAAAAGATTTTTACATAAAAACATGGCCGTAATCATACGTACTCGATTATGCATCCAGCCTGTTTGTAAAAGTTGTCGCATCCCAGCATCAACAATAGGAATACCGGTTTGACCCGTTTGCCATGCGGTTAAATGTTCTGGATTATGGTTCCATTTAATCTTCTGAGTATCTTTTTTAAACGGGATGTGTTTAGAAACATGCGGAAAATCAAATAAAATATGTTGGTAGAACTCTCTCCAAAGAAGTTCGTCTAACCATGTTTGTTGGCCTTCATTGACTAAGTGAAAGTTGCCATGTTGATTACGAAAGAGTGCTTGTAAACACTGTCGAATAGATAAAATACCAATATTTAAATAAGGCGAAAGCTTACTTGTACCTTGTATATGAGGAAAATCGCGCTCGACTTTATAGTGATAAACCGATTCTTCAATAAATTGATCTAATTGTTCTAATGCGTATTGTTCGCCAACAGGCCATAAATCTTGCTGTTCTTTTGAGAGAGATGAGCAAAATAGTTTTTCAATTTCGTCTAAATCAATATTTTTCCCCTGTAAAAAATCTAGTGGTACTTCATTTTGTTTATTAGGGACCGGATAACATTGAGGTAAACCGCTTGTGTCGAGCTTTGTATAACAAGCTTTTTTGAATGCACTAAATACTTGATATGGTTGTTGTGATTGGTTACGGATTGAACGTAAAGGAAAAATAGTACGGTCATGGAATAAAAATAGTTCTTTGCCATGCCGATTTAAATAGTCTTGTACCGTTTTATCTCTTTTTAATTCATTTACGCCTATTTCGATATTGGCATACACATTTTCAATATTATATTTCTTGCTGAAATCAGAAATAAAGTTTGCGATCTCTTTCCAATCGGGAATGACTTGAATAACTAGAGGAATATGCAGTGCTGCTAACTCTTTCTGAAGCGTTCTGAGTTGTCGTAAATAAAAACTTATTTTTATTGGAGCATCGGCGTGTTGTTTCCATTGCTCTGGCGATAAGATGACTAAACCGAGTGAAGGTCCTTGCTGGCTGGCGTGCCATAAAGCTGCATGATCATGTATACGCAAATCTTGGCGAAACCAAATGAGCTGATAAGCATTTGACATGCAAGTCCCTAAAAATAAATTAACTCTATGAATATTATATAAATTAAAGACATAAAAAAAGCAAAGCCGAAGCTTTGCTTTTTATTATCTTCTAAAAGAAGACTTAGTGGTGGTGACCACCCGCACCGTGTACGTGACCATGATCTAATTCTTCTTGAGAAGCTTCACGGATTTCTACGATTTCAACTTCAAAAGTTAAATCTTGACCAGCAAGTGGGAAGTTTGCATCAACGATAACGTTGTCGCCTTCAACAGCTTTAACAGTAACGATTTGAACGCCGTCATCTGTTTGAGCTTGGAATTGCATACCTGGTTGAATGTTATCAACGCCTTGGAACATTTGAGCAGGAACTTCTTGTACTAGGTCTGGGTTATATTCGCCATAACCTTCAGCAGCTGGTACGTTAACAGTGAATTTATCACCAACAGTCTTACCAGTTAATGCATTTTCTAAACCAGGAATGATGTTGCCTGCGCCATGCAAATAGGCAAGTGGTTCACCTTGAGATTGATCAAGTGTTTCACCCTCAGCGTTTGTTAATTTATAGTGGAATGAAACCACGTGGTTATTTGCAATTGCAGTCATGTTTTTGATCCATTCAATCAATTAAAGCGTACATCATAAAGTGAAAAATAAATTTTGTAGACTACAAAATCTCAATCTTTAACACTTTTTCTAATGCGTTTTTATCTAAATAGGGATGAACTTAAAAAATTCAACTCAATACAGCTTAATTTTTGGTCGTACTCGTCTTGTAAGTAAATCTTTCATTGTGAGTAGTCCAGCTTGAGTGTATCCGTGAATTGTTGCTTGATGTAAACGGTATAAAGATACATACATCGTTTTAGCAATATATCCTTGGACACTGACATCCCCTAGTAATTCTCCAACCGCTTTATTACGACTTAAAGACACAAGTGAACCTTTGTCATTAAAAGTAAACATCGGTTGTGATCGGCCATTTAGCCTAGCAGCCATAGCATCGACTAAAAAGCTCGCTTGTTGACTAGCAACTTGAGCACGTGGTCCGAGAGGCGGGTGTCTTGCATCAAGTTGGCAATGCGCACAATCACCAAATGCAAATACATTAGGATCGGAATAGGTCTGCAGCGTTGCATAGACCATTAAGCGGTTAATATTATCACGTTCGAAATCGCTAAGACTTTCAAGTACTTTTGGTGCTTTTACCCCAGCTGCCCATACCGTAATATCACTGTTGAGTTGGTTACCATTACTAAAATAGATACAGTGTTCATCAATTTTTTCAACCCGGTGTTTAGTTAAAATTTCAACACCCATTTTTTGAAGCTGTTTTGCGCTATGTTCAGCTGTTTTTTCACTTAGAGCAGGGAGGATGCGTTCTGAGGCCTCAATGAGTGTAATTTTGACTTGATTCGGATGGATCTTTTTTAAACCATAGCGATAAAAGTTTTTGGTCGTTTCAATCAGTTCAGCCGCAAGTTCGACACCTGTTGCCCCCGCACCAATAATTCCAATATTTAATGTACGTTGATCGGGTTGATTTTGCGCTTCGATATATAGGTGTAAAAGATCTTGCTGGAAAATATCCGCCTGTTTACGGCTATCGAGGAAATGGCAGTTTTCACGAACACCGGGTGTATTGAAATCATTTGATACTGAACCAAGCGCTAAAACAAGCGTATCGTAACTGAGTTGTTGAATATGGATATTTTGTTCTTTAGAGACTTGAGGGGGAATTAAATCAATTATTTTCTTATCTTTATTTACTGCTGTTAATGTTCCCAACACAAATTCATAGTGGTGTTTCTCTGCATGGGCAAAATAATTGGTTTGCTCTTCGTGAGGATTTAAAGAACCCGCCGCAATTTCATGAAGTAATGGTTTCCAGATATGAGTTAAATTTTGGTCAACCAATGTAATTTTGGCTTTACCATTTTTCCCAAAAGTTTCACCAAGTTGTGTGGCGAGTTCTAAACCACCAGCACCACCACCGACAATAACAATATGATGTAAGTTTTGGGTCATTTTTATCACCTAATTATTTTTCTATAAAAAAAGATGGCTGAATTATGCCATCTTTTCTTTATAAAATTTATTGTGCATCTGTGCACAATTTGATGTTTTTAGTGCGAATCTATAGGGTAGAGTTTTGCTGCACTGTGCTCACTTGATGAAAAGATTGAGAATAGGCTTGAGAACCACATCATAATTCTTTGGAAAATATTTGCTTCTTCAATGTGTACATCATTTTCAATTTGAAGACTGCGAATGAGCTGGTTGTTTTGATAAATTGAAACTGTTGCCAAATTCATCGCTTTCATTAACGGTGCTGTTAACTTTTGCTCATTTAACTGAATATTTACACGTGTTTGAGTTGTTTCAAGTGGAGCAATAACTTTAGGTTGTTGATTGCTATCAAGAACTTGAATACGCTGTGTAGCATAATCAAACGTATTTAAATCAATTGGTGTTGGCTCAGCATATAAAGAAGTCGTAACAATGGTTGGCTGCTTAGTTTCTACTTTAAACATTTTTAAAGTTGATTTAATAACAGGCAATTCAGCAATTAATTTTTGCTCAGGAATAACTACTTCATCACGTGTATAAGCATAAGCAAGATTCATTAATTTATCTGCAATTTCAGCACGTTTCACAGCACTTGGTGTACCTAAGACAATTACCAGTAAACGTCTTTGCGGTAAGTTCGGTGAAAATGAAGGGCGTGAAGCTGTTAGAGCCAAGTTATAACCTGCTGCTTTGGTATAGCCAGTTTTTAAGCCATCTACAGATGGATCGTATTTGAGCGCAAGGTTCGTCGCGTGATGAAAACGTTGATTGTAGCTAAAGCTCGGCATTTTCGAATAATGTAAATATTCAGGGGTCTGGTGAATCACTGCCTGACTTAATAAGCTCAAATCATGAGCTGTCGTGTAATGATCCGGCATTGTAATGCCAGCAGGGTTACTAAAGTGCGTGTCTTTCATACCCAGCGCTTGTGCTTCTTGATTCATACGCTGTACGAAATGAGGCACATCACCAGAAATTTTTTCAGCCAAAGTCACAGCTGCATCATTTGCAGACATAACAATTAAACCAGCCAAGAGCTGATCAACTGAAATTTGCTCGCCCGCTTTGAGGTACATTTGTGATTCATCCCACTGCACCACGCTTACGACTGGTGTTGCAGTAATGACTTCGTTCAGTTTTAACTTTCCAGCCTTAATCTCTTTTAATGCAATGTAGGCCACCATCATTTTGGTTAAAGAGGCTGGCGCACGTTGTACATGACTATTATGCTCAGCAATAATTTGACCAGATTGGGTATCTACAATTGTCCATGCAGCGGCTTCAACACTTTCAGGAGCAATATTAAGTAGAGCAGCATTGGTAAGAGTAGTACAGAAAATACTAAACAGCGTAAAAAGAGATAGGAAGAATTTCACTAGGTGACCTTGACGTTTACTGGCAAATACGGAACACAGATGCCCAGCATGCTATGCCTTTTTTTTGTAGAAGGCTAGTGTGAATTGTTGCCAAAAAATACATCTACGCAAGTCGATACAAAAAAGTGATAATCTAATGTGAAACCGTTCTTATTTTTAAATTGAAGAATTTATGTTGCATTATCAAATTGAGTTCGATGATTACAAACAACACCTTGTTCACGTGACAATTCGCTTTTTAGCGAATCCAAATCAGGAACTATGGTTACCAACGTGGATTCCGGGCAGTTATCTCATTCGAGAGTTTTCTAAGCACATCGAGGCAGTAAAGGCATATGATGAAGCTGGACGCATGCTCAATATTAAAAAGACTGAAAAAAATCGCTGGCGTTTATTTAACACCGATCACGAGTTAATTACTGTTGAATATGATGTTTATGCATATGATTTATCAGTACGTGGCGCTTATGTAGATCAAACGCGTTTATATATTAACCCTGCCTGTGTGTGTTTAGGCTTAGAAGGCCAAGAACAATCTGCCTGTGAATTAGAAGTCTTTTTGCCGGATGAATTAAAACACTTTCAGTTAGCAACAGGATTAGCTTCAAAAAGTTTAGTAAAAGGACGTTTTACTTTAAAAGCTGATCATTATGATCAACTCATTGATAGTCCATTTGAACTGGCTGATCAAACGCGTTTTAGCTTCGAAACACATGGAATTGAACATGAGTTTGTAATTTCAGGTACTCACGCTACGAATGTTGATCGTTTAAAAACGGATATTGAAAAAATTTGTGCAGCCGAAATTGATCTGTTTGGTTCGGCACCGTTTAAAAACTATACCTTCATGACTATGGCAACAGGGAATAGTTACGGTGGGCTAGAGCATTGCAATAGCACAAGTCTGATTACTCCACGAGATGATTTGCCGAAATCGAATGAACCTACTGAACCTTCGAAAGATTATCAACGTTTCTTAGGTTTATGCAGTCATGAATATTTTCATTCTTGGTTAGTAAAGTTTATCCGTCCAGAAAATTTTGCGAACTACAACCTGCATCAAGAAGGCTATACTTCGCTACTGTGGATTTTTGAAGGGTTTACTTCGTATTACGATGATTTAATTTTATTACGTAGTGGCGTGATTTCCCAAAAGTCTTATTTAGATTTGTTGAAGTCACAGATTGATCGCTATTTGCAAAACCCGGGACGTTTTGTTCAAACAGTAGCAGAATCAAGTTTTGATGCTTGGATTAAATTTTATCGTCAAGATGAAAATTCGAATAATGCAGGCACGAGCTATTATAACAAAGGTGCATTAGTTGCCTTGTGTTTGGACTTAGGCTTACGTTTACGTGGTTCTAGCCTTGATGCCTTAATGCGTCGATTGTATGAAAATACGCAAAACGGTGTTCAGGTTAATGAGCGTACAATTTTTGATTTATGTGAAGAGCTAACAGGCGATAGTTGGGTAGAGCAAATCAATCATTTGATTAATACTACTGAAGAGTTACCACTTGATCAGTTATTTCCTGAGTTTGGTTTAAGTTATACGCTTAAAAATGATAAGACTTTAGCTTATGGTTTAAAGCTAGCTGATAAGCCTGAAGGTGTGTTAGTACAAAATGCTCACCGTGAGGGAGCTGGTGCTAAAGCGGGTATTTCTGCTAATGATGTCATTATTGCAATTGATGGACTAAAAGCGACCACAAAACTTATTGAGAAATATGCTAAACAAAAGGGTAATTACTCAGTCTTGGCTTTCCGCCGTGATGAGTTATTGTCGTTTGAAGTTACAAGTGACAGCATAAACTTAACTGAAGTTGAACTTATTATTGAAGATCAAAGCAAAGCTGACAAATGGTTAAAAGCCTAAATAACCGTTAATTAATTTATAAAAAACCGATGTTTCGTGCATCGGTTTTTATTTTTTCCTAACTTCAAAACATAGAAAGAGTCTTTATCTTTGAGTTTGTTTTGAATGAAAAGTATAATAATTGTCAGAACTCTGAAAGATATCTCATGTAATTTAAGACTGTTCTATACCTAAAAGTTGGTAAAAGCGCATTTATTACCATAAGTTAGGTATAAGATTATTATCGATAGATTTAAATTATGTATTATTTCGCTGCGAAATGTCGTTATCACTGGATATTTCGTTGACTGAAAGCCAATGAGAGCCGATACTCTCAGGGTTTTATTTAAGCATATCGGTTCGTAGGCACTGGGCCAAAAGCTCGGTCCTCAAAACTCAATTCAACGGAAGGGGCTATATATGGCTGGTGAAAAGTCAACCATCATTTACACACTGACTGACGAGGCGCCATTATTGGCGACTTATTCGCTACTGCCGATCATTGAGACCTTTACTAAGCCAGCTGGTATCGAGATTGTTAAAAGTGACATCTCTGTAGCTGCACGTGTGCTCGCAGAATTCGCTGACTACCTAAGTGAAGAGCAAAAGGTATCCGACAACCTTGCTGAGCTAGGTCGTCTTACACAAGATCCAGATACTAACATTATCAAACTCCCAAATATTAGTGCCTCTGTTGCGCAATTGACAGCATGTATTAAAGAACTTCAATCTAAAGGTTATGCAATTCCTGACTATCCGGAAAACCCAGCGACTGAAGAAGAAAAAACAATCAAAGCTCGTTATGGCAAATGCCTAGGTTCAGCAGTAAACCCTGTTCTTCGTGAAGGTAACTCTGACCGTCGTGCTCCTGCTGCCGTTAAAAATTACGCTAAGAAACACCCTCACTCAATGAGCGAGTGGAAACAATGGTCGCAAACTCACGTTTCACACATGGAAGAAGGTGACTTCTACCACGGTGAAAAGTCAATGACACTTGACCGTCCACGCAATGTAAAAATGGAACTTATCACAAACAGTGGTAAAAGCATTGTTCTTAAGCCAAAAGTTGCGCTTCAAGAAGGCGAAATCATTGACTCAATGTTCATGAGCAAAAAAGCGCTTTGCGACTTCTACGAGAAACAACTTGATGACTGCCGCGAAGCAGGAATTTTATTCTCATTACACGTAAAAGCGACAATGATGAAAGTTTCACACCCGATCGTTTTCGGTCACTGTGTGAAAATCTACTATAAAGAAGCTTTCGAAAAACACGGTAAGTTGTTTGACGAATTAGGTATTAACGTAAATAACGGTATGGCTGGGTTATACGAGAAAATCGAAACTCTTCCAACCTCATTACGTGAAGAAATCATTGAAGATTTACATGCTTGCCAAGAACACCGTCCTGCACTTGCGATGGTTGACTCAGCAAAAGGTATCACTAACTTCCATTCACCTAATGACATCATCGTAGATGCTTCTATGCCTGCAATGATCCGTGCTGGTGGTAAAATGTGGGGTGCTGATGGTAAGCAATACGATGCTAAAGCAGTAATGCCAGAATCAACATTTGCCCGTATTTACCAAGAAATGATCAATTTCTGTAAATGGCATGGTAACTTTGATCCAAAAACAATGGGTACAGTACCAAACGTTGGTTTGATGGCTCAAAAAGCTGAAGAATACGGTTCTCACGACAAGACTTTTGAAATTCCTGAAGCAGGTATTGCAAACATTACTGATCTTGACACTGGTGAAGTGTTATTGACTCAAAATGTTGAAGAAGGCGATATCTGGCGTATGTGTCAGGTGAAAGACGCTCCGATTCGTGACTGGGTAAAACTTGCAGTAACTCGTGCACGTAACTCAGGCATGCCTGCGATCTTCTGGCTTGACCCATATCGTCCACACGAAAATGAATTGATCAAGAAAGTACAGAAGTACTTAAAAGATCACGATACGACTGGTCTTGATATCCAGATCATGTCTCAAGTACGTGCAATGCGTTACACACTTGAGCGTGTAGTTCGTGGCCTCGATACAATTTCTGTAACCGGTAACATCTTACGCGACTACTTAACTGACTTGTTCCCAATTATGGAACTTGGTACTTCTGCGAAAATGTTGTCTATCGTTCCGCTTATGGCGGGTGGTGGCATGTACGAAACTGGTGCGGGTGGTTCAGCACCTAAACACGTACAACAACTTGTTGAAGAAAACCACTTACGTTGGGATTCGCTTGGTGAGTTCCTTGCGCTTGCAGTTTCTCTAGAAGAAATGGGTATTAAAGAAAATAATGCTCGTGCGAAGTTACTTGCGAAGACACTTGATGAAGCGACTGGTAAATTGCTTGACAATGACAAGTCTCCATCACGTCGTACAGGCGAACTTGACAACCGTGGCAGTCACTTCTACTTGTCACTTTACTGGGCAGAAGCACTTGCTGCACAGAACGAAGATGCTGAGTTGAAAGCTAAATTTGCTCCACTTGCAAAAGCATTAGCTGAAAATGAACAGAAGATCGTTGCTGAGCTTGCTCAAGTACAAGGTAAACCAGCTGATATCGGTGGTTACTATGCAGTTGACCCAGCGAAAGTAAGCGCTGTAATGCGTCCAAGTGCTACATTTAATGCAGCGCTTTCAACTGTTCAGGCTTAATTACTAATTCATTAGTACATAGCTAAAAGCCGGTGCATAAGCACCGGCTTTTTATTTTTATAAAATAAAAGTCATTAAAAAAAGCCCACTAACGTGAGCTTTAAAACTTAAATATTTTTATCGGCTATTGCGGCTACGACCACGTGGTGCTTTGGTATTTGGACGCGTTGTACCGTTAGTCTTACGACGCGGTTTTTCACTTTCATCCATTTGCCAAATACGCTTTGTACCAGATTTTTTCGCAGAACCATCTTTGTTCTTGCGAACCATTGGCTTACCGCCAGTGCCACCTGGTTTTTTCACATATGAACGTGAACGATAAGGTTGTTCAGCCGGAACATCTTTAAAGTCTGGGTAGAGTAGAGGCTCAATTTCTTTGGTTTCGCCCGGTTGTAATCCCAATTGAACTAAGTCAATCGTACCAATTTTTGTACGAATGAGACGTAAAGTCGGAAAACCTACCGCAGAGGTCATGCGACGGACTTGGCGGTTACGACCTTCACAAATAGAGATTTCAATCCAAGATGTTGGAATGCTGGCACGGTAACGTACAGGAGGATCGCGGTCCCATAACCATTCAGGCTCACTTACCTTAATTGCTTTAGCTGGTAAAGTCATACCATCATTAAGCTCTACACCCTTACGAAGCTGCTCGAGCGCTTCTTCGGTTACATCGCCATCAACTTGAACTAAATACGTTTTGTATTTTTTATTCGCCGGGTTGGTAATGAACTGATTCAAACCACCATGATCAGTTAAGAAAACTAAACCCTCAGAGTCCATATCAAGACGCCCTGCTATGCGCAAAGTCGGGTCATCTACAAAGTCAGAGACCGTCATGTGTGCTTCGTCTTTACGAAACTGGGAGAGAACGTCATATGGTTTGTTGAGAATGACGATTTTCATAAAAAATGACTTCTTCTTTCAAATAAGCGGTAAAAACATTGAGCTATATTTAAGTGCGAAATTTGCTTATTTCCCACATAAATCTCAAAAAGGGTTAAATTCGATTAAGCTATTATGCGTTAATAAAAGTTGAAAGTATTGTTTATCGATAATTATTTTTGTTTGGTTAGTTAAATATTATAAAAGGGAGAATCTACATAATGGGTTATCAGAAGATCGTGGTTCCTGCCGACGGTGATAAAATTACAGTAAAAGCAGACCTGTCACTGAATGTACCAAATCATCCAATTATTCCTTTCATTGAGGGTGACGGTATTGGTGTAGATATTACACCAGCAATGAAAAAAGTTGTTGATGCGGCAATTTTAAAAGCCTATGGCGGCAAACGCTCTATTGAATGGATGGAAGTGTATTGCGGTGAAAAGGCCAATAAAATTTACGGTACTTATATGCCGGAAGAAACCTTTGAGGCACTGCGTGAATTTGTAGTTTCTATTAAAGGCCCTTTAACTACACCAGTCGGTGGTGGTATTCGTTCACTTAATGTTGCACTACGCCAAGAACTGGATTTGTATGTATGTGTACGTCCTGTGCGTTGGTTCCAAGGCGTCCCTTCACCCGTTCAACATCCTGAGTTAACTGACATGGTAATTTTCCGTGAAAACTCGGAAGATATTTATGCAGGTATTGAATGGAAAGCAGATTCTGAAGAAGCTAAAAAAGTCATTAAATTCCTTCAAGAAGAAATGGGGGTCACAAAAATTCGTTTCCCTGAAGGATGTGGTATTGGTATTAAACCTGTTTCTAAAGAAGGAACACAGCGCTTAGTCCGTAAGGCTATTCAGTTTGCAATAGATAATGACAAACCTTCGGTGACTCTTGTTCATAAAGGCAACATTATGAAATATACCGAAGGTGCCTTTAAAGAATGGGGGTATGAGTTAGCGTTAGATCGTTTCGGTGGTGAATTAATCGATGGTGGCCCATGGGTTAAAATTAAGAACCCTAAAAATGGTAAAGACATCATTATTAAAGACGTGATTGCAGATGCTTTCTTGCAACAAATCTTGATGCGTCCTGCTGACTACTCTGTAATTGCAACTCTTAATTTAAATGGTGACTATATTTCAGATGCTTTAGCAGCAGAAGTAGGGGGAATCGGGATTGCGCCAGGTGCGAATATTGGTGGAGCTATTGCAGTGTATGAAGCAACGCATGGCACTGCACCTAAATATGCTGGGCAAGATAAAGTCAACCCGGGTTCAATTATTCTCTCTGCTGAAATGATGCTCCGTGATATGGGGTGGACAGAAGCAGCGGACCTGATTATTAAAGGTATTTCAGGAGCGATTGCAGCTAAAACCGTAACTTACGATTTTGAGCGTTTAATGCCGGGAGCGACCTTGTTACGTTGCTCAGAATTTGGCGATGCCATAATTCAGCACATGGAAGATTAAACTTTCATAGAAAAGCCCTCAATTGAGGGCTTTTAAAGTCTTTAGATTTATAATTTTGAAAAATAATAAAAAATATGAATATTAAACGTTAAAATTTTAGCTAAGAATTAGCCGTATAGGCCCACAATATACATGCTAATATCGTTAAACTCAGCAATATTAAGCCTTGCCCATGATGTGTTGCATACAGTGGTACATTTCCAATGGTATGCGTCATTTTGTAGTTTAGAATAGGCCGAATACAAAAGAAAAAAAGCGGTAATGATAAAATCACTGTATTACTAATTTTAATTGTATGGCGAAAATAGTAACTAAATAGTCCTATTAGGGCGGCATACAATAATGTTTTAAATAGCACCTCTCCACTGGTGTATATATCTATACCGAGATAAAAATTAAACTTCCATATCAGAAGACTAACTGTAGCAATTATTGCGATAATACCTACAACAACGGCATTTGCTGGGTTTGATACATTGAACATTTTTAGAGTTTTTAATTGATATAAATTAATTTGCTTAAAATATATATTATAAAAATATAGAGTACAGTGACGATTTTTAACTTTATAAAACTCCCTAAAAATCCTCATTTAGACATTTTGAGACTCAAGCGAGTTTGAGCTTGTTTCTTTAAATACCCATAGGGCAAAACAAAATATGATCACGATGAGTAGCCCTAAACTTTGACCATGACCTGAGAGATAAAACGGAACATCTGGGATAGTTTGAATGGCCTTGTAGTCAAGAATTGGCTCTAGCCAAAAGTAGGCAAATGGAACGGCAATTAAAAATTGTGTTGTAAACTCAATATGATTGCGTGTTAAAAAGCCCAAAATAGCTGCTGTGACAATATAGATAACAATCCTTACCGAGACTTCGTATGATGTGGTCATATCCAGTGCAAAGATGGTCTGACATTTAAATGCCAGTAATAAAACACCGATAAAAGCGAACATCGCCAAGAGCTTTAAAAGCTCATCAATATAATTGTTATTGCTCATGTTTTGCTCAATTTTAAGTATTAAAAATTATAAATTTTGACTGAATATAGATCAGAAAATAGCTCTCTACATTGACATAATATGACATTTTTTGTCAGTTAAGCGTTTTTAATAAGCGTACTAAAATAGCTGTTATGCGTTTTGTTCTACTGATCTATTTATTAATTTTTATTTTGACAATATACGATTATTCAATGGAAAAGCCCCTTATATATAGGGCCTTTTTTTATTGCATAAATTCCGGATGCTTCTGGGGCTTAGAGATACCAATTTTCTTTTGATAGCTTTGGTCTAAAGCCTGAATAATGAGTACGAAAATAATCAAAAAGAGAGGAAAGAATAAAGTTTTCACGATTTGGTTTCTCCGAGAGTGTTCGGCAGGGAAGAACGGATAGGAATTAAAAGGCTCAATGCAAATAACAAAACAATGCCACCCATTAAAAACAGATGGGCATAAGACCAATGCAAGTGATGTAAAGTACTAATAACAACGCCACCTAATAACTGAGTGCTGGCAAACCCAATGGTGGCAAGGCTCCAGATTTTTTGATAACGCTGTTCATAAATCTGTAGCAGGCTGTAAGAGCTAATAAATACGGTGGCAGGTGTGAGTAAACCTGTAAGAAAGGACGATAAAGTGAGCAAAGCAGTAGCATGTGAAAAAAATGGTAGGGCAACTGCCAAGCAATAGACACCGTATAGACATTTAATTGCCTGCAAATATCCAATAAGGCGGCTTAAACAATACGCCACAAAGGCGCCAACACAACTTCCGACCCCATAAAGAACCCAAAATAAGTTTCGTTGTTGCAATGGAAAATGTAGCGTCCCCGATAAATAGTCCATCCAAAACAAAGAATGTGGGATATATGCAAAAGCACTGCACATATAAGCAATAATAATGACCAGTCCTAAACGTGAATGTTTGAAGTTTTGAGGAGCGTGATTGGCCGTTTGAACGGACTCGGTAGGTGGGTGCCTTAATAACTGAAAAAGTACCAAACTGCCAATAATGGAAATGGCGGCAAAAATTTCCCAGACATATTGAACAGGCATATTTTTAAGTGCAGAAATAATGAGGGTGGCAGATAACACGCCTGCGCCAATACCACTAAACCCTAAAAAATTGACTTTGAGCCTTTGGCTAATTGCAATATTTTTCATGGCAAAGCTAGGTGCCAAAATCATGAGTAGGCCACCTGCGATACCTGAAATGGTGCGCCAGAGAACAAACCAAGCCAAAGGCATGTGTATAAAAGAACAGCAAATTAGGCTTAAGCTGCCTAAAACCGCCGAAGTTATAATCAAAGCGGGGATAGATTTTTCTTTAATGCTAAACAGGGCCAATAGTGCGCCAACCAGATAGCCCAATAAATTTGCACTTCCTAAATAGCTTGCAAAATCATGAGTCCATCCATATTGCACAATCATAATAGGCATGAGTGCGGTATAGGAAAATCTAAAAATACCAATTCCTAGGCAAGTCGCTAAAAAGACAAGCAGGCTCATTCGATAGAACGTAGACATGAGAAATCTCTCAATTTTTTTTATTATTAAAAGCGAGTTTATTTATCATTAGAAATGATTTAATATGATATTAATTATCTTGTTTTGAGATAGTGGCATGTTGCTTAAGTCTTTAGAGTTTTTTTTAGCGGTTGCAGAGAGTGGAAGTTTTTCATTGGCTGCACAAAAAATGTGTACGGTTCAATCCAATATCACGAGCCACGTGAAAAAGCTTGAAGAAGAATTAGGTGTGATTTTATTAAATCGTCATAACCCCGTTACATTAACCAACGCAGGACACCAGCTACATAGTTATGCTGTGCAAATGATCGCACTGCATAATAAAGCGAAGACAATCTTCCGAGAAGGTGATATTGACCCGAATGAAACTATTCGTTTGGGCAGTATGGAAACGACAGCAGCAATACGACTTCCGCAATTGCTTGATGAATGTATGCAGCAACATCCGAATTTGCCGCTTGAACTTCAAACTCACCCGACAGGATATTTGTTAAATGCTGTGCAACAAGGAGAAGTCGATTGTGCTTTTGTCGCTTCTAAATATGTGATTCCAGAGCTATATAGTTTTCCGGTTTGGCAAGAACAACTGGTTTTGGTTTGCCCAAAACAACAAATTGATTTTCCCGACATTGCCACCCTCGCAAAGACTCGATTTATTGCATTTCGACAAGGATGTTCCTATCGGCATGCAATTGAGTTGTTTTTAAATGATCACAGTGTGCCACCTTCGCAAATTATGGAAATGGGCAGTCTGGATGGCATTGTAAGCTGTGTGGAATTAGGTGTCGGTTTTGCTTTATTGCCAAAGTCATATCTGAATAAAGTAGCCGATAAAGTCTCATTAAGTTGTTTTGAAATTAACACTGAATCTGCACATTTCACTACTTATTTGGTCGCTCAGCCTCCTGAAACATGGGGCAGTAATCTAAAGCAGTTTATTTGTTTTATTGAGCAACAATTTATACAGAAATGCGCTTAATTTTTATACATAAATATCTAACGTAACTTATGTTTTAAAAGTGATATATATGTATTTAAAAGTCATTTTATATTCTCATTCAGATCGGTAATGATCTGCATGCTAGAAAATTGTTGAAAAGGGTAGTTTATATAGGCCGGCTATGGTCAAATATGCCCCCTTAAAAGATGACACAAGCAATAATTTGGAGTTTGGGAATGAATATACCCTTAATCATCAATATTGTGGTTTTTGTCGGGTTAATATTTTTACTCGCCCAAACACGTAAAACGGACTGGAGCTTATCTAAAAAAGTTCTAGCTGGCTTAATTTTAGGTGTAGTGTTTGGTTTAGGACTACATTTGATTTATGGCGGTGGCCATCCGATTCTTGCTGAATCTATTAGTTGGTTTAATATTGTTGGTAACGGCTATGTAAAACTTTTACAAATGGTCGTGATGCCTTTGGTCTTTGTTTCGATTTTAGGTGCGGTAGCGAAGCTACACCAAGCTTCTTCTTTAGGAAAAATCAGCTTCTACACCATCGGGACTTTGTTATTTACCACACTCATCGCTGCGCTGGTTGGGGTATTTGTGACGAACTTGTTTGGTTTAACTGCCAAAGGTTTGGTACAAGGGGCGGCTGAAACAGCTCGACTTACTGCAATTCAGACCGACTATGTGGGTAAAGTAACAGACTTAAGTGTACCGCAATTTATTCTTTCTTTTATTCCGAGTAACCCTTTTGCTGAGTTAACGGGTGCAAATCCGACTTCAATTATTAGCGTGGTTATCTTTGCTGTCTTTTTAGGAATAGCAGCACTCAACCTAATGAAAGATGACGCAGAAAAAGGTCAACGTATTCTGACGGCTATTCAGACATTACAGTCTTGGGTAATGAAGCTTGTTCGTTTAGTGATGACGCTTACACCATATGGTGTTTTTGCCCTAATGACGAAAGTTGTGGCAAGTTCAAATGTCGCAGATATCTTAAACCTAGGTGGTTTCTTGGTGGCGTCTTATTTAGGTTTGGCGATTATGTTCGTCGTGCATGCCATTATTTTGACTCTGACCGGTGTTTCTCCACTTAAGTTCTTCAAGAAAGTTGCTCCGGTTCTAACATTCGCGTTTACGAGTCGTTCAAGTGCTGCAAGTATTCCACTGAGCATTGAAGCGCAAACTCGTCGTTTGGGCGTGCCTGAGTCTATTGCAAGTTTCTCTGCTTCTTTTGGTGCCACTATTGGACAAAATGGTTGTGCGGGTTTATATCCAGCCATGCTCGCAGTCATGGTTGCGCCAACTATGGGTATTAACACCCTAGACCCAATGTGGATTGCTTCGTTAGTGGGTATTGTGACTTTAAGTTCAATTGGCGTAGCTGGTGTTGGTGGTGGTGCAACTTTCGCAGCATTGATCGTACTTCCTGCTATGGGCTTACCTGTAACATTGGTTGCTCTTCTTATTTCAATTGAACCACTCATTGATATGGGACGTACTGCGTTAAACGTAAATGGTTCGATGACTGCTGGTGTAGTTACAAGCCAATTTATGGGGCAGACCGACAAAGCTATAATGAATAGCGAAGATGAAATTGAATTAACTCAACATCATTAAGAGTTAATATTAAACGGCTCTTCACTCTGGATGAGCCGTTTTTTTATATATGTAACTTGTGACTGTGATGTTAATTTTTAAAAAACTGTATCTGTTTTTCTTTTAGATAATTTTCGAAAATGAGCCTATTAAGAAAGAGAGCACTAACATGAAAATGTATCAAGTCGATGCTTTTACCAAAGAGTTATTTCGTGGAAATCCGGCTGCTGTGATTGTTGAAAAAGAATGGCCAGATGCAGATTTAATGCAAAAGATAGCACTTGAAAATAACTTATCCGAGACTGCTTTTGTAAAGATTATAGACTCTGAAAATTATGAAATACGCTGGTTTACTCCAACGGTTGAGGTGGATTTTTGCGGGCATGCGACTCTTGCGAGTGCTTTCGTATTATTTAAAGATTTTACTGAGAAAAAGACTCTTAATTTTCATGTACGAAACTTAGGTTTGTTTGTAGTTCATCAAGATGAAGATGGCAAAATCAGAATGGATTTCCCAATTCGTAAAGCTCAGCAAGTTGAAGATTATCCGGCTATTTTACGTCAAGCATTAACAAAACCGTTTAAAGCGGTTTATCAAAATGTTCAAGCCTACATTGTTGAATATGAGTCAGTGCAAGATGTGTTAGATGAGCAACCTGACATGAACTTACTTAAAGCCTTAGGTAAACGGACTGCAATTACAACTACAGCAATGGATGTTGCAATAACTTCAAAAGCTGACCATCAATATGACTGTGTTTCTCGTTATTTTGCACCTGTCGCAGGCATTGATGAAGACCCGGTTACCGGTTCAATTCATACCGCAATAGCGCCACTATGGGCAGAGAAACTCGCTAAAAATAATATTGTGGCCTATCAGGCTTCTAGCCGTGGAGGCATATTGTATTGTAATGTCTTAAATCAGGAACGTATTGAAATTTCGGGATATGGCAAACTTTATATGCAAGCCGAAATTTTTCCTTAAAATATAAGGCCGTTTAAATAAACGGCTTTTTTTTCAAATCTTTACTATGAAAGTCAGCTCAAATTTCCTACTATAGTCACACAACTATTGATTTTTTATTATTCAAATTAATTGGTATTTATATGTTTATGCAGTTTAAACAACTGACTCTCTCCCTATGTATTTTTGGTTTAAGTGCTGCCTCTTTTGCACAAACAACATTAGTAAAAAGTAAGCAAAATGTTGAGGAATATAAATTAGATAATGGTTTTCGGGTAGTGCTTGCGCCGAATGACAAAGAAAATAAAATCTTTATTAATACCATTTATTTAACGGGTTCTTTAAATGATCCACAGGGTAAAAGTGGTTTAGCACATTTACTCGAACATTTAGCATTTAAAGGCACGCAAAATGTAAAAGGTGAAGAATTCCAACGCCGTTTAGATCAATATACGTTAATGACGAATGCGAGCACGGATTACTATTCAACCAAATACACCAATATTGTCCGTCCAGAAAAAACAGCACTCGATCAAGTACTGTACCTTGAATCTGAGCGCATGGACAAATTAGTTCTACAAGAAAAATTTGTGCCTTCTGAAATTGAAATCGTAAAGCGTGAACGTGAAGTCCGTATGGATCAGCCTTTTGCTGTCTTGATGGATCAAATGTGGAAGTCGGCTTATGGTAATCAATATCTAGGTCGATTACCGATTGGTGATTTACCTGAGCTTAAGTCAATTAAAATGCCTGAGTTGAACCAGTTCTATCGCAGTTGGTATGCGCCTAATAATGCGGTCATGGTGATTTCAGGCAAGTTTGATAAAACTGATGTTTTGAAAACGATAGACCAATATTTTAGCCCAATTCCTGCGCGAGCTGTGCCTAAGCTTGTTCAAGTGCCTGTGTTAGATTCTACAAAACTCAAAAACCGTGAGTTTGTGGTGAAAAAGGGCAGTGATTTGGCCAAATTCCATATCTATATGGATGGTAAAAACACAAAAATTCAACCGGAACTGGCTTTCGCACCTATGTTGTATACCATGCAGCCAAGTGGTCATTTGTACCAAAATATGGTTGAAACAGGTGTTAGTACAGACGTTCAGGCGTCAACATGGCTAGATCAAGATTTTAACGTCGTATTTTTAGGTGCTATTTATTCACCAAAAAATGACCCTAAAAAAGTTGAAAGCGCTTTGCTCTCTGGAATTGAAAAGGGTAAACCTTTTACAGAGACTGAGCTAAATCGTGTAAAAAGCTTAATGAAAACGCAAGGTGAGTTAGTCAATAAAGATGCCGTTGCTTTGGGTTCCCGTTTAAGTGATTACACTGTAGCGGATGGGCAATGGGACCAATATTTTAAAGATTTAGATTCAATTGATAAAGTGAAGCTCAATGAGGTAAATCAAACCTTAAAACAGTTCCTTGTTGCAGGTCATCGTATTGATGGCGATATTTTGCCAACACCAGAAGACCAAAAGAAAGCATTACAACTTGACACAAAAGATAAGCCTAAAACATTAGATCAAACAGATGTTAAAGCAGAGCCTTTAAAAGATCCGAAAGTTTATCAACAAGAAGTTGCCGAGTTTTTAAAAACGTCTAAGCAATATGCCGAGAGTAATGAGAAAAAGATCATTCGCGGAAAACTTAAAAATGGAATGAAGTATGCTTTATTCCCTGTAGAAACCCGTGATGATCGTACCTATGCCACCATTACTATGGATTTTGGTACTGAAAAATCTTTATTCGATAAAGGTACGGTTGTTGATTTAACTTCATATTTATTACTTCGCGGTTCTGATAAATATAGCTTGCAAGATATTGCCGATAAATCGATTGATGCAGGTGGCGCAGCTTATGCGAGTGCCGATGGCAATGGCATGACCATTAATATTCAATCTAAAACTGAAAAGTTCGATGAGTTTTTCAAGTTTGTTCTAGAGGTCATGAAAAATCCTAAATTTGAACAATCTCAATTTGATTTAATTAAATCTCAAAGCTTATCTAGTCTTGATCGTCCTTATACGGAACCGGATGTGGTAGCAGGTCTAACATTATCTCGCTTGGTAGAAGAATATCAGCCGGGTGATTTGCGTTATCACTTTGAACCGGAGCTGGCTAAAAAACAATTAAAGAATGTGACTCAAGAGCAAGTCAAAGAGCTTTATCAGCATTTCTTTGCCATGAATCATGCGCAAATTGCGATTACAGGTGCATTTGATGCCCAAAAAATGAAAAAGCTATTGAATCAAGAGTTCGGAAGCTGGAATAGCAAACAACCGTATGAAAAAATCTTGATTCAGCACGTTGATTTCCCTGCTCAGCAAGTACATGTCTTATCTGAGCAGCGTGAGTTTGGTAGTTATCAAAGCGTACTTGCCTTACCAGTTGGGAAAAACCATCCTGATGCTTCTGCATTAATTTTAATGAATTACATTTTGGGTGAATCTCAAATTTCATCACGTTTGGCTCAAGAGCTTCGTGAAAAAAATGCATTGGTATATGGTTTTGGTACTGGTTTGCAATTAGATCGAGACACGAATGTAGGTGCGTTAAGCATTAGTGCAAATTATACGGCTGGTCGCTCGGCACAAGTTTCTGCTTCAGTTCATAAGGTTCTAAATGACTTAATTACTCATGGTATTACAGAGCAGGAGCTTGCAGCAGCGAAGGCGGATATCATGAAGAAACGTGTTACTGCCTTAGAAGATGAACGTAATATCCACGGCATGTTAAATCTAGAGCTTGAGTCAGGTAAAACATTACTTGACCGTGTTAAACATGACCAAGAGTTAACAAAGTTAACGGTTGCTGATGTGAACGCAGTTATTAAAAAATATATTAAACCTTCAAATCTTGTTGAAGTTATGGCTGACCAGTATGGTCAAGCACAAAAGCAGTAAATAATTGCCAAATAAAAAGCCACATGAAGTGGCTTTTTATTTGAGTGGTAAAATATTTTAATGGTCGTGTTTGTGAGTATGAAAATCTTCATTCTTACGGAAACGTAAGTAGTTATCGAACTGTTCACAATACTCATCAAAGTTATCTTCAAGCATCATTTGGAACTGTTGAAGAAGGTAAGACATCACCTGATCTTTTGCATCACGCATTTCATTACCATCTTTAAAATTATTGGCAGCCACCCATGTATTAAAACGAGCAGTTGCAAATAACATGGCTGCGCTCACTTGACCACGAAGCTCGGCCGGGTCTGGCTTTTGGCCTTTTGGCGGGCGACAAAAATCATTTGCTTGTTTAATGAATTCATCCGCACGCTCAAAGAAAACAGCATTTAACGCTTCTTCTTCAGTAATATCTGTTGCATTAATCTTTTGAGACATGACTTATTCCCGCAAAAATAGAGCTGCTTATTATAGGCAAAGCCTTGCGGAAACAAAACCTTTGCCTTAGTCTGTAAATAGCCTAAGTATTGGGAGTTATAATATGCAAGATGCAATTGCCGTTCAAAGTCTAAAAACAGACATTGCTTTATTACGCCAGCATATTTTTCCACCCCAATATTTGGAGCATGTAGAAGGGTTGCCAATTTATTATGGTTTGCAAGAAGAAGTTTTGGCCTATTACCAACAATGGAAAGATTTAATAGAAAGGGCACAAGAGCTTTTTCAACCTTTTATGGAAGATGAATTACCAGATGCAATTCATTTACCAAGCCATCTAAACTTACCCTTATTCTTTTTTCATGTGGACCGAATTCGGATTAATAAAACACGCGCAAAAGAATCAAAAACTTTCCGAGGTGTTGCAAGTCTTATTGAAAAATGTGGGCAGTTTGAAACAGATCAGATATTTACCATGCAAGAATGGTTGCAAAGTGATGATACAGCAGCGCTAGTTGCACACCGTGAATTTATCGATTTAAGGACTTATGTGTTTCAATATGGTCAAAGTGAATATACGCGTTCACGGTTTTATACCAATGGTATTGTGTTAGGGGTAGAGCCACACTTTAAACTCGTCGATGCTCGTGATAAGCCAAGAAAACAGCGTAGTGATAGCTATAGCGATCCATTAGCAGATAACGGTGTATGGAAAGTATTTGGTAAATATAGATAAAAAGTCGCGGCATATTTGCCGCGACTTCAAGATTCTTACCAAAATGTTTTTGCCTGTTTAAATTTTTGCAAAGCTTCGGCAGATTGATTTTGTAAATAAGGTTGTTTGGCTTTAACCCATCCTAATGCAAACCAAAAATGTGGGTCGTGTTCAACCGCTTTATTAAATAGATCTTTGGCAATAAATAAGTCGTTATAAAGTCCTAAAGTATTTTGCACAGGCTGTAATTGTTTTAAAAACTGCTGAACATTTTTACGAGGATATAAGCTCGATATAAACTCAATGCAGTAACGAAGCTGTTTGGCTTTCTTGCGCGTTCTGTGCTGTTCGGTGACTTCAAGCTCAGTGAAATGATCGGCATTACTCACCACTTGATGATGTAACTTATCTAAGCTTTTTCCTATCTGTTTTTTCAATTTTCCTTTGGCATTTTGATTGTCTTCTTCTGAATAGGCAAATGCTAATAAGGCAAGTATAAGCTTAATGGTGTCTGCTGATTTAAACAGTGTGGCAAGGTCTTTTAATGGCTGTTCAGAGATCGGAAGTAAAAGCTCAGGTGAACCATGCTGTACAATCATAGGTAAAATTTCGGTACGAATGGCATCTTCGTCTCGCGTGTCCCCAAGCTGACGGAATAGTTCGGCAATTTGCTCTTCCCACACAGGGTTTAACTCGTCTGACCATGCTGAAAAATGTTTTAGTGCACTACGTAAACGGCGTAAGCTTACGCGTGCCTGATGAATGTGCTCAGCCTCGGCAACTCCATCGGCAATTGCGGCCATGTTAGGCAAGAATTGTCCCAAACAGTTTTCTACAATCTTTTTGAGTGCCTGTTCTGCTGAAATGTTTTTATCTAAGTTCAGTTTTTTTGCGTGAACAGCCGGTGAAGCAGCTTGCCCCAATGCGAGTAAATTACCGCGCTCGGCTTTACTTCTAACATCGAGCCAAAGTTCATAACGATTAATCCATTGCTGAGCAAATTGAATAAGTGTTTTAACTGCACCTTGTTTAAGTTCGAACTCAACTTCGCAAATTTTGCTTTGTGCTGTTGCTGTTTTTACGACGCCGTCATCGAGACAGACTTCAATTGCCGTGTCATCTGCTTCAAAAACATGATAGGTACGTTGTACATCAGTCTCAAACTGTAAGCTTAGCTTTTCGACTTCAGAGCCTAAAGCTTGAGTAATCAAATCTGTGACGGCTTTATTGTCTTTATATAACTCAAGGTTTAAGTCAGGTTCTTGTTCGCATTTTCCTAAAAAAACTTCTTCTTCGACACGATGTAAATGACTTTGGCCGGCAGCCTTAAAGGTTTGTACCCACAGATCATTTTCTTTACGTAAGCGTAAGGCCATACCATTTTTTGCAAGTAGGCGGTCTGGCGTATCGTAATACTTGGCCTGTAAATGAATATACTGTGCTTTATGTTTTTTTAAATATTGCTGGACGGTTTTTTTCTTCGATTCAGGTAACTGAAACTTAAGCTCAACTTCAACCATAACAGATCTCCCTGAATCAGGTATTTAAACTATCTTGAATAAGTATAATAGCTTAGCGCTAAAAATAATGTTTTTGATAGAGAAAGTTACAATCAAACATATGACGCTACACTTTTATTTAGGTGTATAATCAGGTGATGTTTTGATCAAATAAAAATCAGGAAGATGATCGTGAATGCACCCGTAAATTTTAATCATGAAACTCAGCCAGAGTTTGAATTACCTATTAAAAACTATCAGGAATTTTATCGTTTTTATTTAACTGAACACCGTAACATTATGAGTAGGCGCTTACATGCGGTGGGCAGTAGCATTGGTCTATACTTTTTTTCAAAAGCTATTCGTAAGAAACAGGCCAAATACGCACTCTATGGTTTAGTTTCTGGCTATGCATGTGCATGGGTTGGACATTTTATGTTTGAGAAAAATAAACCTGCGAGCTTTAAACAGCCACTTTATAGCTTTATTTCTGATTGGCGAATGCTCTCTGATGTTGCGACTGGTCGATTAAGTTTAATTGATCGCAAGCACGATAAAATTCCAAGTTAATTTTTATTTCTATTTTTAATATACCGATTGGTACTGATAAGCCTATATCAATCGGTACTTATGATGACTTATAAATCCGTTATACTAGCGAAGTTTTTAAAAAGCGAGAGTAGAGTATGCGCGGTTTATACCTCATTACCAATGATGACCCAATCCAATTATTATTAGAAAAATTAGACGCCGCGCTCGCAACCCGTCAAATCGCAATTTTACAGTACCGCCGTAAAAAAATAGACAAAGCCGAACAGCCTGCTGAAGTTGAACAGATTAAACAGTTATGTGAAAAATATCAGGTTCCTTTTGTCATTAATGATGACCTAAAACTGGCTGCACAGTTTGGTTTAGGTGTGCATTTAGGCCAAAGTGACGGTGAAATTACCGATGCAAAATCACAGTTACCAGAAGGTGTGATTATTGGCCGTACTTGCCTAAACTCATTAGAACTTGCCCAAAAAGCAATTGCCGATGGCGCAACTTATATTGCCTTTGGTGCTGTGTATGCAACTGCCACAAAACCAGAAGCAGGCAATGTCGGTATTGAAGTCATTAAGCAAGCAGAGGCTCAATATGATTTACCTATTTGTGCAATTGGTGGTTTGACTGTTGAAAATTCAAAACCTGTGATTGAGGCCGGAGCTGACCTCTGTGCAGTCATTAGTGATATATTAGGTCGATCAACTGCTGAAATTCCTGCCCGTGTACAAGCGTGGGCACAATTATTTTCTTAAGCTTTCAAAATTATTTTTTAGATATTTAAGACGAGCATTTCCATGAGTTTATCTCCAAAGCAAGAACAGTTATTTAAACAAGCCAGCAAACACATTCCAGGTGGTGTGAACTCTCCGGTACGTGCCTTTAATGGCGTTGGAGGCACACCGGTTTTCATTGAGAAAGCCAAAGGTGCGTATTTGTGGGATGTAGATGGTAAGCGCTATGTAGATTATGTTGGCTCTTGGGGACCAATGATTTTGGGCCATGCTCATCCGGATATTATTAAGGCTGTGCAATCAGCAGCAGAAGATGGCTTAAGTTTTGGTGCACCGACCGTACATGAAACAACATTGGCAGATATCATTTGTGAAATCATGCCATCTATTGAATTGGTACGTATGACCAATTCTGGTACAGAAGCGACTATGACTGCTATTCGTTTAGCGCGTGGTTATACTGGCCGTGACAAGATCGTGAAGTTTGAAGGTTGTTACCACGGGCACTCTGACTCATTGTTAGTAAAAGCAGGTTCTGGTTTATTAACTAAAGGTGAGGGCGAACCAACATCAAAAGGTGTACCAGCTGACTTCGCTAAACACACTTTAACGCTGCCATATAATGATATTGCAGCATTAAAAGAATGCTTTGCTAAATTTGGTCATGAAATTGCAGGCGTCATTATTGAACCTGTCGCAGGTAACATGAATATGGTGAAACCAATTGATGGTTTCTTACAAGCGATTCGTGATGTGTGTGATGAATACAAATCTGTATTTATTATTGACGAAGTAATGACAGGTTTCCGCGTTGCATTGGGCGGTGCTCAGTCAGTTTATAACGTTAAACCTGACTTAACGACTTTAGGTAAAATTATTGGTGCTGGTTTACCTGTAGGTGCATTTGGCGGTAAGCGTGAAATCATGGAATGCATCGCACCTTTAGGGGGTGTATACCAAGCGGGGACTTTATCTGGTAACCCACTTGCTATGCGTGCTGGTATTGAAATGTTTAAACATTTACGTCAACCGGACTTTTACAGCAAATTATCTGCTCAACTTGAAAAGTTACTTGCAGGCTTACAAGCAGCAGCAGATGAAGCGGGTATTCCATTTAAAACTCAGCAAGCTGGCGCAATGTTTGGGCTTTACTTTACCGATCAAGAAGACATCACAAGCTTTGACTCTATGTTGGCATGTGATATTGAAGCTTTCAAAAAGTTCTTCCATGGCATGTTAAAACGTGGCGTAAACTTGGCGCCGTCTGCATTTGAAGCAGGCTTTATTTCATCTGCTCATTCTGATGAAGATATCGAGTTTACCATTCAGGCTGCAAAAGAAACCTTCGCCGAAATGAAGTAAGCAAAAAAGCCCGTTTTAAACGGGCTTTTTAATTTGAGCTATTTTTTATTTGTAGAGAACAATGTTTTATCCCTTACCTCGAAAAATCCAGTTAGCCGCAAGTACTTCAAATTGGCCTATTGAATCTACGCAAAGCATATTGCTCCTAGTCGGGCTAGATGATCTTGAAAATATATCTGATTGGGCGCATCAGCAATTAGCCGATCATTTAGAAATATTAAGTAAAAGAGCACAAGCACTCGAAATTCCGGTCATGATGATTCAGTCATCTCAACTTCAACAGGCCATGTTACAGCTTGGGCAGCACTTGTCATCAAACACTCAGGCACAGGTAATTATGGCGGGGAATTTATCACCGCTATTTAAGCAAGTCATGCAGCTTGTTTTATCCATTACCGATTATGTAGCTGTTGTAAATGATGCAATATTGGCGAGTAGTTTAGAGCAGCATATACAATGGATTGAAAAAATAAGTTTTGACCATATTCAACATATAAACACGCAGACTTTAATGCGCTTATGGTCTTTAAGTGCACCGTCATTACAGGTCTTGTCCGATAAAGGAATTTTATTGGCAGTTGCTGAACAGATAGGGCGACATCCAATGGAAATTCATCCCGAAATAGATTTAAGAAACTATGGTCTAGACGCTTCGGGAGTCAATTATTTGGTGGAATTATGGCGTGCTAATGGTGCGAGCCTAACTGTTGATGAGTTGATGCAAACTCCTACATTGCAACATATTATGCAGTTATTGAAGCGCTAATCGGCTTTAGCCGTAACGTGATTCATAATATTTGCAAATTCTGTCGTTAATTTACCCGAACGGCATTGTAATTCGGACGTAAGCTTTTTATTATTGCCCGCTTGTTTTTCATCTTGCCTTGGGAATACAACTTTGAGTGATTTTCTAAGTGAACATCTGATCTATCGTGATGATGATTTTATGGTGATTCATAAACCTTCGGACATCTTGAGTGTGCCAGGGAAAGGTGATTTACATGACAGCGTTTTGACAAGACTGGTGGCAATTGAACCACGAACTTTGCTCATTCACCGCCTTGACCGTGATACTTCGGGTATTTTGGTTTTTGGGTTATCTAAGCGTGGACAGAGTGCGATTGCACGCCAATTTCAAGACCGTCAAACTTCGAAAATATATGAAGCGCTAGTTGCTGGTCATTTAGAGGGTGAAGGGACAGTGGATATCCCTGTCGTCTATGATCCGAGTCGACCACCTTTACATATTGTCGATGCTTCTCATAACAAACCTGCTTTAACACATTGGCAGGCGATTGAACATTTCCAGATTCAGGGACAACCGGTTACGCGTGTCAAATTAACACCAATTACCGGACGTTCTCATCAACTCCGTGTACACATGCAATATCTGGGACATCCGATTGTAGGTGATACATTGTATGCAGCACCGGAACAATTACTTGTTCCTCGTCTGTGCTTGCATGCTAAACAGTTAAGCTTTAATCATCCTGTCACAGGGGAATCATTAACTTTTAACTGTCCTGTACCGTTTTAATGTAAAAACTTTCGATGAGTAATTTTGTAGCAAAACAATTTAATTAGTTTTTGCTGCAAAATTTTGCTTTAAAGACTACATAAAAAGATGCAAAAATAAGCTACTTTGCATCGTACAATATGTAGTGCGAACTTGAGAAAAAGGTGGAAAAATTGCAGCAGTATGCTATTGGTCAACGTTGGCTATCAGATACAGAGACTGAGCTCGGTTTAGGCGTTCTTATTGATGTAGATGAAAGATCTGTCAGCATTTTATTCCCCAAAAGTGATGAAACGCGTGTTTATGCACGCAACAATGCACCGCTTTCTCGCATCATCTTTAACACAAATGATGAGGTTCAAGACCAAGAAGGCCAGAAGTGGATTGTTGAGTCGGTTGAAGACCGTCATGGTGTTTTGCGTTATAACGTGGTTCGTACTTTAGAAAATGGCGAGCAAGAACGTAAAGCGCTAAACGAAACACGTATTGGTGCACAAATTCAATTATCAAAACCTTTAGATCGTTTGCTCGCAAGCCAGATTGATTATAAAGAGTGGTATGACCTACGCATTGAAGCAATGCTGATGCAGGCGCAAATGCAAACCAGTCCATTACGCGGCTTGGTTGGGGCGCGTGTGGGTTTAATTCCACATCAGCTCTATATTGCACATGAAGTCGGTAAACGTTTCGCACCGCGTGTTTTACTTGCTGATGAAGTAGGTTTAGGTAAAACAATTGAAGCTGGTTTAATTATCCACCAACAGCTTAAAACCGGCCGTTCTGAACGTATCCTGATTTTAGTCCCTGATTCTCTTCAGTATCAGTGGATGATTGAAATGCGACGCCGTTTCAATTTGCAATTTTCTCTGTTTGATTTAACCCGTACTGCATCTATCAAAGAGCATGATCCAGAACTTAACCCGTTCTTAACTGAGCAATGCATTATTGCCAGCGTCGACTTGATGGTGGACCATGACGATTTGCGTGAGCAAGCATTAGAAGCTGGTTTCGATTTACTCGTCGTCGACGAAGCACATCACTTGATGTGGAGCGAAGAAGAGGGTGGTAACGATCGTTACGACTTGGTTGAAGAGCTTGCTGAAAATACGGCAGGTGTATTGTTGCTTACTGCAACGCCTGAACAGCTGGGTGTGGAAAGTCACTTTGCGCGCTTACGTTTGTTAGATCCACAGCGCTTTAGCAGTTTAGAGCGTTTCTTGGATGAAGAAGCTCAATATCAGCAAACTGCGCAAGTTGCAGAAGTGCTTATGTCGGATGAGCCTTTAACTCAAGAGCATTTAACTGCTTTAGAAGGTTTGTTGGGGCATTCAATTGAAGACCAACCTGAGCAACGTTTCAGAGCGATTCATGAGTTGTTAGACCGTCACGGCACAGGTCGTATTTTATTCCGTAATACGCGTGAAGCGATTCAAGGCTTCCCTGGCCGTGATTGCCAACCTGCGCCTTTACCTGCGCCAGCAGATTGGTCAAAAGACGGTAAATTACGCGAGCAAATGTGGCCAGAAGAAGCACAAATTGATGGCTCATGGATGCAAAATGATCCGCGTGTACCGTGGTTAATGGAAATTCTACGTAAAGAACTTAAGCATAAAAAAGTTCTTTTAATTGCCCGTAGTGGTCCTGTTGTCGAGTCTTTAGAAAGTGCGCTTCGTTTGCATGCAGGTATTCGTACAGCCATGTTCCATGAAGGTATGAGTTTGCTTGAGCGTGACCAAGCGGCTGCTTACTTTGCAGAAGAAAGCTACGGTGCTCAAATCTTACTTTGTTCAGAAATTGGTTCAGAAGGCCGTAACTTCCAGTTTGCGAGTGATTTAATTTTATTTGATTTGCCTGCAAACCCTGACGTTTTAGAACAACGTATTGGTCGTTTAGACCGTATTGGTCAAGAAAACCGTATCCAGATTCATGTACCGTATTTAATGGGCACCGCTCAAGAGCGTATGTTCCGTTGGTATAATGAAGCATTAAATATTTTCAGCAATATTTCTCCAACGGCTCAAACGCTACAAGAAAACTTTATTGTTGAATTAAAAGATTGCTTACTTGCCGACCAAGGTCAAACATTTGAAGATTTACTTGAAGAAGTTAATGTTCAACGCCAAGCTTTAGAAGCAGAGTTACAAGCTGGTCGAGATCGTCTGCTTGAGTACAACTCATGCCGTCCTATCGTTGCACAAGAAATTGTTCAAGCGTTAGAAGACTATGATGACAACACAACGCTGCCTATGTTTGTGAAGCGTTTCATGTCTTCAACTAATATTGACTTTGATGAGCAAAGTAACGGTACAGTCATTATTCGTCCAACCGACCAGATGCAAGTGCAAGGTTTAGCATTAGACGAAGAAGGTATGACTGCGACTTTCTATCGTGACCAAGCGCAAATGCGTGAAGACGCTCAGTATCTAACTTTGGAACATCCGTTTATTGAAAGTGTCATGGAAATGATCCGCACACAATCATTTGGTAGTACCAATGTTGCTGTGCTTAAGTCCAATGCATTAAAGCAAGGTTCGGTTTTACTTGAAGTCTGGTTTAAAGTTGATGTGGTGGCACCAAAATCCTTGAACTTGCCATCAAGCTTACCAAAACAACTTATTCGCGTATTGTTAAGTGAAAATGGTCAGGACTTATCTGAAAAGATTGATCCAACCATTTTAAAACCGTATTTGCATCACTTAGATGGCAATAGTTGCCGCCAAGTGGTTAAAGCCCGCCGTGAAGTGATTGAAGAGCGTTATAAACAAGCGCTTGATATTGCCAAAGAAGGTTTACCTCAACTTCAACAGCAAGCAAAAGAGCATTATGGTAATAAATGGCAATATGAGATTGATCGTTTAACTTACTTAAAACAGTTCAACCCGAGCATTCGCCAAGACGAAATTGAGCGCTTACAGAAGTTGCAAAAAGAAGGTTTAAGCTTGCTTGATGGCTTAACCGTAACACCTGAAGCGATTCAAGTGCTTGTAGTAGTCAAACCATAAGCAATGAGTAATAAAAAAAGCGCCACACAGGCGCTTTTTTATTGAGTAAATTTTAGTTAAATCAATCTGGCATCTTTTAATTCTAGTTTTAAATAAGCATAGAAAATCGGTGCTGCAATTAAGCCACTTAAGCCAAAGATTGACTCGAAAATTAACATAGCCAATAAAATTTCCCATGCATTGGCATTAATTTTATGACCAATAATTTTGGCATTAATAAAGTATTCTAACTTGTGAACTAATACGAGGTAGAGTAGCGCAACACCTGCTAGACCGAGTGAAATTGTAAGAGCCGCAATAAAAGTTAAAGTATTTGAAATTAAATTCCCTAAAATTGGAATTAAACCAAACATAAAGGTAAGAATGGTTAAGGTTTTGGCGAAAGGTAGGTGAACACCCCAGATCGGCAATAGTACAAAAGCAAATAATATAAAGAGCAGCGTATTAATCGCTGAAATTTTAATTTGTGCAAAAACTACATTTCTAAAAGAAATTGATAATTTTTGAATACGTTGAATCAGTAACGATTTGAAAACAGGTTGGGGTGTACGTCGGTGAAAGCCGTGAATAGCAACCAATATACCGATAATAAGACCCATCACCATAGTCACTAGATTGTGCAAAATATCGGAACTGGCATTTTTTAATGTAGTCACGTTATCTTTCATAAACGCGAATATTTCATCTTTTAATTCTGTAACGCTATCTGGAATATAGCCCGGTAAATATTTCCCAATCTCCGCTTGTAAGTGCAGTAGTGTTTGGTCGACTTTACCGTTAATACTATGTAAACCGACTCCTTTTAAATCATAAACTACAAAGCTAATTAAACTTGTAATGAAAAAGGCAAGAAGAGAAATAGTAATAATACTTAATAAAATACTAATAAAAATGCGGGCTCTTTGACCATCAATATAACGTTCAACAATAGAGCTTAAACTAATAATAATTTCATAAATGAGAAAGCCTGCAAAAAAACTTGCTAAGAGATGCAAGGGGATAACCGAAAGCAAAAAAATGCCCATCAGAATATAGCTTGCAATCAGGCTTTGACGATTACTCAAACTTTGCATGTGAATCCCTGAATAACGTGGGGAAGTATCGATATGTATTGCTAGAATTATTTACTTATACTCTTGCATCTAAGCTGCTTCAATCTATGGTTTA
Organism: Acinetobacter sp. AOR01_HL; assembly: GCF_027855455.1. Taxonomy (NCBI): domain Bacteria; kingdom Pseudomonadati; phylum Pseudomonadota; class Gammaproteobacteria; order Moraxellales; family Moraxellaceae; genus Acinetobacter; species Acinetobacter sp. AOR01_HL. The sequence goes on along the minus strand of NZ_JAKTIM010000057.1, from coordinate 54,909 downwards.
TATTTTTATTAATCAGCAGGCACAGGTGTATAAAAAATGGCTTGTAAAATCACAAACCATTTTATGTGGAATCTATCTTATTTTTGCTTCGTCTAGATGACGGGCACCTTCTAAAATCATTCTGATCATAATCATTGTTTGTTCTGCGACTTCCGCACGCTGATCAATAGGAAGGTCAATCACTTTGGCACCCATGTGAAACACAAGTTGTGTAATTGCTTTTGCAACAAGTTCAGGGTGGTATAGATGATTGTTATTGAGGCGTTCTAAGCGAATTAAGTCTTCTTGTAGCTCTTGCTGAAAGAAGTTGAGCTGTCGATCTACAGCAGCTTTATAAGAAGCGGAACCTGTAAAACCTTCTCGTAACAATAAACTTAAATTACCTTCATCAGCATCCAGCTGTTGCAGAAAAATTTCTACAGAACTGCGAATAATGCTGTCTTGCAAAGATGCACGAAGGCGTGCTTGACGAATAATTTTACGTAATACGATACCGGCACGGTCAATGAGTGAAATAGCTAACTCATCAATGTCTTTAAAGTGACGATAAAAACTGTTTGGGGCAATACCAGCTTCTCTTGCAACTTCACGTAAACTGAGTGAGGCAATACTTTTTTGTGGACCAATCAGGTTAAGAGCTGCCTGAAAAAGTTCTTCTTTCGTAATCGTCGCTTTTCTTCCAACAGAACGCGTTACTGTTTTTATTTCAATGACATCTTGTGATGAGGTTGTGTCATTTGGGCTCTGAGAAAGTGAGGTTTGGGTCATGTTTTTCAATATATTCTTAAACTGTCTGGATTATAGCGTTAGACAGGGAACTTGTGAAATTGTAATTAAAAGTACGAGTGTATATACAAATATATATACATGTGTATAATAATTAAAAAAGAGCGACAGAGCCCTCAGTTATGCAAGCAATCGAAAAGAGAAATTCTCTATTCAATTCATTAACACAAGCTGTATTTGACAAAAATATGGCGAACTTCTGGCTACAAAAAATAAATCCTTTATGGTCTGTGCAGCATGGACTAGTTCAAATTGTAAAAAAAGAATTCGTAGCTCATGACACCGTGAGCCTGACATTAAAATGCAACCGCTTGGTGAAAATGGGCGCGGCAGGTCAACATCATCCAGTGATTGTTGAAATCGCGGGCCGTCGCTATGAACGTACTTATAGCTTGACGCAAATTGATGCAGAACACTTACGTTTAACAGTTAAAAAAGTTGCTGATGGTATTGTCAGTAACTGGTTTATTGCAGAAAGCAAAATTGGTGATGTTTTTGAGCTTGGGCAGCCTTATGGCGACATGCAACAAAACATCCAGACACCGAAATTAATTATGTTAGCTGCTGGTAGTGGTATTACACCAATGTTGAGCTTAATCACAGCAATTAAGCAAAGCCAACAGTTAGAAAAAACGCAGGTTCAGCTTTTATATTGGGTCAAACAGCGTTCTGATGCTGCTTTTACAGAGTACTTTGAACAAGTGGCTGAACAAAACCCAAACTTTAGCTATCAGGTGTTTTACACACAAGAAACACCAAATGATGAACGTTTAAATGCCGAACATCTTGCACTGGTTGATGGTATTGAAAACAGCACAGTTTATGCATGTGGTCCATCGGGTTTTGTTTCAACTGTTGAACAGCTTTTTGAAAAAGCACCAACTGTACTTACTGAAGCATTTAGTTTAACTAATGAAAGTTCTGCGGATGACATTGGTTATGTGAATGTCACATTAACCCAGTCTAATAAAGTGATTGCAATTCCTAAAGGCCAATCCATTTTGGTCAGCCTTGAGCATGAAGGCCTTAAGCCGACACATGGCTGTCGTATGGGAATTTGTAATAAATGTGTTTGTAGTAAAACGCAAGGTTCTACACGTAATTTACTAAACGGTAGCCAAAATACGGAACCAAGCCAATTACTTAAAATTTGTGTGAACTCAGCACAATCCGATCTAGTTATTGATCTTTAAGAGAGAACTCTTATGAATATGCCAGTGAAAGTCGAATATTTTAAAAATCCTAAAAATCGAGATTTGACTCCAGCAGAACTTGAAGCATTTGCAAAAGAGCTTGATCAGATCAAACAAGAAGTATTGGATGATTTGGGTGAAAAAGACGCTAAATATATCCGCCGTGTCTATGCTGCTATTCGTTATAGTAGCTTTTTAGGCCGAGCTTGTTTATTTGCAGGTTGGTTCCCGCCAGCGTGGATTTTAGGTACGGGTTTATTAGGTTTCTCTAAAATTATGGAGAATATGGAGCTCGGCCATAATGTTATGCACGGTCAATATGACTGGATGAATGACCCAAAATTTAATGGTCAAACTTATGAATGGGATACTGTAGGTACCTCTGACAACTGGCGTCAAACCCACAACTATAAACATCATACTTATACCAATATTAAAGGTATTGATGATGATATTGGTTATGGCTTACTTCGCTTATTCCCTGAGCAACGTTGGAAGCCAGGGTTCTTGTTGCAACCGATTTATAGTATTCCATTTTGCTTATTGTTCCAGTGGGGCGTAGCAATTCAGAATCTTGAAATTGGGCGTGTACTTTACAAGCGTAAGACTAAGGCACAATTTTTAGAAGAGTTAAAACCAGTTAATAAAAAGATTGGCAAGCAACTCTTTAAAGATTATGTTTTCTTCCCACTTATTGCAGGGCCAGCAGCATTACCAGTATTTACAGGTAACTTGGTCGCAAATGGTCTTCGTAATATCTGGACCTTTAGTATTATTTTCTGTGGTCATTTCACGAAAGATGCAGAAGTGTTTCCAAAATCTGTTTTACAAGAAGAAAGTCGTGGACACTGGTATATGCGCCAAATTCGTGGTTCTTCTAACTTAACAGGTTCAGAAGCATTCCATATTTTGTCTGGTCACTTAAGTCATCAAATTGAACATCACTTATTCCCAGATATTCCTGCTCGTCGTTATCGCCAAATGGCTCCAAAAGTTGAGGCGGTTTGTAAGAAATATGGCTTGAACTATAACAATGCCAGCTTTGTTAAGCAGTTTGGACAAGTGGTTGGGCGTATTGTGAAATATGCGTTCCCATTTAAAAAATAAGATAAAAGAGCCCTGAGAATTCAGGGCTTTTTTTATTTCTTTTTAGAAATCCACATGGTAATTGTGGCATGAAATACTTTATCTTTGTGAGTGTCGTAAACATCTACGTTGACTAAATATTCTCCAGATTTTTCCCAGTTATAATCAGCTTCCACTGGTGTAGCAATTGCAATTAAGTCTGTTTCAGCTTTTTTCAAATATTCAACAGTCATTCCTTTTGGAATCCAGCGATGGGTAGACGGGACAGTAACTTCTGTCATTGTTCCACCCGCCAGTTCAGCCATATTACACATCGCAATCGCATGGACTGTTCCAATGTGGTTAAGCACAGAACGCTTCTTCTTAATAGAAATTTCACAATAATTCGGTTTTAACTCAATAAAAAGAGGGGAAATACTGCCGAAATAAGGTGCTTTTAAGCACAGCATACGAGAGAAAGTCCACTTGCCTTTAGGAAAAGCAGTTACTTTATTCCAGAGCTCTAATGTGGTTGCCATAATTTGAATTCCTTTAATTTTAAAAAATACAGAATATTATTCTGTTTAAGAATATAGTTCTGTTTACAAATATGCGTCAAGTCATTCAAAATATCTCCGATGACTGGTCAGAGAATACAAAATGGCATCTGCTCAAAATTTATTAAAACGCTTATATCCTGGAAGAAGAGCTGCTTTAAAACGACAAATATTATTAGATGCTTTAGGCTGTTTTTTAGAGCAGGGCATTGAAACGACTAGTATTGAAATGATTCGTGCCAAATCAGAAAGTAGCGTTGGGGCGATTTATCATCATTTTAAAAATAAAGAGGGTATAGTTGCGGCCTTATTTTTTTCAGCTTTAGATGATCAAACAGCTCTGAGAGATGAATATTTAAAACAGTCCAAAACATTAAAAGATGTTGTAGAAGCTCTAATTTATAGTTATGTGGACTGGGTAAGTGAGCAACCGGAATTTGCAAAATTCTTAATTACTGCACGTTTTAACATTATAGAGGGGGAGGAACAGCAGCAACTTGCACAAAAAAATAAGAGTAGAAACCAAAAGATATTTAGCTTGATTTCAAACTTTGAAGAATTTAAAGCATTTAGTTTAATTCCACATGAACTTTTGCTTTCATTAGTGATTGGTTCTACAGAGAGCTATTGCCGTGCGTGGTTATCACAACGTGTAAAAGCTGACCCCAAAGACTATAGAGAAATTCTGGCAAAAGCAGCTTGGAATTCATTACAGGATTTGCGTTTAGAACATTAATAGCGAGCAATAAAAAACCGCATGAAGTGATCTGACCCCATAAAGTTGGACAATTATTTAAACTGGATTGAACCGTTTGCATTTACAGTAATTTTAGATTCACCAGCAGCCATGTCTTGAGCTGGTGCCGCTTCAGCAGCAGCGAACTTAGCTAGGCTGGCACGCATTACAGGTTGAGGAAAATAGTTATTCGTGTTCAGGTTTAGAGTGACCAAAGAATATTGGCTTTTATTCCATGCTTGAGTCAGCATTTGAGCACGCTGTTGAAAGTTTTTAGATGCTTCTACCATTAATTCATTCTCAACTTTTTTACGTTGCTCATCTGAAACGCTAAAATTAATGGATTGAGTTTGAAAGCTTTGTTGTAACTCATTAATTAATTGGCTAGCAGCTTTGAAATCTTTACTTTCTAGACGAATTTCCGCGCGGCCACGCCATTCTTTTAATTTATTACTGTCATTGTCATAAATTGGATAAGTGCTTTGGGCACCAGTTTCCACTTTCACTTGTGGGTATTTACGCGAAGTTGCGAGTGCTTGGTTCATTAACTGGTTAATTTGGTTTGAAAGTTCTGCAGGCTGCTTATTGCTTTTTTCAATATATAAAGTTGCATGCATTTCATCGTTTGAAACTTGGCGAGAAGCTTCTGCTTGAACATTTACAATATTGTAGTGAAGGGCATTATCATCTTGGGCAAAAACCATAGGGCTGAGTACCGTACCAAGGAGAAGAGTAGATATTGCTAAAGTACGCATAAATTTATCCTTTAAAAATTAATATAAATTTAATTTTTTTCATTAAGAAATGTTAAACATAAGTTATGCATAACTTTTGCAGATTTTGTGGGGTATTTGTAATATTTAAATCAAGTTTTTTAATTTTTGGTAAGAATAAATTCTTTAAAAATAAAAAACTTAGAATTAAAGTGTTTCAATGTAACTTAAAAAATCACACGAATATAAAAAAAGAATATTTTCTTTAGGTTGTCACATAGTATGATGATAATTCATCATAACTATTGGGATAATACAATTTTTCAATAAGATTAGATGAGTAAAGTACACAAAAGACGTTTTTTTTCTTGCAAAATTAGGTATCATCGCGCTCCTAGTTACAAGATATAAAATATGTGTCTTCGCTAGTTCTATAAAGCACCGAGTCAAAGGACCAAAAGTCACCAGACTTATTTCTTTCTACCCTTATCAGAGATGGTAATCCGATATGAGCGTTACTTCTGTCAACCCTGCCACTAATGCTACCAACGAATATTATTTGACTCGCCAAAGTCAAATGGAATCGAATGTTCGTAGCTATCCACGTAAATTACCGTTAGCGATAGCGAAAGCACAAGGTTGCTGGGTTACTGATGTTGAAGGTACACAGTACCTTGATTGTTTAGCTGGGGCAGGTACATTGGCTTTAGGTCATAATCATCCTGCGGTGATTCAAAGTATTCAAGACACATTGGCAAGTGGTTTGCCATTGCATACTTTAGACTTAACCACACCTTTAAAAGATGCGTTTACTGAAGCGTTGTTAGCATATTTACCAGGTGGTAAAGAAGAATATTGCTTACAGTTCTGTGGTCCTTCTGGTGCAGATGCGACTGAGGCAGCAATTAAACTTGCTAAAACTTACACTGGCCGTAGCTCAGTGATCAGTTTCTCTGGTGGTTACCATGGTATGACTCATGGTTCACTTGCAATGACTGGTAACTTAAGTGCAAAAAATGCAGTGAATGGCTTAATGCCAGGCGTACAATTCATGCCATATCCGCATGAATATCGCTGCCCACTTGGTTTAGGTGGTGAAGCTGGTGTTGACGCTTTAACTTACTATTTCGAAAACTTTATTGAAGATGTTGAAAGCGGTGTAACTAAGCCAGCTGCTGTTATTCTTGAAGCAATTCAAGGTGAAGGCGGTGTTGTTACAGCTCCAGTAAAATGGTTGCAAAAAATCCGTGAAGTGACTGAAAAGCACAACATCGTTTTAATCTTAGACGAAGTTCAAGCAGGCTTTGCTCGTTCAGGCAAAATGTTTGCATTTGAACATGCCGGTATTGAACCTGATGTCGTTGTAATGTCTAAAGCAGTAGGTGGTGGTTTACCACTTGCAGTATTAGGTATTAAGCGTAAATTTGATGCTTGGCAGCCTGCTGGCCACACTGGTACTTTCCGTGGTAACCAACTTGCTATGGGTACAGGTCTTGTTGTATTAGAAACGATCAAGGAACAAAACCTTGCTCAAAATGCACAAGAGCGTGGTGAATTCTTACAAGCTGAATTGAAAAAATTAGCTACTGAATTTCCATGTATCGGTAACGTACGTGGCCGCGGTTTAATGATTGGTGTTGAAATCGTTGACGAGCGTAAACCTGCTGACCGTATCGGTTCTCACCCTGCTGACTCTCAGTTAGCGGCTGCGATCCAGACTGCTTGCTTTAACAACAAGTTATTGCTTGAAAAAGGTGGTCGTAACGGTACAGTAATTCGTTTACTTTGCCCACTCATCATTACTCAAGAAGAGTGTGTAGAAGTAATTGCTCGCTTTAAGAAAGCAGTTGCAGAAGCATTGGTTGCAGTGCGAGGCGCGTAAGTATGGTGGATTTTGCAGAACATCGTAAAGCGTTACTCTGCAATGATGCACAATCCATTGCTGACTATGAGTCAGCAATGGGCGAAGCGGTAAAAGCCGTTTCAGCATGGTTGCAAAATGAAAAAATGTACACAGGCGGTAGCATTAAAGAGTTGCGTTCAGCAATTTCTTTCCAACCTTCAAAAGAAGGTATGGGTGTACAACAATCTCTTCAACGTATGATTGAGCTTTTCTTGAATAAAAGCTTGAAAGTACACCATCCACATTCATTAGCACATTTACACTGCCCAACCATGGTGATGAGCCAGATCGCGGAAGTGTTAATCAATGCAACTAACCAGTCTATGGACTCATGGGATCAAAGCCCGGCAGGTTCATTAATGGAAGTGCAGCTTATTGATTGGTTGCGTCAAAAAGTAGGTTACGGTTCTGGTCAGGCAGGTGTTTTCACTTCTGGCGGTACTCAATCTAACTTGATGGGTGTATTACTTGCTCGTGACTGGTGCATTGCGAAAAACTGGAAAGACGAAAATGGTAACCCATGGTCTGTACAGCGTGATGGTATTCCAGCTGAAGCAATGAAAAACGTCAAAGTCATTTGTTCTGAAAATGCTCACTTCTCTGTGCAAAAGAACATGGCAATGATGGGCATGGGCTTCCAGTCAGTTGTGACTGTTCCTGTGAATGAAAATGCACAGATGGATGTTGATGCTCTTGAAAAAACAATGGCGCATCTTCAGTCTGAAGGTAAAGTGGTTGCTTGTGTCGTTGCGACAGCGGGTACAACTGATGCTGGTGCAATTGATCCATTGAAAAAAATCCGTGAAATTACTAATAAGTATGGTTCATGGATGCATATCGATGCTGCATGGGGCGGTGCACTGATCTTGTCAAATGACTATCGTGCAATGCTTGATGGTATTGAGTTGTCTGACTCGATTACCCTCGACTTCCATAAGCATTATTTCCAAAGCATTAGCTGTGGCGCGTTCTTGTTGAAAGATGAAGCGAACTATCGTTTCATGCACTACGAAGCTGAGTACTTGAACTCTGCTTATGATGAAGAGCATGGCGTACCTAACCTTGTGTCTAAATCATTACAAACGACTCGTCGTTTTGATGCTTTAAAATTGTGGATGACCATTGAATCACTCGGCGAAGAGCTATATGGTTCAATGATTGACCATGGTGTAAAACTGACTCGTGAAGTTGCAGATTACATCAAGGCAACTGATGGTTTAGAGCTTTTAGTTGAACCACAATTTGCTTCGGTATTGTTCCGTGTTGTTCCGGAAGGTTACCCAGTTGAGTTTATCGATAGCTTGAACCAAAACGTAGCAGATGAATTGTTTGCACGTGGTGAAGCAAATATCGGTGTAACAAAAGTTGGTAATGTACAGTCATTGAAGATGACAACATTAAGCCCTGTAGTAACTGTCGACAACGTTAAGAACCTTTTAGCTCAAGTATTGGCTGAAGCTGAACGCATTAAAGATGCGATTGCTTCTGGTAACTACGTACCACCAATCGACTAATTGAGTTGATACCCCAAAAAGCTCGGTTTATTGCCGGGCTTTTTTATTACATATTATTTTTATTAAAAGTGTGTATCAGAAGAAGGGTATATGCACAAAACATGCATATTTTCAAAAAACAAAAATAATTATGCATGATTTATGGTGAGCAAATTTCTTATTGTATTGGTATGTTCCCGATTTTTTGGTCGCATTGATATATCAATACGGCACTTGCTTTAAACCATACTACATAAAGTAAGAAGTCGTAATTACAATTAAGACAAGGAAGAAGAAATGCAACAAGCGAATATGCTTAATGAATTTAAACTTATTATTGGCGGTCAACTTTGTTCAGGTGAACAAGGTGAACTGGAAATTATTAACCCTGCTACAGGCTTAACTGCTGTACGTTGTGCAAAAGCATCAGTTGCACAAGTGAATCAAGCTGTTAGTGCAGCTAAACAGGCTTCTAAAGCTTGGCAGCTTGTCTCGCATGATGAGCGTAAAACAATTTTAAACAAGATTGCAGACGGTATTGAAAAGCACGCTGAAATGCTTGCAGAGCTGGTGGTGCTTGAACAAGGTAAACCACTCGCACTGGCACAAATGGAAGTGCAAGGTGCAATTGGCTGGACGCGTTATGCGGCTTCTATGGATTTACCGGTAGAAGTAATTGAAGACAGTGAAACTAAGCGTATTGAGCGCCATCGCCAACCATTGGGTGTAGTGGCTTCAATTACGCCATGGAACTGGCCACTCATGATTGCGGTTTGGCATATCATGCCTGCTTTACGTGCAGGTAACGTTGTCATTAGCAAACCTTCGGAATACACACCATTATCGACTTTACGTTTATGTGAAATCATTCAGCAAGAAGTTCCGGCAGGTGTGATCTCAATTGTGGTTGGTGCTGGTGAGATTGGTGAAGCATTATCTTCTCATCCAGATGTGCAAAAAGTCGTGTTTACGGGATCAACTCGAACAGGGCAGCACATTATGGCTGGTGCAGCTCAGCAGCTAAAACACTTAACTTTAGAGCTTGGTGGTAATGATGCTGGTATTGTATTACCAGATACAAATATCGATGAAATTGCTGCTAAGATTTTTAATATGGCGTTCTTGAATGCTGGTCAAACATGTGCGGCATTAAAGCGTTTATATGTGCATGAAAGCCAATATGAAGCTTTATCTCAAAAGTTAGCTGATATTGCCAACGCTCAAGTTGTGGGTGATGGTATGGCGTCTTCTACAACATTTGGTCCAGTACAAAACCAAATGCAATATAACAAGGTAAAAGCTCTTATTGCTGAAGCGATTGGAAAAGGTGCAAAAGCACTGTCTGGACAACAACAAGTTCCAGAGCAGGGCTACTTTATTGCGCCAACTATTTTGACTGAAGTTTCTGACTCTTGCCGCGTGGTACAAGAAGAACAGTTTGGCCCTGTGTTGCCTGTTTTAAAATATACAGATATCAACGATGCTATTGCTCGTGCCAATGATAGTGAGTTTGGTTTAGGTGGCTCAATTTGGTCTTCTGATATTAAAGCCGCTCAGACTTACGCTAGTCAGCTTCAATGTGGTACTGTTTGGATTAATACCCATGCAGAAGTTCTTCCTCATGCGCCTTTTGGCGGCTGGAAAATGTCTGGTTTAGGTGCTGAATTTGGCTTGGAAGGTTTGCTTGAAAATACGATTGGACAAACGGTCCATATTAGTAAAATCTAAATATTAATTTTAAGGCGGATTTAGTATCCGCCTTTTTATTTTCACTTTTAAGAGTGAAAAGCTGAGTTACTTTATTGAGAGTGATGATAGCTCATGCTTTTAGGCTTGATTAAAAAATGATTCTGTTCTTTAATTTTTTTCAGAACAATGTAAGACTTTATGTGACCTATAAAATTATAAGAAAGTAACCTTTCAGTTACAAATTGTGAAAGCTGTTCTAAATTTTCAGCAACGACTTTTAAAATAAAATCAGCATCACCACTAATTGAAAAAGCATCCTGAATGTTATCTTCAGCTTCGATCAGCTCTTGGAAAGCTTGCTGTGATTTCGCCTCGTGTGTTCTTAAGTTTATGTGAATCATCGCTGTAACTTCCAGCCCTAGCGCCTGTTGCAGGATACGTGCCGTATAACCGAGGATCACGCCTTTTTGTTCAAGCAATTGACGTCGTCTTGAACATTGAGAAGCAGATAAACCGATTAAATCTCCAATTTCCTGATTGGTGAGTCTTCCATTCTTTTGTAGTGCCTGAATGATTTGCCAGTCGAACTTATCCATTGCATAAAATCCTTTTATGATACACAAATCATGTGTTTTTATTAAAATGCGTTTTCATTATGCACGAAATCTAAAAGATAGATGAAATATTATTTTTCTATGGAATAAAAATTGGTCTCAAAGGATATAGAGCAATGTTCATAGAAATTGGTGAATTTTTAAATCTTCGTCTAAAACACATGGGTATCCAACATCTTTTTGGTGTACCTGGTGATTTTAACCTCTCATATCTAGAACAAGTTGAAGCAGACCCACAACTCGAATTTATTGGAAATTGTAATGAATTAAATGCTGCCTATGCAGCAGACGGTTATGCACGAATTAACGGTTTTTCTGCCTTGGCAACCACTTATGGTGTAGGTGACTTAAGTGCCATTAATGGTATTGCAGGTGCCTATGCAGAAAATGTACCTCTTATTCATATCTCAGGTATTCCACCTTTACATGCAGTTCAAAAGGGTACTCTCATACATCATACGTTAGTTGATGGTAACTACGACAACATTATGAACTGTATGAAAGAGTTCACAGTTGCCCAAACTCGTTTAACTCCTGCAAATGCAGCTTCTGAAATTGACCGTGTATTGCGTCAGTGTTTCCTTGAACGCCGTCCTGTACACATCCAACTACCTGGTGATATTACTCACGTTAAAATTGAAGTGTCTGAGCGTCCGCTCGACCTAAGCTACCCAGCTGTTGAACCTGAATTATTGCAAAGTGTGGTAAGTAAACTTTGTGACATTATTGAGAATGCTCAAAGTCCAGCGCTTTTAATTGATAATGAAGCCTCAGTTTTTGGCGTAACTTCACTTTTAAATGATTTGTCTCAGAAATGCTCAATTCCATTTGCAGGTATGAATACTGCAAAAAATATTATGGATGAAGGTTCACCTCGTTATATCGGAACTTATGTGGGTGGAGCAAGCCAACCGCATGTAAAAAATATCATTGAACAATCTGACTGTTTAATTGGTGTTGGCGCGCGCTTTACCGATGTAGGCTCAGCTGTATTTACGCATCAAATTGAGACCAAGAACTATATCGAAATTAAATCTTACGGCTTAAATATTTTTGGTCAGGATTTTCCGGGTATAGAAATTGGGCAATTACTTGTCGAGCTAAATAAAAAAGTTGCACCACGTAAATCGTCAATACCTCTTCTTGAAAAACAACCTCAGAAAGTAATTGAAGCGCCAGCTCAACAGAAGCTTAGCCAAGATGTGCTTTGGAATTATATTTCAGGGTTCTTAAAAGAAGATGATGTAATTATTGGTGAGGTAGGAACATCAAACTCTGCTTTGTCTGGTATCAAACTTCCTGCTACAGCTAAATATATTGCGCAGCCGCTTTGGGGTTCTATTGGTTATACCTTGCCAGCTTTGCTTGGTAGTTTGTTAGCTGCTCCTGAGCGTCGTCAAATTTTGTTTATTGGTGACGGTTCGTTCCAGCTTACGGTACAAGAACTCTCTACGATTATCCGCCATGGTTTAAAACCAATTATTTTCTTGTTGAACAATGGCGGCTACACCATTGAACGTTTAATTATGGGTGAAAACGCTGCCTATAACGACGTGCAAAACTGGAAATACACTGAAATTCCAGCGGTATTTAACGGTAAAAAAGGCCATACCACTTACGTGGTTGAGACTGCTGGCCAACTGAAGAGCGTTTTAGATAATGTTCAGCAAAATGATCAGTTAACTTTCATTGAATTGAAACTACCAGCAATGGATGCGCCAGTGAGTTTGAAAAAATTTGCTTCTGTGATTGCACGTTTTGACTACGGTGATCGCGGCTACGAAATTTTAAAGGAGCGTTCCCAACCCGTTAAATGTAAGGATGCAATCTCTTTTTAAATAGAAGATAGGACACGTCTTCTCAAAAATTAAATGGACTCATACTAAAGCAACTTATGTCCGAAGGTCGGTTTCTGGTCTTCGGATATGGTGCTGAATAAAGGTGTACAGGAAGTGACACCAACATTGGAGATAATGTTATGGATGTAAACAATAAGCACGAGTTAAAACAAGGCTTATCCAATCGGCATATTCAACTCATCGCACTCGGAGGGGCGATCGGAACAGGGTTATTCTTAGGTCTATCACAAACAATTAAACTGGCAGGTCCTTCAATTTTATTGGGATATGCAATTGCAGGAATTATTGCCTTTTTGATTATGCGTCATTTAGGTGAAATGGTTGTTGAAGAACCGGTCAGTGGTTCTTTTAGTTATTTTGCGAACAAATACTGGGGCAAAATGGCTGGTTTTATGTCTGGCTGGAACTACTGGGTTTTGTATGTACTGGTGAGTATGGCTGAACTGAGTGCAATCGGTACTTTTATTCAGTTTTGGTGGCCAGAAATTCCGACATGGCTCACTGCTTTATTTTTCTTTATTTTAATTAACGGCATTAACTTGGTAAATGTCCGCTTTTTTGGGGAATCGGAGTTCTTATTTTCCTGCATTAAAATTGTTGCGATTTTAAGTATGATTGGCTTCGGTGCTTATCTTTTACTTTCAGGCTCAGCAGGTCCGCAAGCGGGTGTTGCAAATTTATGGCAACACGGTGGTTTCTTCCCGCATGGTATTCATGGCTTTATTATGGCTTTGGCTGTCATTATGTTTGCATTCGGTGGTCTAGAGCTTATCGGTATTGCAGCAGCTGAAACGAAAAAACCTGAAACAACAATTCCAAAGGCAGTAAACCAGATTGTTTATCGCATCCTGATTTTTTATATCGGTGCAATCGGTATTCTTTTATGTCTTTATCCATGGAATATGGTGGCAGAAGGCGGTAGCCCGTTTGTCTTAATTTTCCAGTCCCTCAATAGTAATGGCGTTGCGAATGTTCTGAACTTTGTGGTCTTAATTGCTGCTATTTCGGTTTATAACAGTTGTATTTACTGTAATAGTCGTATGTTGCATGGTTTAGCAGAGCAAGGCAATGCGCCAGCAATTTTGAAAAAAGTGAACAGCCGCGGTATTCCGGTCCCTGCTGCAATTGTGTCTGCTTCAATTACAGCAGTCTGTGTAGTGGTCAATTATTTAATTCCAGGTCAAGCTTTTCAGCTCTTTATGATGTTGGTTGTGGCTGCGCTTGTTATTAACTGGCTTATGATCTCAGTCACGCATTTGAAATTTACCAAAGCAATGAAATTGCAAAAGCGTCAAACCAAATTCCAAAGCATTATGAGCCCATGGAGTAATTATTTAACTATTAGCTTTGTATGTTTCATTCTCATTATTATGGCGATGACACCAGATATGAGGCTCGCTGTTATTTTGGGGCCAATCTGGCTTGCTGTTTTAGCGATTATGTATTTCTTTAAGTATCGTAAAAAAATGGTCGCAATGCCGGAAGTACAATCAAACTAATAAGCTAAATTTACAGTGATATTGCGGTTATCTGACGTAAGGCAGGTAACCGTTTTTGTTTTGTCATAATATTTTCATGTTCGGGCGAAATAATTTTTTAAAAATAAAGGTGTCACGTAAAAAATTGAGAATTGTGTCAATAAAATAATTTTGTAACATCAATTCATTAAATTACTTAAGTTTTTATAATTTAAGCATAATTATAATTTTATCATTTTGAACGTTTGTCATATTTCCCATTAAATCTAAATATCAAAGCACTTATAAAATTATCTTAAATATTTGATATAAAATAGATTTAAAAATGTGACAATGAACATTATAAAAATCATGAAAGCGTCATAATACTGTAACTTATTTGTCATATTTTCTATTCACAATGCAGCTATCGAAGAGCGTACAAGCACTCAACAAAAAGTGACGTACAACCTATTGCATTAATGAGAGAGAACAGAATGCGCTTAAATCCACGTCAAATCGCAATTGCATTAGCAGTAACTGGGGCCGCTGTAACAACGACTGCAAATGCAGCTCGTGATACGATTCAAATTGCTGGTTCTTCAACTGTATTACCATTTGCCAGCGTTGTAGCTGAAGAGTTTGGTAATACATTCCCTCAATTTAAAACTCCTGTTGTAGGTTCTGGTGGTTCTTCTGCTGGTTTAAAACAGTTCTGTCAAGGTGTTGGTGACAACACAATCGACGTTGCAAACGCTTCTCGTAAAATTAAAAGCACTGAAATCGAAGCTTGTAACAAAGCTGGTGTAAAACAAATTCAAGAAATCAAAATTGGTTATGACGGTATTGTATTTGCGTCTAGCTCAAGCAAAGCAGCTTATAAATTAAAACCTTACCATGTGTTTGCTGCTTTAGCTGCACAGTTACCTTCAAAAGGTAAATTGGTTCCAAACCCTTATACAAACTGGAACCAAATTGACAAATCACTTCCTAATGAGCCTATTACGCTTGTTATTCCTGCGTCTAACCACGGTACGCGTGAAGTTTTCCAAGAGAAAATGGTTGAAGCTGGTTGCGAAGCGTATGAATACTTCAAGAGCCTAGACAAAGACGCTCAAAAGAAAGCATGTTCTACTTTCCGTAAAGACGGTCGTGTAATTGAAATTGCTGGTGACTATACAGAAACTCTAGCTCGCTTAAAAACTTCTCCAAGTGCAGTAGGCGTATTTGGTTTAAGTTTCTATGACATGAACCGTGACAAGTTACGTGTAGCGACAGTAAACAACGTAGTTCCTTCTGAGAAAACTGTGTTAAATGGTACATACCCTGTATCTCGTCCACTATACTTCTATGTAAAAGGCGAGCACTTAAAATCAGTTAAAGGTTTACCACAATACGTAGAATACTTCCTAAGCAAAAAAGCGACTGGTAAAGGTTCTAAAGCTGAGCGTGATGGTTTAATCGCGATGTCTGATGCAGAACGCGCTAAAGTTTTAGCTGACTTTAAAGCAGGTAAAACTGTTAAATAAGTTGGTTTGAATAGGGGCTGGTGATCTCAAGCGATCATCAGCCTTTTTGTCTAACACGTTTTTCCCAAATTATGACAATTGAGAAAACAGTGGAGAATACATGAATCTGCTACTTATCGGTGTGTTGTTAGCCCTTGTGGCAATTGCATATCAACTTGGGCTGAGAAAGAGCCGCCACCTAGCAGGTAAGGGAAGCAACTCGGCGACATTACATTCTCGTCCTGGTTATTATGGCGCACTGGTTGGGCTTTGGTGCGGTATCCCTGCTTTTTTAATTTTGATCATTTGGAACTTGGTTGAGCCAAGTATTTTAAATCATATTATTTTTAACAACGTACCTGCTTCTGTGACAGCTTCTCTAGATGAAGCAGCAAGAAGTGTACTTGTTGATCGAGTTCAAGCGATCGCTTCTGGTTTTGGGGTAAGTGATCATCCAACGGCTTATGAGTTGGCTGCTGCTCAGCAATATGCAAAATTTCAAACCATTGGCTCTTTTGCCAAATTTGCTGTTGTTGTCTGTGCCGCTTTGTTGGGCTTAGTGTGGGCAAAGAAAAAAATCAGCCAAGAATATCGCGCACGTAACCAAGTTGAGCGTGCAATTAATGTTGGTTTGATCTTATGTTCTGGCGTTGCAATTTTAACCACGATCGGCATTGTAATGTCGATGTTTGGTGAGGCAATGCACTTCTTCCATTTTGTAAGTCCAATCGACTTTTTCTTTGGTACAGAATGGAACCCTGGCTTTAGTACTTCAGGTAATGCAGAAGGTAGTTATGGTTTATTACCATTACTATGGGGCACGCTCATGGTCAGTGGTATTGCCTTATTAGTTGCTGTACCTGTTGGCTTAATGATTGCTATTTATTTAGCTGAGTATGCTTCGCCGTGGTTACGCTCATGGGCAAAACCTACCATTGAAGTTTTAGCGGGTATTCCAACAATTGTTTATGGTGTTTTTGCCATGATGATTATTGGGCCATTCTTTAAAGCTGCTGGTGCGTATGTCGGTATTGAAATTAATGCAACCAGTGCTTTGACTGCCGGTTTCGTAATGGGAATTATGATTATCCCATTCGTTTCATCTTTGTCTGATGACATTATTACTCAAGTTCCTCGCGCACTTCGTGATGGTTCGTTAGGACTGGGCGCAACCAAATCAGAAACGATTCGCCAAGTAGTTTTACCGGCAGCTTTACCGGGTATTACAGGGGCATTTTTATTGGCTGTTTCGCGTGCCGTAGGGGAAACCATGATTGTGGTTTTGGCAGCAGGGAACAGCCCACTTCTACATGCAAATCCGTTTGAAGCTGTTTCGACAGTTACCGTAACCATTGTAAAACAGTTAACGGGTGATACTGATTTTGCGAGCCCACAGGCCTTGGTGGCATTTGCACTGGGTTTAACACTCTTTGTGATCACTTTAGGATTAAACATTGTTGCACTGTACATTGTGCGTAAATACCGTGAGCAATACGAATGAGTACATCAAATACATCGTCTCCTATGGATCAGAACGTATTTGATCCACAAGCCGCTGCTCAGGCACGTGATCGCCGTAAAAAAGTGATTGAAAAATCATTGGCTAAACGTCACCGCAAAGAAAAAGCTTTCCGCTTTGCAGGTTTGTCAGCAGTTGTTATTGGCCTTGCATTCGTTGCGCTACTGTTTGGCAGTATTTTGGCAAAAGGTTTACCAGCATTCTGGCAAACCAGTATGAATGTACCAGTCTACTTCGATCCTAAAGTAATTGATGCAGGTCCAGTGCCGGTACGTACACAAGGTGAAACACCTGCACATTACCAAGAGCGTTATGTCGATTGGCAAACGAAAATGGGTATGGTCGATTGGGATAGCCTGATCGTAAATGGCATGATTGCTAAAGATCCTTCACTTGCATCACAACGCGATTATTTAAGTAGCCTTTATGCAAGTTCTGAAGCTTATCGCTTACGTGATATGGTGTTTGCTGACCCATCACTCATTGGGAAAAAAGAGAACCTAACTTTCTTGGGTGATGCCAATGTAGATGTATGGCTGAAGGGTAATATTGACCGCTCATTACCAGATGACCAGCAGCAACTTGATCCGGAAATCCGCAAGCTGGCAGATGACCTTAAAGCAAAAGGTGTACTTGAAAATACCTTTAATACGACTTTATTTAAGAATCCTGACTCTCGTAGTTCACCAGCGATTAGTGGTCTTGCAGGCGCATTCATGGGTTCATTATTCATGATGCTGATTGTGATCATTATTTCAATTCCAATCGGTGTTGCCAGCGCAATCTATCTTGAAGAGTTTGCTCCAAAGAATGTCATTACAGACATTATTGAAGTCAACATTAATAACCTTGCTGCTGTACCTTCAATCGTGTTTGGTTTGTTGGGCGCTGCAATATTTATTGGTTGGATGCATTTACCGTTGTCAGCTCCTTTTGTCGGTGGTTTAGTATTAAGTTTAATGACACTACCAACAGTCATTATTACAACACGTGCTTCTTTAAAGGCTGTGCCACCTTCAATTCGACAAGCTGCCCTAGGTTTAGGTGCGTCTAAAGTACAAACCGTTTTCCATCATGTTTTACCGTTAGCATTGCCCGGCATCATGACGGGTGCAATTATTGGTGTTGCACACGCACTCGGTGAAACTGCACCTCTACTTTTAATCGGGATGAGTGCATTCGTTGCAAGTGTTCCAACCACCCCATTTGATCAAGCAACTGCTTTACCTGTCCAAGTTTATCTATGGCAGGGTAATGAGTTGCGTAACTTCTTCGAAGGCCGTACTGCTGCTGCGATTATCGTACTTCTTGCATTAATGATTGGTTTAAACAGCCTTGCAATTTGGTTACGTAAAAAGTTCGAAGTGCGTTGGTAATAGAGGATAAATCATGAATACTATTGATATTACGAATTCCTTAGAAAAGGATAAGTTAGTGAATACTGAACAATCTCAACTTACAGATACACAACTGCATCATGGCACTTCGTACGTTTCGCATTTTGAACCACATGCTTCAAAAAAGCCAAACTCAACCGAAATCAAGATCAGTGCACAAGATGCCCATGTTTATTATGGTGACTTTGAAGCGATTAAAGGCATTGATTTAGATATTTATCAAAATGAAGTAATTGCTTTTATTGGGCCATCTGGCTGCGGTAAATCGACTTTCCTGCGTACTTTAAACCGTATGAACGACACGATTGATGGCTGTCGTGTGACAGGTAAGATCACTTTAGATAACAAAAATATCTATGATCCAAATCTGGATGTTGTATTACTGCGTGCACAAGTTGGTATGGTGTTCCAAAAGCCAAATCCATTTCCTAAATCTATTTTTGATAACGTGGCATATGGTCCGAAGCTACACGGTTTAGCACGTGACAAATATGACCTGGAAGAAATTGTTGAAAATAGCTTGCGTAAAGCAGGTCTATGGGAAGAAGTGAAGGATCGTTTAAACCAACCGGGTACTGGCTTATCTGGTGGTCAGCAACAACGTTTATGTATTGCACGTACAATTGCAGTAAGTCCAGAAGTGATCTTGATGGATGAACCTTGTTCTGCGCTTGACCCAATCGCAACGGCGAAAGTGGAAGAGTTGATTTCTGAACTTTCTGATCAATACACAATCGTTATTGTAACGCACTCGATGCAACAAGCAGCACGTGTTTCAGACCGTACTGCTTACTTCCATTTAGGTGATTTGATTGAAGTAAACTCTACAGAGAAAGTATTTACTCAGCCTGACCATCAATTGACAGAAGCGTACATTACTGGCCGTTTTGGTTAATTGATCGTTGTAAAAGAAAAAGAGCCTAGTGCTCTTTTTTTATTTAATAAATGAAAATGACTCTATTTTGCAAAATCGCTATTGAATTTTAATCAAAAGAACCACATCTTAAGGCTATAAAGACAAACTTATGAGCATAGAATTTTATGTTATTCCATTTGCCTAAACTCCCTGCGGAAATACGTGTTAGTCATTTAAATGCACGTGTAAATGAACAGAGAAAAAAAATTGCACAAACCACAGCAAGTCGTTTAGAGCTTTTACAATTGGCTCAACAACTTGCAAAAGAAGCTAAAATTCGCCGTAAGAACAACCAGAAAATTTTTGTTTTAGATTTTAAAGGTGACATTCAGGCATCTGCGGTTGAAAATCTTCGTGAAGAAATCACTCTTATTTTAGCAACGGCTAAAGCTGGACGTGACCGTGTTGTGGTACGTCTTGAAAGTCCGGGTGGTATGGTTCATGGATATGGATTGGCGGCAGCTCAATTGGTTCGTTTGCGTGACGCAGGTTTTCATTTAACGATTTGTGTCGATAAGGTTGCGGCAAGTGGCGGCTACATGATGGCTTGTATTGCAAATGAAATTATTTCTGCACCGTTTGCTGTTGTGGGTTCGATTGGTGTTGTGGCTCAGGTACCAAATTTTAATCGTCTTTTAAAAGAACATAACGTGGACTTCGAACTTTACACAGCAGGGCAATATAAACGTACTGTCACCATGTTTGGTGAGAATACTCCTGAAGGTAAGGCGAAGTTTGAAGAAGAGCTACAACAAACGCATGTGTTGTTTAAGCACTTTGTAGAGAAATATCGTCCACAGCTTAATGTGGACAAGGTTGCTACAGGTGAACATTGGTATGGTCAAGATGCACTTGATTTAAACCTTGTAGATAAACTACAAACTTCTGATGAGTATCTATTAGCATTGTTACCTCAGCATGACGTATATGTAATTAATACCCGTAAAAAAGCAACTTTGGGTGAAAAATTAGGTTTGCAAGCAGCTCAAATGGCAGATAGCCTGATTCCGGTTGTAATGAATAAAGTGGCTGATACTTTAGCAAAAGCGAATTCAACCTTAGTCCAAATGCGCGATACTAAATTTTAATTAAGATATATTTTCAAATTAAAGAGTGCCTTTTAGGGGTGCTCTTTTTTATGCGAAAGACTAAAAGAATTTAGTTTGAATTGCCGGAATGCCCATTCATTTTTATAAAAAATAGATATTGAATAAAGATTCAAAAAAAATTGTTGATAAATATACTTATTGAATTGTGATAAATAAGTGATTTTGATATTTTAGGCAACAATAAAATAGCTTTTAGATGATCCATTTAAAAGATAAACATTTAAAAATATAACTGAAATTTAGGACAGGAAATAATGACAAGAATAATTGTAGCATCCAAAGAGGGTTTGGACGTTCTGCAAGATGGTCAGCTCAATAAGGTGGTTTTAAACCAACCTACTATTATTCAAATTGGTGTAAGTCAAAAAGATATCGCATCGATGGAAAAGCAGGGTGGAAGTCTAGTCATCCATTTAAAAAATGGAGAAACAATTGTCTTAGAAAATTTCTTTAATGAAGCAACGAATACAACAGAGCATTCACTCGTTTTTCCAACTGAACAAGGAAAATTTGTTGAAGCACAATTTGATGCTCAAGGTAAGGTTATAGATTATAGAGGCTTAAATCATGTTACGGATTTGGCCTATACCAGTACCAGCCCTTCAACTGCAACAATGGCTGTTGATAATGATCCAAGCTTTTCGATGGGTAATGTACTAAAAGCAGGCTTAGCAGTTTTAGCCGCTGAAGGTTTATATCTTTGGGCATTTGATAAAGATGATAAAGATGATTCACCCAGTACTCCCGATTTAATAGCACCTGCTGCTCCTACAGCTACGCTTGCTGATGATACTGTGACAGTGACTGGCAAAACTGAAGCAAATGCGAAAATCTACATTAAAGATGCAGCAGGTAATACAGTGGCCTCAGGTGTTGCTGATGCGAGCGGAAATTACACGATTAAATTAGATAAGCCGTTAGTGAATGGGGATAAATTAAATGTTATTGCCCAAGATGCGGCTGGAAATAATTCTAAAGTTACTGTGGTAACAGGAACAAAAGATACAATTGCCCCAGATGTTCCACAAGCTCAATTGAGTGATGATGGTTCCTTAGTGACAGGTAAAGCAGAAGCAAATGCAAAAATCACTGTTTATGATGCCACTGGCAAAGTATTAGGAACTGTTTTTGCAAATAAAGATGGTATTTATTCTTTAAAACTTACTCCACCATTAACCAGTGAAGCGGGCGGTAAAGTGGTTGCCGAAGATGCTGCGGGTAACAAATCTGAGGAAGTTAAAATTATTGCGGGTAAAGATACCATACCGCCAGCATCTCCTTTTGTTGAAGTAAATAAAGAAGGGTCGGTAATACATGGTAAAACTGAAGCAAATGCAAAAGTTCAAATAAAAGATGCCGATGGTAAAGTGATTGGAAGTGGGACCGCCGATACTCAAGGTGAATTTCAAATTACACTTTCACCTGCTTTAAAAGAGGCGCAAAAGGGCACAGTGGTTGTGGAAGATGCTGCTGGTAATGTATCTAAACCAGTTGAAATTACGCCAGGCTTTGACTCGATTGCACCAGATAAACCGACTGTTCAAATTAATACAGATGGTACTTCTGTAACCGGTACGGCTGAGGCCAATGCCAAAATTGAAATTAAAGATACAACAGGGAAGGTAATTGGTAGTGGAACAGCGGATGCGAATGGAAAATTTACAATTTCTATTTCACCAGCTTTAACGGATAATAAACATGCTTCGGTATCAGCTATAGATAATGCTGGAAATAAGTCTGAAGTTGTTGATATTGTAGGTACAAAAGATACAACACCACCAGCAAAACCTATATTAAATAGCGTAGATGATGATGTAGGCGCTGTTAAAGGAGCTATAACGGCTGGTTCTGAAACTGACGATGCTAGACCAAAACTTACAGGCTCAGGTGAAGCAAATGCAACTCTTACGATTTATGATAATGGTGTTGCAATTGGAGTTGTGACGGTAACAAGTGGTAGATCTTGGTCATTTACATTTGATAAAGACTTAGCTCTTGGTAAGCATACTATTACTTTGACTCAAACTGATGCGGCAGGCCTTACCAGTGAGGCAAGTTCTCCATTTACCTTTTATGTAGTTGCACCGAAAGCTGCGAGCCTGTCTGAAACTTTAGTAGATACTTTAAGTACAGAAGGGCCATCTTTGGCAGATAGTGTCGGATTGCATACTTTAAAGGCAGCGCAAAGTACAACAACTGAGATGAATAACCCGCAGAAATCGGTTCCTTTAGATGATTTATTAAAAAGTTCTACGGCTAGTGAATCAGACCCAATCGCAAAGCTTCTCTCATCAACAGCGTTAAAAACGACTCAGGCATCTGAGCCAATCGAAGTAAATGCATCAGTTGGTCAGACAACATCAAATCCTGATCATCCTTTACCTGATACAACTTCTTCGGTTTTACAAAACCTTTTAGATCAAACTTATCCAGTTGTTTAGGGTATTTGAGACAACATGTAAAAAGCGCTCAATGAGCGCTTTTTTAATTTTAATTTATTGTTTGATTTTTTGGTGTTGTGAGAAGAGCGATTAGCCCATAGAGGATTGCGCCAATTGTAGCGAGTAACATGTCTTTATGTGCATCCCACATATCACCTTGTTGCCCATTATAATTTTCAGCTTGTTCAGGTGATAGCCCGATTGCAATTGCCCATTCGATCAGTTCATAAAAGACACTAGACGCCATCACAAACTGGACTACAAGTAAGAATAAAGAAAAAGGACGTGCAGTGGGTAACCATACTTGGAATACACGATAAATAAGAGGATAGAGCAAAACACCATAGGCAAGATGAACTAAACGATCATACATATTGCGGGACCAGCCCATATATTGATCTAGGTTGAAATGGAACACCTGTTGTATCCAGTCATTGTATGGAACGTAGGAGTAGAGATAGTGAGCACCAATAATATGGATTAATAAAAACAGTAGATAAAAAGTAAAACTTAAGAAATCGAGTCCAATTTTTTTGAAAATAATAAAAAGCAGAATCACCATAAAAACAGTGCCAGCTTGATGAAGCAAATAAGCCTCAAACTCAAGTGGTTGAATACCTGAAATGATAATGGCAATAAAAAGCAGGCCAAGTGCAATATAGTGTTTAACTTTGAATTCTTTTTCGATCATTTTATAAATAAGTCTTTATTCTGATTTGTATGAGTGTAATAAAAAAGCGAAGCCTAAGCTTCGCTTTTTATAACTTTTTTAATTAGATTTTGCTAATTAATTCGTTAATTTGTTTAGCTTGTTCAGCAGCATTACCTGTGTAAGTTGCAGGTGTAAGCTCAGCTAAGCGAGCACGCTCTTCACTTGGTACTTGAGCAAGTTCGTTACCATTTACGAAGTCAACCATCATGTTACGCGTCATTGCTTGACCACGAGTTAATGCTTTTAACTTCTCATATGGTTTTTCAACGTTATAACGACGCATAACTGTTTGAATTGGCTCTGCAAGAACTTCTTGAGCTTGGTCAAGATCTTCATTTAAGCGGTTTGCATTGAGTTCAAGTTTACCAATACCTTTTAAGCAAGCATCAAAAGCAATTAAGCTTTGAGCAAAACCAACACCCATGTTACGCAGTACAGTTGAGTCAGTTAAGTCACGCTGCCAGCGAGAAATTGGTAATTTTTCGCCTAAGTGAGCCAACACTGCATTTGCAATGCCTAAGTTACCTTCAGAGTTTTCAAAGTCGATTGGGTTAACTTTATGTGGCATAGTTGATGAGCCAACTTCACCTTCTTTAAGTTTTTGCTTGAAGTAACCTAAAGAGATATAACCCCATACGTCACGGTTAAAGTCGATCAAAATTGTATTGAAACGACGTAACGCATCAAATAACTCAGCCATGTAGTCATGTGGCTCGATTTGAGTTGTATATGGATTAAATGTTAAACCTAAAGATTCAACAAAAGCTTGTGAATGCGCTGGCCAATCCACATTTGGATAAGCAGAAAGGTGAGCATTGTAGTTACCTACTGCACCATTGATTTTGCCTAATAATTCAACATTTTCAAATTGTTTGATTTGGCGAGCTAAACGATATGCAACGTTCGCCATTTCTTTACCCAAAGTTGTTGGGCTAGCAGTTTGACCATGTGTACGAGACAACATCGGTTGTTCAGCATGAGTTGTAGCTAAAGCAGAGATTGCATTTAAAATTTGCTTCATGCTTGATACTAAAACTTCACGACCGTTTTTAAGCATAAGTGCATGAGACAAGTTATTGATGTCTTCTGATGTACAAGCAAAGTGAATGAACTCACCCGCATTTTGTAATTCAGCAATACTTGCAATTTTCTCTTTCAAGAAGTATTCAACTGCTTTTACGTCATGGTTAGTTGTGCGTTCAATTTCTTTAATGCGGTTCGCATCTTCTTCAGAGAAGTTGCTTACGATTGCATCTAGAGCTGCATTTGTTTCAGCTGAGAAAGGAGCAACTTCAACAATTTCCGGACGGTTAGAAAGCGCTTGTAACCAACGCACTTCCACAGTGACACGAGCATGAATTAAACCAAACTCAGAAAGAAAAGGGCGTAGCGCATCACATTTGCTGGCATAACGTCCATCTAATGGTGATAGTGCGGTTAAAGCGTTCATAACGATTCCTTAATGCTGGAATAAACATAAAACAAAAATAATCTCGTTACAGCCTTAGATAACTTGGTACTGTAAACGAGCAAGTGCTTGAATATCCTGTAGCAATTTACGTTTGCTAAAAATCATGTTCCATGAACTACCGCCGAGTTGTCGCCATAAATGGGCCATTTGTAGCCCCGTAAACAGACAAGCACGAATACGGTTAGTATGGTTGGTATCTTTAAATGCCTCAGCATTACCACGAACAAGAATGCGTGGATTAATCTGTCCGGCAGTATCAACATAGGTTTGCGCCAAATTGGCTAAAATACTTGGGTGTAAATAGTTATTATCAAAAAAAGAAAGCTGTTTTAAAATCTTCTGCTGCGCTTTTTCAATAATCGCCACATATTCAGGATTGCTATAGACCTTTTTCTCTAACTGCAAAAGTGACATCGCATAAGACATTGGAAGTTTTGCACTACGCATTTTTGGTAAGCGAGACTTAGGCGCATTGGTAAAAGGCTGGGTAATACAATTTTCAAGAGTTTTAAGACCCAACGAAATATCAGCCAATTGATTAAAAAAATCCAACGTCTGAACAGTATTATTATTTGTTGTAGGGCGAATATTTAAACTCGCCTTTATTAATAACTCAAAATAAAAGTTACCACTTTCACCAATACTTTGCTGACCTGTCATGGCAGTCATATGCGTAAGCTGGGTCGCTTGAAATACCCCAGCCAAGGCAAGGGCACGGTTTTGGCGAACATTCAAGGCTTGTGATTGTTGAAAGGGTAACTCCAGCATGCCATTCATTCCCTTAAATAAAATTTGGTGTAGGGGCGTTTGTATGGTGAATAACACCCCCGCCTAGGCAAACTTCATCCGAATAAAATACAACACTTTGGCCTGGTGTAACTGCACGTTGAGGTTCATCAAACTCAACACGAACACCATGCTCACTATTTTCATCAATAAACACTGTACAAGCTTGATCAGGCTGGCGATAGCGTGTTTTAGCGGTGCAACGTAATCCTTCAGCCGGAATATTTTGCTCGCCTGCTACCCAGTCAATGGCCTCACTCCAAAGCTGTGTACTTTGCATAAGTGGGTGATCATGTCCTTGGCCGACCACTAAACGGTTATTGGCAACATCTTTATGAAGTACAAACCATGCACCTTCTGATGCACCTTTCATACCGCCTAGGCCGATACCGCCACGTTGACCGAGCGTATAGTACATCAGACCGTGATGTTCACCAACTTCTTTGCCGTTATCAAGTACAATTTTACCTGGTTGAGCGGGTAAATATTGTTTAAGGAAGTCATTAAAGCGACGTTCACCGATAAAACATATACCAGTTGAATCTTTTTTCTTCGCAGTTGCTAAGTCTAGTTCTTCGGCAATTCTACGAACGTCCGGTTTTTCAATTTCACCTACCGGGAAAAGGGTTTTATTAATTTCACGGCCATGTACTGCATGTAAGAAATAAGTTTGGTCTTTATTCTTATCTAAACCACGTAATAAAGGTGCATAGGCTTCACCTTTAGAGTTATAAGCAGTTTCAGCACGACGAGCATAATGACCTGTTGCAATAAAATCTGCACCTAAGGTCATGGCATGATCTAAAAATGCGCGAAACTTAATTTCTTTATTACATAAGATATCTGGATTTGGAGTGCGACCGGCTGCATATTCAGCCAAGAAGTGTTCGAATACGCGGTCCCAATATTCCATAGCAAAGTTTGCAGTATGAAGTTTAATACCGATTTTGTCTGCGACTGCTTGAGCATCGGCTAAATCTTCCATTGCCGTACAGTATTCCGTGCCGTCATCTTCCTCCCAGTTTTTCATGAAAAGGCCTTCAACTTGATAACCCTGTTGAAGTAAGAGCGCCGCAGAAACAGAGGAATCTACGCCACCAGACATACCGACGATGACACGTTGTTGCATAGGACTAGGCATCCAAATGAGAAGTTAATGAGGGAGAGAAAGGGTGCTCATAAATAAGAGCTAAAGGATAATGTTGTCCTTTCATGGCGTCTTCAATGGCTTTAATGACAAGAGGACTACGTGCACGGGCAGATTCTTTAAGTTCATCTAGAGTCATCCAGACAGCAGAAACAATACCTGTATCAAGTTTTGGGTCGCTTTCGACGTGGGTCACATGCGCTAAAAAGCAGAAGCGATAATAAGTACGGTCCGGAAACATAGGGGGGGTATAAGTATAAATACCAAGTAGGGCATCTATATCTATATGATGTCCTGTTTCTTCAAGCGTTTCACGGATCGCCGCTTCTGTTAGTGTTTCACCACATTCCACATGACCAGCAGGTTGATTAAACACTGTGTGTACAAAACCTTCGCTATGTTCTTCGACAAAAAGATAGCGTCCATCTTTTTCTACGACTGTAGCGACAGTGACATGAGGAGTCCATGCGGCCATAAAAAAGCACCATGAATTTAAAAGTCGTATGATACGAAATTTAGGGGTTTTTGGCTACGGTCATCTTACAAACGATAGAGCATGCGAATAACTCTATCGTTTGAAAAACTCGGTTTGTTTTAATTTATTTGATTATCTTTATGGTTATTTTGCACTTTTACATAATGTCTTGCTGAGTAAGGTAAAAATGCCAATTCTTTTTCGGTTAGAGGACGTACTTGTTGTACAGGGCTTCCAACATAAAGATAACCACTTTTTAAAACTTTACGAGGCGGAACTAAGCTTCCCGCACCAATCATCACATCATCTTCAATAACAACATCATCTAAAATAACCGTATTGATTCCGACTAGTACGCGGTTACCAATAGTACAGCCATGTAAAGTCACATGATGGCCTACTGTCACATCTTCACCAATAATAAGAGGTGAACCATTAGGTTTTGCATCATTTTTATGGCTGACATGTAGCATACAATGATCTTGTACATTACTGTTTTTACCAATTTGAATACTGTTTACATCTCCGCGAATGACTGCAAAAGGCCACACCGAAACATTTTCGGCCAATTTAACATCACCTACAACCACGGACATTTCATCAATGTAACAGCTTGGATCAATTTGTGGGTGATGGTCTAAATAAGGGCGGATGTTTTTTGCCATGAGAAGTATCAATAGAAAATTTAGTAAAAGTATAAAATAAAAAAGCACTCACGCTAATAGCATGAGTGCTTAATTCAACTATTCTAAAATTATTTAAATTTAGAATAAGTTGCTGAAGAATTGTTTGATATGGTCAATTAAACGTGCGAAGAAACCAGCTTCTTCAACAGGTTTTAAAGCAACCAATGGTTTTTCAGCAATAACTTTACCATCTAAACTAGCAACAAGCTTACCAACGACTTGACCTTTTTGAAGTGGTGCATTTAGGTTCGGTTGAACAACCAACTGAGTTTTAATGCCGTCCGCTTTGCCTTTAGGCATAGTCACATTAAAGTTTTCAGCTAAACCAACCTGAACTTCATTTTCTTTACCAAACCAAACTTTAGCTTTTGCAAGAACTTGGTTTGCAGGTTGTACATTTGCAGTTTCAAAGTTTGCAAAACCCCACGCCAATAATGCACGAGTTTGGTCAGCACGTTCAGACATGCTTGGTGTACCGAAAATAACTGAGATTAAACGCATTGGACCGCGTTTACTTGAAGTTGTTAAGCAGTAACCAGCTTCATCAGTATGGCCTGTTTTTAAGCCATCAACACTTGGGTCAGTGTAAAGTAAAGCATTACGGTTACCTTGTTTGATACCGTTAAATGTGAATTCTTTTTCAGAATAAATCGGGTAGTATTTTGAGCTGTCTTTAATAATATGTTGTGCTAAAACAGCCATATCTTTTGCGGTTGAGTAATGACCTTCAGCTGGCATACCAGTTGAGTTAATAAACTGGGTATTGGTCATTCCGATACGTTTTGCTTCCTGGTTCATCATGTGAGCAAAAGTACCTTCATTCCCAGCAATATGTTCAGCCATTGCTTTTGATGCATCATTACCTGACTGAATAATAATACCGCGAAGCATTTCTAAAACAGTTGCTGTGCCATTTAATGGAACATACATACATGATTCAGAACTACTGCCTTTACACCAAGCAGATTCATTCATACGAACCTGTTCATTTTCGGTAAGCTCACCTTTTAATAATTTTTGTTCAATGATGTAGCTTGTCATCATTTTAGTCATAGAAGCAGGAGCAAGCTTTTCATTTTCATTTTTAGAAGCGAGAATTTGTCCTGTCTCGTAATCCATTAATACATAAGACTTATTATTTAATTCTGGCGGAGCTGATAAGACAGTTGCTGCATAAGAAAAACTTGGTAAGAGGAGGAGTGCAGCAATAGCGCTTTTTCGAGTCATTCTAGGTAATTCCAATATCTTGTATGAAGCAGAAGAGCCTAGCATTTTAGGATAAAGCAAAGCCGACTTCTATGGGGGAAGTCGGCTTTTTCAAACAGTATTGTAACTAGAGAGTTTTTAACTAATTTAGTTTTGCGATTGATAAGCTTTCACGTCTTGGCAAACTAACGTATTTTGTTCGTTACCAGCAGCTTTTGCATCATTACGTGCTTCTTTTAAGACTTTTTTGAAGCTCTTGTCTTTACTACGTTTTTCTAAAGCTGCAACTGGATCGGCTTCATTTGGCAAATAGTCTTTTACAAGACGCTCATAACCTTGAGCAAATTCGGCATCTTTTTTACCAATTAAACTTGGGCAAATTTCAGAAAGTACTTGAATTGCTGCTAATTCTTCCGGTGTAGTACCTTTGGTCGGTGTAACTTCAACAACATTTTCATTTTCAGTTTTCTTTTCAGCTGTTTTTTTCTTGTCAGCAGCATAACCCACTGTTGCCATTGTCATGAGTAAAACAACAGAAAGTGATTGAACTAAGCTTTTTTTCATAAACATGGATAACCTGAAACAAAAATTTGAAATATGCCGATAGCTTAAACAATTTAAACGCTAAAAAAATGGAAAAAATGTATTGTTATGTAGGTTTTCTGCTTTATCTCAACAGAAAACCCCAAAGATAAGCGTACTGATTGAGCTAAGCTCTTAATCTTTGTAATTTACCACTTCCTCACAAAGTTCATGTTGTTCGTGGTGATCCATTTCTTTGGCAGCCTGACGTGCTTCACTTAACAGGGTTTTATATTCTGAATCATTTTGCAGCGCAGAGAAGGTAATTGATTTATTGGAATAACCACTCAGGTACATTGCAATAATCTTTTGAGTATTGGTTTCAAGTTTTTTATTTGCACCAACAAAAGTAGGGCAAATTTCCTGTAAGACTTGAGTAGAGGCAATGTCATCTTTAATTAAGCTGTCAGCTTCTTGTGTTGAGATACCCTCATCAGCAAAAACCGCTTGAGTACACAATGTGATACTGATTCCCAATACTTGAAAAAAAGGAGCGAAAGTTTTCATTTTTTCACAATTTTATAATGCTATGGAGGCATAAATATATATAATTCAACAAATAATTCAATTGAGAAAACCTCTGGGTTTATTTGTCGAGAAAGATTTTTTGTGAATATTTTAATTGCCAATGATGACGGTGTATTTGCACCAGGTATACAAGCTTTAGCTGACGCGTTAAAACCACTAGGCCGTGTTGTAGTGGTTGCACCAGAAAGTGAAAGAAGCGGGTTTTCGAGTGCCTTAACTTTAGATCGTCCTTTACGTCCTATTCAAATTGCTGAAGATGTATGGGCTGTTAATGGCACACCAGCCGATTGTGTTTATTTATCCATGAATGGATTATTTGATTTCGAATTTGATTTGGTTGTCAGTGGAATCAATAGTGGCGCAAATTTAGGTGATGACGTTCTGTACTCAGGAACAGTGGGCGCTGCATTTGAAGGACGCTTAATGAAACAGCCGGCAATTGCGGTTTCTTTGGCTGGGCCTGATGTACGTTCATACGACCATAAAGATGATTATGCGCAAGCAGCTAAATGGGTACATGACTTTATTGCAAAAGGACTACCTGCACTGCCACCGCGACATATTTTTAATATTAATATTCCAGATGTACCTCAGCTTAAAGGTACACAAATTACTTACCAAGGCCGCCGTGCCCAATCTAAACCTATCACCAGCCATGTAGACCCTAGAGGAAGACAGGTTTACTGGATTGGTCTTGCTGGTGAGGCGGTAACTGATCCACAGCGTATTGCTAGTCAAATACAATCTGATTTTTTTGCGGTCGCGAATGGTTTTGTGAGCGTGACGCCAATTCAGATGGATGCAACAAACTATGCGGTTTTAGAAGATTTGCAGGCCAGTTTGGGGTAATAAACTGAGCCGAATGTTATAACTTTGTGAATAAAGAAAAAGAGGAACATGTTTCCTCTTACTTTTTTGGTACTCTTAGCCGAAATGATTTGTAGCATTTAGTGAGGGAGATCGATGCATTTAACTGGGCAACAAAGCAGATTGCATATTCAAAGAGACAAAATAATGAAAATTATGATGTTGTCTGTAGCTGTAGGTTTTACTGTTGCAATGGCAGGATGTGCTTCTAAACCACAAATTAATAATAGTTCTCGCTATGCAATGGCTCCTAACTATTACACAGTCCGTTCAGGTGATACTTTAAGTGGTATTGCAATGCGTTATGGTCTGGACTATCTCAGTATTGCAGAGATGAATGGTATTGCACCGCCATATCGTATTTATGTTAATCAATCATTGCGATTGAAGAAATCTTCTTCACCAAGAACCGTGTCGACACAAGTCATGGCGCAACCGGAACCGATTAAGCGTCAAACAATTGCTTTACCGACAACCACTGCACCAACCACGACCACTCCGCCACCAGTAACTGTTGCGCCATCAACCAATACAACAGTCGGAGCGTCTATTCCAAGCTCAAGCTTACGTTGGGTGAAACCAAATAACGGTCCGGTTATTCAAGGCTTTAATTTGGCGAATAATGTCAAAGGAATCCGTTACGGTGGTAACCAAGGTGACCCGATTTATGCGGCGGCTGATGGTCAAGTTGTATACGCAGCCGATGGTCTGAAAGAATATGGTAACTTAGTTTTAATTAAACATATTGATGGTTACATCAGTGCGTATGCCCACAATAGCAAGATGATGGTGAAGAGTGGTGACAATGTAACCGCAGGCCAAAAGATTGCTGAAATGGGGTCTTCAGGGGCATCTCGCGTTATGCTTGAGTTCCAAATTCGCCTTGACGGTAAACCGATCAACCCTGCAAATCTTTTACCAAATTAGCTAATGCATTAAATATAGGTTTCCTCGTATAATACAATTGGTTGCTTTCATTACAACAATAAGCATTTTTTATAAATTTAGAATTAGATTTGAGGAAACCTATGTTAGATCAGCTTCGTGCGATGGGTGTTTTTGCTTGTGTGGTTGAAAAAAGTTCATTTAGTGGTGCGGCACGTGAATTAGGCATTACAACAAGTGCTGTAAGTCAGCAAATCCGTTCTCTTGAAAATGAAATGGATGTAATTTTATTACATCGTTCTACGCGAAAACTTAGTTTGACTGAGGCAGGGCAGGCTTTTTTCTCAAGTTGCCAAGAAATGTTGGCAGCAGCAGAAAGAGGCAAAATCAGAATCAATGAATTGCGAGATGATTTGATTGGTGACTTGCGTATTGCAACTACCCCTGATTTAGCGGTTCAGCACATTATTCCTGCTTTATCTCACTGGATGTCTGCCCATCGTGGTCTATCTGTTCATTTTGAAGTGGGGCATCGATATATCGATTTAATCGAAGAGCGAATTGATATTGCAGTGCGCATGAGTTCTACAGCGGTAGAAGAGAGCGACTCTGTTATTCCTATGGCTTTTGTCGATCAGATTTTGGTAGCCTCTCCCAGCTATCTCAATCAAACAAGCCCAATCTTGCATCCAAATGATTTAAACAACCATGAGTTGCTTTCTATCAATGCAATGAATGATTCACGTAGTTTTAATTTTCAGCACGCTAAAACTGGTGAAAAATTAAATATCGAGATGGCAAGCCGTTTGCAAAGTAATAATTTACAAGTGGCTAAAGCGCTATGCCAGCAAGGGCATGGAATTGCCAGAATTTTATATTTAGATGCTCAAAAAGAACTGAAGAATGGTTCTTTAATTGAAATCCTTCCAGATTGGAAACTCCCAGCTTTCACTTTATATGCAGAGATTGCAAAACACGATCAACAGCCAATGAAAATTCAACGTTGTGTCGAAGCGCTTAAGCAATACTTCAGCCAGTTGGCTGGCGGAAGAGCAATGCAGATTGTTCGTTAACTTTTATCTCATTCATAAAAAAGGGCTTGTTATTACAAGCCCTTTTTTATGTCAGTGTTATTTTTGCTTTAGCGTAGCAACTTCCTCTTGAGTTTCTTGAGGAAGATCATCGGCTGTGAGCTCTTCATGCTTTTTAATTTTTTTCTTATTTTTCTTTTTCTTCTTCGGCTCCTCTTCAACTTCTGCGCCATCTTCGATCGCTTGCCAGTACTCAAGTTGTTCCATTACAGCGGCATAAATAGAATGCTTACTGTATTTGCCTTTTTTGTCGAGGGTACCAACAGGGCGAGCCATTAAAATCTCAAGTGCTTGATCAATTGTATCAATTGCATGGATATGGAATTGGCCCTCTCGTACCGCATCAATCACATCTTGACGTAGCATTAAGTGTTGCATGTTTTGGCGTGGAATAATGACACCTTGTTTGCCAGTTAGACCTTGTAGCTTACATGCATCATAGAAGCCTTCAATTTTTGCATTTACGCCACCAATTGGTTGAACTTGACCTAACTGGTTCATAGAACCAGTAATTGCCCATGACTGATCAATTGGTAACTGGCTAATTGCAGAGATTAATGCAGAAAGCTCGGCAACGGTTGCACTGTCGCCGTCCACTTGTCCGTAACTTTGTTCAAAAGCCAGAGCAGCAGAAAAATGTAAAATTTGTTCACGGCCAAAGTGAGCTTTTAAGAAGCTGGACATGAGTAACACGCCTTTGGCATGCAATGAACCGCCTAGTTCTACACTACGTTCAATATCAAGAATATCGCCACCGCCTTGATAAACCGAGGCAGTTAAACGTGAAGGTAAACCAAACTCAACATCTGCATAGTGAATGACAGAGAGGGCATTAATTTGACCTAAACGATGGCCAGAAGTTTCGATTAACTGGGTTCCACGCGATAAATCTTGCCAGTAAAGTTCTCTTAAATAGCCTAAGCGATATTGTCGGTGTTGTAGAGCAAGGTTAATGTGCTGGTCGGTTAC
Source organism: Acinetobacter sp. AOR01_HL (assembly GCF_027855455.1). Lineage (NCBI taxonomy): Bacteria > Pseudomonadati > Pseudomonadota > Gammaproteobacteria > Moraxellales > Moraxellaceae > Acinetobacter > Acinetobacter sp. AOR01_HL. The sequence continues at coordinate 20,549 of NZ_JAKTIM010000057.1, read as the reverse complement.
CATCTTATCATTGGCTTTAAATGCATGATGATGCGCTTCACGAATAAGATCACCCAACGTTGAAGCATGTAACGACAAGGAGCTTTGGTCTTCGGCCTGACGGCTTGAGTCTGTCAGTAATGCCGCTAGAGCACTGCGGTCAAATGGAAGCAGTTTATCGGCTTGTACATAGTCAGCAATCAGCTGCATATAGGCTTGTTCATTTTCGTCATTACGTTGTAATGTATCGGTAAAATCTGCTCGAATTTTAAATACGCTACCAAGCTCTGGTTCTACTTCTAAAATTTCATAATAAATCTCAGGCTCTGCCATCAGTACCACTTTAATATCAAGTGGAATAGCAGCAGGCTCTATCGAGATACTGCCGGTTAAAGTCAACATATGTTCAAGAGAAGAGAGCTTGAGTTGGCCCGATTTTAAGGCACGCTTTAAACCTTGCCATGCATAAGGCTGTTCGAGTAATTGCTCGGCCTCAAGCATTAAAAAACCACCATTGGCTTGATGTAGGGCACCGGGACGAATAAGAGTGAAATCTGTAGTAATTGTGCCGTTGTGGGTGAGTTGTTCTACATGACCCAGCAAGTTGTAGTGGGTTGGAAAATCTTCAAAAATAACCGGTGCACCGCTATTTGGTTTGTTTGAGACAATCACATTTGCTTGATAACGCGCCGGTACGCGATTGAACATAGCAGGAGCAAAGTCATCTTCTTCTTGTTCTAAAATTAACTCAACATTGTCAATGATATCTTGAGCATACTGTTTTAAATAATCTTCAAGGCCTTTCACTTGCCCATATTTATTTAAAATTAAGTCCATGCGTGGCATAACCACTTGAGTGGCGATGTCTCGATTTAAAACAGAAACTTTGTCGCGTGCATCATCTTCTAAGTCGCCCAAATGCAAACCAAGACGCTCAAGCTTTTTATCCATATAGCGAATATTGGCTGCAATCTCAGCACGCTGTTTGCTATTTAAAGCGTCAATTTCTGTTTGAGTCAGTTCTTGAACCTGATTATCTTTTAACTGTACAGGTACAAAGCCATGTTTCTCATTTCGAGAAATCAATTTTAGATCAAGTTCTTCGCCTTCTTTTGTTAATTCGACAAGCGCTTGTTGCTGTTCATCACCAGTTTCCTGACGGATTCGCTCGATACGGTTATGATAAGTTTCTGCACTAAAACGACGTTCAAGCTGCTTTAAAATAATTTGCCAAGTTTGATGAAGAGTTTGTTGAAACTTGGTTCCTTGTCCAGCAGGGAAGCGTAGCGCAATAGGCTGACGGGCCTGTTTAAAGTTATAAACATATACCCAATCATCTGGAGTAGGCATTGTTTTGGCATGTTGTTGTAGTAAACGCTTAATCATGGTGCGTTTACCTAAGCCTGCAGTTCCTACCGCAAAAATGTTATAACCAGAGTAGGGTAAGGAAATGCCGGCTTCTACCGAAGCTTTGGCGCGGTCTTGCCCTAAAAAGTTGTTGAGCGGCTTGATGCGTTTTGTTGAGGCTGGAATATTTTCAAAATTTGGAATATGCGTAAGTTGTTCGGGTTTTAACGCTGTTTTATCTAAAGTCATTTTAATATCAGGTTGCTCAAAAGCTGAAGGAAATGCATTTATTGTGACGTTTGTGGTGTTTGTTTTAGCGAGTGATAAAGTTGAAGATGTCACTTGATCAAGTTTTTGTGTCACTGTTGATATCCAGCAAAAGAAAACGAAGGTTGAAGATTAAAGGTATACAGGTTTAGCATAAAATATCAAGCAAACTTGCCGTTTTTATCATCAAAACAAAACTTGATTGCATAAAGAATCTTGAAAGCAATTGTAAGAAGCGATTGAATAGGCGCATTTATAATTTATGGAAAATAAAAAACGAATGACCACACAAACCTCTGGTTGGGTCTCGGCGTTTAAAGCATTTTTAGACCGTCGTGCATTAATTATGCTATTTCTGGGTTTTTCTGCCGGAATACCCATTTTATTGATTTTCTCTAGTCTCTCTTTATGGCTAGGTGAAGCAGGCATTGATAAAAGTGCCGTCACTTTTTTCAGTTGGGCGGCTTTAGGATATTCCTTTAAATTTGTTTGGGCTCCCTTAATTGATGAGTTACCTGTACCAGTCTTAACTAAAGCTTTAGGCCGAAGACGTGCATGGTTGCTTATTGCGCAGTGTTTAATCGTACTTGCGATATGTACAATGGCTTTTGCCGACCCTGCTTTAGGTCACAGTTATCTTGTTCAAATGGCGGCAGGCGCAGTTTTACTTGGCTTCTCGGCTGCAACGCAAGATATTGTGATTGATGCTTATCGTATTGAGCTGGCTGAAACAGAAATGCAGACAGTGTTGGCATCAACTTATAATGCGGGTTACCGGATCGGTATGATTGTAGCTGGTGCTGGTGCATTATTCTTAGCGGCGCATTTGGGGACCGCAAAAGGAAATTATATTTACGAGGCTTGGAAGACGACCTATTTAACGATGGCAGCAGTCATGTTGGTCGGTATTATTACAACTTTACTCGTTCGTGAACCTAAAGTTGATCGTATATATAAAAACTATAAATCAAGTGATTATTACCGTCTGGTTTTAGTATTTTTTATTGCAGTTATTTCATTTGTCTTAACCTATATTTACTCAGGTCAAGTTACCGAAGCAATTTCAAAAGCTGGCAATATTCAAGATAGTGCTGCTTTATTTGGTTTAGAAGCTTTAAGGTTTTTAACGGCGACAGGCATTGCCATTCTAGCTGGTTATCTATTGGTTAAAATAGGTGTAGTGAACCAGCAAATGGCTAAAGAAACTTGGATTGCCCCAATTCTGGATTTCTTTAAACGTTATGGTGTCAAACTTGCCTTAGTACTTCTATTCTTGATTGGTTTCTTCCGTATTTCAGACATTATTGCTGGTGTGATTTCTAATGTCTTTTATCAAGATCTGAACTTTAGCAAAGAACAAATTGCTGAAGCCGTAAAAGTTTATGGTGTTATTTTCAGTTTGGTGGGTGGTTTCTTAGGTGGCTTATTAGCTCAACGTATGAACATCATGAAACTGATGTTCGTTGGTGCTGTATTGGCAAGCTCTACTAATCTCATTTTCATTGGCTTAGTAAAATCTGGAAAACCGCTTGATATGGTGGATGTCCAAATTGGGAATCACCATTATAAAGTGAAGCCAGATGAAGTGGGGTATTGGAAGCTCAAAGTGCCAAGCTCAAGTTTTAATGGCACCCAACAAATTGATGTCAAAGCTGGTTATGCTTTGCAAGATCAACAAGCCGAGACTATCGTTCGGGCTCAACCTCTAGTGACAACTCACTCTGAGAGTGTTCCTTTACAAATTTTACCTTTAATGGGAAGTGATCAGATATCGGCTAACTCTTCCGAAGGCAGTGTCGTGATTCGTGGGCAGTATTTTGGTAAAGCCTTATCACCTACTCAAAAGATTGTGGTGAATCTTGATGGACAAAATTTTGATGCAAAAATGACAGATCAAAAGGGCGTGTTTAACGCAGCAATTGATATGCAAAAATTATTGTCATCACCAAGTAAGCAACTTACTGCTTCAATTGTCGATGGAAATCAAAAAATATTATCGATTACTCACCCCTATGAAGTCGCTTCAAATTCTGTACCAAAACCTGAATTAGATGTGAATATCGATCCTTTACCGTACATTGATACTCAATCAGGTCAAGAAGTTGAGATTAGTGGTAAAGTCATTAAACCTTATAGCTCACTATGGCTTTATTTTGCCATTGTTGTTGATAACATGGCTTCAGGCTTAGCCGGTGCGGCATTTATTGCGTTCCTTTCAAGTTTGACCAGTGTGTCATTTACTGCTGTTCAATATGCGATCTTTAGCTCACTTATGACCCTTACCCCAAAACTTTTAGGTGGATATTCGGGTACCATAGTGAGTAATATTGGATACCCAAACTTCTTTTTGATGACCACAATGATCGGGATTCCAATCTTAATTTTAGTTGTTTGGGTTGGAAAACTGCTTAAAGATCATCAAACACATGACATAGAAAAGGCAGGTGAATAAACATGCGAATGCTTCATACAATGTTGCGAGTAGGCAATTTAGAACAATCTTTAAAGTTCTATACCGAAGTATTAGGGATGAAGTTACTTCGTAAGCGTGATTATGAAGAAGGTCGCTTTACACTGGCATTTGTTGGTTATGGCGATGAAGAAAATAATACCGTGCTTGAACTTACTCATAACTGGGATACCTCAAGTTATGATTTAGGAAATGGCTATGGTCACATTGCGATTGGTGTTGAAGATGCTTATAAAGCATGTGAAGAAATCAAAGCACGTGGTGGTAAAGTCGTTCGTGAAGCTGGCCCAATGAAGGGGGGTGTAACGGTGATTGCATTTGTTGAAGATCCGGATGGCTACAAAGTCGAGCTTATTCAACAAGACGCAAATGCTAGAAATAATTAAATAAATGACTCAGGCGCTTTAAGATTTAGGTCTTAAAAGTCTAGCTTTATTTTTATAGCCCAGTATGATGAAGGCTTGACCAAATGGTCAATTTATCAACTGGGCTTTTCTTTATCTAAAATAATCATAGGATGTGAACATGCTGAAGTTCTTGGCACTTGATCGATTTACAATTTTGTTGGTTGGCATGGTACTACTAGCAACTTTTTTTCCAGTCAGTGGTCAAGCTGCGCAGTATTTCAATACATTAACTACAGTCGCGATTGCTATTTTATTTTTCTTGCATGGTGCCAAGCTGTCTCGTGAGGCAGTCATTGAAGGTATTTTGCATTGGAAAATGCACTTACTGGTATTTGCAATTACGTTCTTTATCTTTCCTGCTATTGGTTTATTGGCTAAACCTATTCTTTTACCTCTATTAGGGCAGCAGCTCTATTGGGGTTTTTTGTTTATGTGTTTCTTGCCATCTACTGTTCAGTCTTCTATTGCATTTACTTCAGTTGCAAAAGGGAATGTGGCAGGGGCGGTATGTAGTGCATCTTTCTCAAACTTGGTAGGTATGTTTATTACGCCAGTTTTAGTCAGTTTCTTTATTTTAGGACAAAGTCAGCACGGATTTGATCCTACATCTTCAATTATACAAATTACTTTGTTGCTATTAGTGCCTTTTGTTTTAGGGCAATTACTTCGTCCCTATGTTTTTCCATATATGGCAAAAGTACCAAGTATTGTAAAAGCATTTGACCAAGGTTCAATTTTGATGGTGGTCTATGGCGCATTTAGTGGGGCTGTGGTTGCGGGGCTTTGGCATCAGGTGAGTTGGAAAACCTTACTGCTTTTGACCATTGCTTGTTCTGTTTTACTCACCATTATTATGCTGCTTGCACTTTATTTACCGCGCGCTTTTGGTTTTAACCGAGCTGATCAAATTACAGTGTTCTTTTGTGGTTCAAAAAAGACCTTGGCCAGTGGTGTACCTATGGCACAAATCTTATTTATTGGCCAACCTTTAGGTATGATTGTTTTACCAATTATGATCTTTCACCAAATCCAGTTAATGGTCTGTGGGGTAATTGCAAATTACTTGGCTAAATCCCAAGATTAATTCGCAAAAAAAATTTATATGGCGTATAATACTGCCCACTTGTTGTGCTTAGCTCTAACCCTTGAGGTTTCGGTGGGCCAAAAGAATGGTCTGTTGTGGTGTTGATCTGCTTGTAAAAGCTTTCCTCAATTTAATTGAGAGTGATCAATTGCGATGACAGCTTAAGCCTTTCTTCAATTAGGAGTAATCGACGATGCGCGCCGATATTCACCCAAAATATGAAAAATTAGTTGCAACTTGTTCTTGCGGTAACGTAATCGAAACTCGTTCTGCTTTAGGTAAAGAAACTATTTACCTTGACGTATGTTCAGCTTGCCACCCTTTCTACACTGGTAAACAAAAGAATGTAGACACTGGTGGTCGTATCGACAAATTCAAACAACGTTTTGCTGGTATGTCTCGCTCTATCAAGCGTTAATACTTCAAAACGAAACAAAAAACGGGCTTATGCCCGTTTTTTGTTTTTAATATACAAGACCATTATTGGTCTTGTACGTCTGTTAAGCGGTCAAGTTTTTTCTGAAAATAATCACCTTGTAGAAAGCGCGCTTCTACATTCCATGCATTGGCAAACAGGTTCATATCATTCAAGTGAGCTAATAAAATTCCAATCGGTTTTACAGTCAAATAGTTCAATATTTTTTCTTGTAAGTTATTAAGCCCTTGGTCTGAGCTTAATAGATCAGTTTTGCTGGACTGTAATTTTACAAGTTGAATATCAAGCTGCTGTAATATTGAATCGCTATACATAGAAGAAGCAAAATCTCGAATTGAAATTTCCGCACCATGTTGGCGTAAGCGAGCAATGTGCTGTTGAGCAATTGGAAGATAAGGCTGAAGAGCTTGTTCTGAAAATTGCAAAATCAGTGGGCTTTCAATTTTACTTCCGATAATAGTCAGTAGTTTGGAAATCAGCTCGGGGAATGTTTTATCTTTCAGCAAAATATCAATATTAAGGTTAATAATGAGTTTCGCTTTAGGATACTGAGCAATGAAATTATGAAGCTGTTTACACGCTTCTACCAATATCCAGCGGTCTAACTGAATTGAAAGTTCTGCATCTTCTTTAAGATCACTTAAATCATTTAAGTCATACCATTGTTCACCAGCAATAAAACCACTTGTCACTTCATAGTTATGAGTTTCTTGGTCATGCTTATCGTAAATTTGCTGGTACTTCAGATGTATTTCGCCCTGAGCTAGTTTTTGTCTTAATTGCTGGAGCAAAGAGGACTGAGGCGTATGGTCAAAATGTTCAATTGTTAAATCAAGAGGAACAGCTTCAATGCTCGGTGAAACCGTTTTTTCTACTGTTGGCATTACTTCAAGTTGAGGTGTAACCCGAGGTAAATCCTGTTTTTCAGCCTCGTTCAATAATGAGCTAAAAGAGTTCTCAGTTAAGGGCTGGTTGAGAAAAGCATAACCAAGCTTTAACTGTACTGAAAAGTTTTGCTCATTCACTTTTAACAAATGTTCTTTTTGCAAAGTTTGTAAACTCGTCAGCTGTGAGTTTAAAACTGAACTATTTTCGGCTTGTAAAATCCCCACATAACTACCCAAGTCGACTTGGAAAATCGGCATCTGTGCATGGTCTTTTAAAAAACCATGGAGCTGATTGAAATATTGTCCTAAAGTTTGCCAACCCTGTTGAAAAATTCGTTCTGGGCACTGGGCAAGTCTAAATAAAACAATTGCGTTTGCTTGGGCAGGGTGAGTCGATAAATGACGATTAATCTGCGGCCAAGCTGCACTCAACCCAACACTTTTTTCGGACGGAGTACTATTTGCTGGAGTAGTTAGATCAACTTGATAGTCGATGGTGAGTTGTACCGCGTCTTCTTCTTGGCTTGGAATAAACTCGAGTTTTAGCGCATTATTACCCGAAATAGCCTGATGCTGACTCTGGATTTCAAAGCGTGCCTGATCGAACTGGCCTAAAGAAATTTTCTTAAACCGCTGCTTAAAAACATTTAAATCGTTGGGTTGTAAGACATCTAAAATCGGCAATCCGATAATGTCTTCTTCTTGTTGAAAACCAAAAAGATTCAAATATTCGGTATTTGCCTTAATGTGGATGCCTTCTTGAAAAATAGCAACCGCTTTATGGCTGTTGTCGACCAGCGTTTGCGTATGCGTATGAATGGTATCAAGCTCGGCCAAAAGACGTTGTTCCGTCTGTAAAAGGCGGCTGTATGACAGTGCCCGAACCAAAGTAATATAAAAATAATCTAGCGGTTCTAATGGGACTACATCATAAATTCCTTTTTGAATATAGCTTTGATATTGCTGCGCTTGGTAATCGTCTGGCTGTAAAAGTAATATTGGAAGCTGCGGCTGTTCTGAGGCTTGAACAAGGGAGAGAGTTTGTTCAATTTTCAAATCATAGGCGCGACCAAAAATAATGACATCCCAAGATGTATTGAGCTGCTTTTCAAAACTTTTTAAATCATCAAGTAATAAGGCATTAACTTGATAATCATTCCCCAATAATAAATTTAAAATTTGGTTATAACGTAACTGGTTATCATCAATAATGAGTAAACGTATTTCAGTACGTTTTAACCTTTTAGATAGTAAAGAGTTTCTCACTTTAATGCTTCCCATAAATCTTGGCTATTCACGGTGTTATTCTTTTTCAACATGAACTGATCAAGCAGGTACTGTTGCTGCTCATTCAGAAGCTCAAATTGAAATTGAATAAAACTTTGAGTAATGAGTTGTGCTTTGAGTAGATACACTTTGATTTCTTCTGTCCCCAATCGTAAATGAATTGTTTGTTGCTCTCTAAAAATTTGAGACCCCGGTAAAATAAGCGTGTTTTGTATTTCTTCTAGGTTTTGAGTTTGTAGTAATAGTGCAGGGTGATAATTACGCGTATGACGCTCTGCCTGAATATGTACAGCGCAAGGGAACATGGCCTGTGAAAGAATTTCTAAACCCAGTTCCAGACTTTTTTCTGTAGATTGCTTAATCCAGCGAATTACACCGCCACGCCACTGACCATGTAGCGTTTCCTTCACCAAAATATATTCGCCAGTTCTTAAGTTTTTAGGTGCTTCGCCGGACCATTTAATACGATAGCCATTAACACTAATATCAAGCACGGTAGTTTGATAAATGGTTTTACTCTCACGGCTTAAGCGTTGATAAGACGAGGTTTGTTGTTCTTTTTTCTCTAAATTGGATAAGACTTTCGATTCACTTTGTAAATTATAGTTATTACTCAGTTGTAGCGTTTCTTCAAAGTTTTTGGCTTTAGATAAATAAAAATGTGCGGTACTTAAGCCAAAACAGATTTGTAAAGCTGCATTATATTCGTAACGCTCATGACGGCGCTGTGCTGTGGTGCCCAAAATCGTTTGAACGTGAAACTTTAATGCGGGACTTAAATAAATCTTTTCATTTTTAGACATATATTGAGCATTTTTATGCATGGTGGCAGTGACATGCTCAAGCAAAGCTTGCGTGCTAATAAAAATACTTGGATTGAAATTTGAACTTTGTTTTTTGTTATATACAGGCGGATGATCTTTAGTTGGGTCGACCACATACTTTGTTGAAGCAGTGTCTTTCGGCAAGATCTGAATCATGCGTGCCCAGTCAAAACTACATTGAAACAGGGCCTGAATTTCTGACTGGCGAATCTGATTGGTGTTAAAAATATCTAATAAAATAAGCTGAGCATAAGCCTGCGTAATATTGGCTAACGGGTGCTGTACACCTTGAATATGATTAATATTGGTTAAATGATATTTGTATTGAACCGCTGTTTCATAAAGCTGGTGGGCAATTAACCATTGACCTTTGACAGGTTCGCTATAGAGCATATGCTGTTGATATAAAAGATTGGTCAACTGCTGCAATGCGTGGAATGTCGCCAGAATTCGTGCGGTTTGTAAATTTTTCTTTTGTTTAAAAGAGAATAAAGAAAACTTCTGCTTTTGTAGCTGTTCGTGGCTTGTTTGCGCAATATTTAAATAAATACTGGCAAAATAACAGCGCAGAAGCATAGCCAGTTCAATAATGTGCTCGTTACGGTCGGTACTAATGACGCCTTGGTTAAAGAAGTTTTTTTCTAAACTCGCCAACACATTATTAATGGTTGGGTGAAGTGTCTGAATTAAGTCAAAGCGTAAGGTTTCACTACAATTTAACTCATTCAGCTCCAAAATTGCTGTAAATAGCGCTTTTGAAGTATCACCCAATTGCATAATAGAAAGGGTAGTGACCCACTCATTAAGATCTTTAATGTTGGCTTCACAAAAGCTTAACCGTTCACGAGTAAGTGCGGTTTGATTGTGAAAAATGTCCGAAAGTGCATTATTCATCATCACTTATTATATAACTCAAAAAGTTGTAGCCCCAAAAAGCGGTGTTTTATTCTTTTCGCCCGCAATTTCCCTGACGAGTTTAGGAACCAAATATCCTGGTAGGCTCGCTAACACGTCTTGATATATCGCATCTATTTCAGATGGTATTAAATCAAAATGTTGTGCGCCTTTTACTTTATCTAATACATGTAAGTAATATGGCATAACGCGAGCTTCAAATAGACGATAACTTAAATCAGTTAAAGTTTGAGCAGAATCATTCACCCCTTTAAGCAATACTGCCTGATTTAGAACAGTAATGTGGTGTTCAGATAGCTGCAACAATTTTGAACAAGTAAAGTCATCGAGTTCAGAAGCATGGTTTGAGTGTACCACCAGAATAATACGCAGCCTACTGTTTTTTAATAAAGAAATAAGCTCTTCGTCGATACGGTTTGGAATGACAATTGGAACGCGTGAATGAATTCTCAGAATCTTCACTTGTTTGAGAGATGATAAACGTTCTAGCCAAAGCGCTAATTTACGGTTAGAAAGCGTAAGAGGGTCACCTCCGCTTAAAATCACTTCGTTAATATCGGGGTTCGACTCGATATAATTTTTAATGTTTAGCCAATCTTCATTTTTAGGTAAATTTTCCTGATAAGGAAAGTGACGGCGGAAGCAGTAACGGCAATGGACCGCACATGCACCGGTCAAAGTCAGTAAAAAACGAGATTTATATTTATGTAAAACACCCGGTAACTGATTGGCTGCTTCTTCACCTAAAGGGTCGGTGACAAACTCAGGATGTTCCTCAAGTTCTAAATGATGTGGCAACACTTGGAGTAAAAGCGGATCAAGAGGATCTTTAGCGTTCATTTTTCCGACGAACGCACGCGGAACACGCAATTTAAACTTTTCAGAAGCCAGAATCGCCCCTGATAATAGCTGATCAGTGGATAACTCGAGCAGGTTCAACAACTCTAAAGGATCGGTAATAAGGTCACTGAGTTGTGATTGCCAGTTTTGCTCTTGGTGTAAATAGTTTATCATGCGACACGATTAAGATAATGCAACAGCGCATTATATCGCATAGTTGACTTGTTAAGTTTGGAGTGTGCCAGTCATGGCCAATTATTCTACAAATGATTTCAAGCCAGGCCTTAAGGTCATGCTTGATAGTAACCCATGTTCAATCATGGAAAACGAATACGTAAAACCGGGTAAAGGCCAAGCGTTCAACCGTGTAAAATTACGTAACCTTAAAACTGGTAAAGTTTTAGAAAAAACTTTTAAATCTGGTGATACTTTAGAAGCTGCTGACATCGTAGAAGTAGAAATGAACTACCTATACAACGATGGCGAAATGTGGCACTTCATGGACCCAGAAAGCTTCGAACAAATTGCAGCTGACAAAACTGCAATGGGTGATGCTGCTAAATGGTTAAAAGACGACTCAAATGAAACATGTACAATCATGTTATTCAACGGCGTTCCTTTAAACGTAAATGCACCTAACTTCGTTGTGTTGAAAGTTGTTGAAACTGATCCGGGCGTACGTGGTGATACTTCTGGCGGTGGCGGTAAGCCAGCTAAGCTTGAAACAGGTGCGGTTGTTCGTGTTCCGTTATTTGTTCAGCAAGAAGAAAGCGTTCGTGTAGATACTCGTACTGGTGAGTATTTAGAGCGTGCATAATAGTTAAAAAATAAACTATTATCGAAGGGATGATGTCAATCATCCCTTTTTTTATGCGAAAGTATAAGAGGAAAAAGAACAAAGGAGGAGTAGAGTCACAAGGATTGAGCAGAGAACAGTACATAACAATATAAAACTGCTGTAATTATTTATTGAGAGGTTAAGAATGGACACAATGCAAGCGAAATCTACGCTTCCCTCCAAACTGGTCTGGAGCCTAGTAGCAATTATAGGTGCTATTTCTTTCGGGATGCTGGCGCTAAGTCGTGGTGAACATGTTAATGCAGTATGGTTGGTACTGGCAGCTGCATGTGTGTATAGCATCGCATATCGATTTTATAGTCTATTTATTGCAACTAAAGTATTTGAATTAAACCCGAGACGGTTAACTCCTGCACATCGTTTAGCCGATGGCTTAGACTATGTGCCAACAAATAAGTATGTACTGTTTGGACACCACTTTGCCGCGATTGCCGGCGCAGGGCCATTAGTCGGGCCGATTTTGGCTGCACAAATGGGCTTTTTACCGGGCACCATCTGGTTATTGGTTGGTGTGGTTCTGGCGGGTGCGGTACAAGACTTTCTAGTTTTATTTATATCAACACGCCGTGATGGCCGTTCACTGGGTGAAATGGCAAAGCAGGAGCTTGGACCTTTTGCCGGTATTGTGGTCATGTTGGGCGCACTTGGGGTAATGATTATTATCCTTGCGGTATTGGCTTTAGTTGTTGTGAAAGCACTTGCACATAGTCCGTGGGGTGTCTTTAGTATTGCAGCCACTATTCCAATTGCATTGTTCATGGGCGTTTACATGCGCTTTATTCGTCCGGGACGCATTGCGGAAGTTTCAATTATTGGCTTCGTTTTAATGATGCTGGCAATTGTGTATGGTGGACATGTTGCCGCAGATCCATATTGGGGTGAGTTCTTCACTTTAACTGGAACACAGCTCACTTGGTGTCTCATCATTTATGGTTTTATCGCATCGGTACTACCAGTTTGGTTGTTATTAGCACCACGTGATTATTTATCTACTTTCCTTAAAATCGGGGTTATTCTTGGTTTGGCAGTCGGTATTGTGATTGCATTGCCTGACCTTAAAATGCCTGCTGTTACCCATTTTATTGACGGTACAGGTCCGGTTTTCTCAGGTAGCTTATTCCCGTTCTTATTTATTACTATTGCCTGTGGTGCCATTTCTGGTTTCCATGCGCTGGTATCGAGTGGTACGACACCAAAACTTGTTGATAACGAAGTTAATATCCGCATGATCGGTTACGGCGGTATGCTTATGGAGTCTTTTGTCGGGATCATGGCGATGATCTGTGCGACAGTATTAGACCCAGGTGTGTACTTCGCGATTAATGCACCAGCAGCAGTGCTCGGCACAACCGTAGAATCTGCAGCGGAAGCTGTACGTAATTTAGGCTTTGTTGTTACGCCTGAAATGTTGACGGTTTTAGCTCAAGAAGTGGGTGAAAGCTCAATCCTTTCACGTACAGGTGGTGCGCCTACCTTTGCTATTGGTATGGCTCATATCATTTCTGAAATCTTTAACAGCCGTGCCATGATGGCATTCTGGTATCACTTTGCGATTTTATTTGAAGCATTGTTCATTTTAACTGCGGTAGATGCAGGAACACGTGCTTGTCGTTTTATGGTGCAAGACACGGTTGGTATTGTTATTCCGGCGGTTAAATCTTCAGGTTCATTCTTTGGTAACTTGTTAGGTACAGCCGTTGCGGTAGGTGGATGGGGCTTCTTCGTCTATCAAGGTGTGATTGATCCACTTGGCGGCGTCAACTCATTATGGCCTCTATTTGGTGTGGGTAACCAAATGCTGGCTTCGATGGCACTTATTTTGGGTACCGTGATTCTGTTCAAAATGAAAAAAGAAAAGTATGTGTGGGTGACGATCATTCCAACCATTTTCTTGTTCATTACCTGTATGACAGCAGGGTGGCAGAAGATTTTCCACGAAAACCCGAAAATCGGTTTCTTGGCTCAAGCACATAAATTCTCCGATGCGATTGCTCGTGGTGAAATTCTTAAGCCTGCAAAAACCATTGCCGAAATGCAAACTATTGTGATGTCGAACCAGATTAATGCTGCACTTTGTGGGTTCTTTATGATTGTATCGATTGTCATGATTATTGCCTCAATTGGTATTGTTCGTCGTGCTTTAGCAAGTCCAACACCGACTGTAAATGAAGCGCCTGCGGTATATACCGATCCTGAAGTGGTTACCACTCGAGGAGAATAAAGATGAATTTTAAATTTGCAAAAAATGGTACTGTCATTATTGCGAAAATCATCAAAATGACCGTGCTTTCGCAAAAAGAGATATTACTCTCACCAAAGAACTGGTCACGTATCGCAACCTTGTGGCAGCGTTTACAGCAAAGCTTCCGTCTCATGGTTGGTGTGCCGGACTATCAAACGTATCTGGAGCATATGAAAGCCCATCATCCAGATTTAACGCCTATGGATGCACAAACTTTCTATCGACATTGTGTTGATGCAAGATACCCATCTGCAGGTGGTACTTTGAAGAAGTGCCCTTGTTAAGTTGACCTTGATATTTGGCTAAATAAAGACGGTATGTGGTTGAACCATGTACCGTTTTACTTTTTGGGAAATGAAAAAGAGTTTGCTCAAAGTCTGCTCATTTGTATTTTTTTCACTGGTAAATCACTTGTTTTGCTTTTGAAAAATGAATATGATGCTTTCCATCTTAGGCGTATAGCTCAGTTGGTTAGAGCGCTACGTTGACATCGTAGAGGTCTCCAGTTCGAGTCTGGATATGCCTACCAAGATTTAAAGTCATATAAACTCGGATAGCTTTATATGACTGAAAAAGCCCTAGACTATAATGGTTTAGGGCTTTTTTTATTGGTTTTATAATTTAATTTCAGTTTCTGTATTAGCCTAAAAGAGCAATTTCATTTCCTAAAAGGCTGAAGCAGTCAGGAGCTTTATTCAATATTGAATGTTTTAGATAACGATAAATTCTTTATTAATAACTAAAAACTAATGAAGTACCTCCTATTTGAGGTACTTTTAGGATCTATATATGCAAAAAAAAACTGCCAATACCAGATAACTTACCAAATCATTTAACGGATATTTTTTATCACATCAATATAAGTTTGCCTAAAGGCGATTTAAAAGAAACTGTAAAGTTAGATGAAGCTATAAATCAACTTAACGCAAGTGATGTATATGCTGTACAGGATTATCCTCTGCATAATTTATCTGAATATGCGGGTTGGGCTATTAATTCAGAAATAACTCAAACTGCGAGTATAGAAAGCCCTTTATTCATTGCCAATTGGTACTACTGGGGGCAACAGCTTTATAGATCTATTAATCCGTATAAATTAGACCTAAAAACTTCAAGTTTGTTAGAAATTCCTGCTTATACAAAATTACCAGAGTCTTTAGATTCAGTGATTGCTGAACAAGATGAAAGACTTGATCTTTCTGACACTAATGCCAAAAAGATTACTGGCCCTATCTTTGCCATGCATGGTGTTATTCCTAAGGGCAGCATATTTAAACAAGGCGATGTGATTCTAAAAAAAGATGAGAGGTTAACTCCTGAAAAACTAATTATCTTAAGACGGGCAGGGATCAAAGAATTAACTATTTATAAAAAACCAAAAATTCTTATTGTAAGTATGCATTCTTTTGATAAAGAAGAAATGAGTGAGGAAAGTCTGTATGTTAAAGATGTTTTGAAAACATGGGGCTATGAGCAGGTAGAAATCAAATCACTTAAACCTGAACGTTACGATGCTGCATTTAATAGTCTTAAAAAAGATAATAATTCGGCTTTAGATGAGTCATTAACGACAAGCAGGGACGATTATATAAAGTTCTTTGAAGAACAGACTATGAATTTTGATGTCATTCTTTGTTGTACATATCAAAATAGTCGTTCCGCTTTATTTCAGCTTGAGAAACTTCCGATCTTTGATCAAAGCAGTATGTCAGCGGCTTTGAATACTCGTTGTATGCCTGGTAATGAAATTAAAATTCTCAAGGGTAAAGATAGAACGCCACCTAGTCGTGAGACAGTTCAGATTTATGATGAGAACGGTAATCACAAAGGTATGCGTGTAGTCGTTACAGAAGACAAAGCGACTATTATTAACTTACCGGGTGATATCCAAGATATTGTGATTCTGATGCATGCTTTTGTGAAATATATTTTAAATAAACACATCTCAGACTTTTTTGATCATGCTTATTTCAAAGGTAAAACGGACATAGAGATTGTTCCTGATGCAACAAATAGAAAATTGTTATGGGGTCATTACAAGGCTCACGAAAGTGGGGAATATATATTAGAAATTATTGAACAGCAGCCATATCAAATAGAGCCACCTCTTAGTGCAAATTGTATTGTAATGGTTCCGTTTCAAGAAAAAGTAATTGCCAAAGGCAATGATTTATATTTTATGAAAATAGATTGAATCTAATTTCTATGTATAACTTAATTGGGCGATGTAACCTCACAAATATGTAAACTTTTCTTATGTTAAAAGGTTAGATCGTCCAAAGCTTATTGTATAAAAAAATCATATAAACTCGAGTAACTTTATATGAATTGAAAAGCCTTAAAATATAATGGTTTAGGGTTTTTTATTGATATAAACAACTTATTAAACTGATTAGAAAATCGTTATTAAATTAGGGTAGAACAAATTAGCAATTCCTTTAAATAAATAAGTATTTAAAAATAAGAGAATTATTTAAAATTTATTTAAAGACTTTTTACCTAGTCTAATCCATTCATCTATATTTTTTTCTTTTAAGTCTCTTTCTATAATTAATTTCTGAAGTTCATTTCTCTTTTTAACTGCAATATTATACTGATGCTTAACTAAATCAATAAATTTTAAATCTTCAAATTGATTGAATGCATCCGGTTGGTTAAGTTCTGTAAAAATATCAAATATATGATATGCATTTCTTTGTTGGGGAAATACTAGTGCAACTTCTACAGATTCAATTCTTTCAGCTCCACTGTGAGCAGCGAAATTATGTCGTTGTTTAATGATTTCTATATGAAGCTGAATAAATTTTTCATCAATATTTCTTTGACTCAACTGTGCGTTACGTCCTTCACATTTGGTAAAACATTTTCCATAAAATATTAATGAAGCTATATATAAGCCTTTTATAATATTATATTTTTCTCTATCAGTTGAAATATATCCTCCTTCAACTTGTTGAATACCTTCTTGCATTTTTTCTATGGTTTCTAACCAAACTATTGTACTTCTAAGATCTTTTTCAATTAATGCATATCCAGCTAATTGCTGTGCTAGTCTACTATTTAATGTAATCCTGTATGCTTGTTTATTTTTATAAAAATATTTACGAATCCCACTACAATCTTTATTTGGATTAACTATTTCATGAATTAAAAAACCATTACTTGATTTAGTTTTTCTCCATTTTTTAGGTTGAATATTATTTTTCATCTATACACCAGAAGTTATTTAGATTTAAGATTTAAGATACAATGTCTTACTTTATAACCAGAAAGGCCTGAATGAGGATGTATTTGAGTACTATAAAAAATATTTTTATTTTCATCAGGCCATTCAAGAGTTAGCCCTTGTAAGTTTTGATTCCTAGTAGAATCTTTACTAGCTTCCGCTAAATCCTCATACCAAATTTTTAACATTTGATTTGTATTGTAATCTGTATCAACAGCATATATTAAGACACCACCACAATTTGCATTATCCTCACCTGTAGAATAATCTTCCAATAATTGTTTAAAACCACCTTCTATTTTGCTAACACCTTTCCAAATTTTAGATTCACCTAGCCATTTAAATGGGAAGCCTGAAACTTCAACATGTATATCTACATGTCCATTGTCAAACTTATCGTGTACTGCATCATAATTTAATAATTTTAAATCACGAACTATTTGAGTATTAATATCATCTTCAAATACTTTAAAAACTGCTTCATCAGAGTTTACGTCTGGATATTTTTTTACTGTTAATTTACGACTAGCTTGAATTTCTCTTAAAATTCCATCTAAGTCTGAATATAGTAAATCAACAAAATCTTGATAGGATGCAGGATTTAACCTAGTCATGAATTTAATAACGCGGGGATCTAAAATACCTTGATTAGTGAGCATATAATTTACTCACAAAAAAATCTGATGGAGAAAAGTAGGTTAATACTTGTTGGTTAAAATCTTCGGCAGTTAAGATTTGCCCGCTCAGCGGATGAATATAGTCACCACTAGCTATAGATTTTAATATTTCTCTAATATCATCGTCGTCGATAATAGTTTCATATCTGTCTATAACAGAGTTATATGCTTCAAATTTTTGAGTCAAAACATTTATATTTTTCTTAGTTAAGTGGAATACAGCACTATAAAATATATCTTCAGAAATCGAATGATCTACTTGTTTATAGAGATCGACAAAAGTTAAATGGGTCTTCTTTGTTGGTGCGATAGATACATAATCGATCAAATTTAGACACGCACTCAGCATCTCAGTCGAAACATCTTCTAACTGTGTTTCAAGCTTATTTTTAAGCTCTAATAAATATTGAGAGCGTGCCATTCATCTTACCTTAGTGTTAAAAGTTTATTGAGAACAAACTCAATATCTTCATAAGAACGAGATCCTATTATAAAGGCATTATATAGATGGCTGCCATTAATATTGCTTAACGCGTTGTAACTACTATTTAATGAAATTTCTATATCTCGATCATAGTATTTTTTACTTATTCTATAAGGCGTAATTGTTTCATCAAGTTTAACGCCATCAATTTCTGTGTTTTTTAAACCATTTACACCCGATTCATGATAGGTCACCTGACGAATATCAACACTGTCTCCACGTAACTTTTCATGGTGAGCTGTACCTTCAGTTGTGGTGAAGTAGATCTCTGTGACTCCACTAACTTTATCCACTGTTTCATCATAAAACTTCTGGATGCAAGGGAAAAGGTCCAACGGGGAAGAAAGGAAATCGTATTTTTCGATGATTTCTAAACCTAACTCTTTTTTTATAAAATGTGAAAAATTACTATGAATAACGTTAAGTTCATTTCTTGGCATTATTCGTGCCAAATCAATTAATACAATTAATATTTGTCTTTCTATATCAATAACTACAGAGTCAAAACATGTTAACTCGGTGGTTTTGAAACCAAAAACTTGACTATATAACTCACTAATATTGTCTTTCAAATCAGAGGAGTCAATTTCCTGTCTAACAGTTAATTCGCGTACTTGTGAAAATTGATAAGAGATTATTAGATCTTCCCTAATATCATTTCTTCGTAAAGGATAAAATGTTCTCTTATTAACTTGTGATTCAATTTCAGGATTCGGTTGGTATTTCTCAAAAATCGTGTCTAATTTCTTTTTAATTTCATCAATATTTTTAACCTCTTGATAAACAGTAAGAAACTTGTCATCAAATAAAATATGTCTATTAACAGTATCTGAAATTTTTTCTTGTAACTTTTCTAACTTATCTAAGTCATAGATTGCTGCCAGCTTCTGTTGTAAATCAGAAAATTTTCTTCCACTTAAATTTCTGCCAAAGCCTTTAAATATTTTTTGAAATTCCTTTAATGACATTGTTCGCTCTTCAGCTATATCCAAAGAAGAAGCAATAATCTCTCTTACATCATCTGTATCGTAATTTTGGTCGTCTGACATGTAGAAACTCTAATTAGTTTAAATTTAAAGTGGTATTTAAGTTTGTTTAATAATTAAACCATACGATTATTGATTTTAAAATATATACTTTTAGATAATATTTTTTTGGAAAACTTAAACTATGCTTATGAATTGGTTAAACAAAAATAATTTTAATTTTACTAGCTAACACTCATCTAATTATTCATCATCTTATAATTGGCACATCCATTTTTCTTAAGAATACTTTTACCTGATATAGCATGCAACAACCCAAAGTTCTACTAATCCTCAACCCACCTTTATAAACCCATCTTAAACAATAACTTATTCATTATTTAGCCTTACTTTTTTAATGATCTAAATTAAAACAAATGTCATTTTGTGTGCTTGACTGCAATAAATGTGAAGCTTATCCTTTGCCTGCTGGCCACATTGCCAGTCGGTTTTAGCAGACCGTGATGAAAGATCGCATCAGAGTTATTCCATCTGAGGGATACTCTTATGTGTAAACTCCTAGTCTCCTCCCGTAGCGGTAGGACGGGAGAGGGACACCTACGGGTGTGCTGGTTATATCTTTCACCAGTCTGCTAACCCTTTCTCGTTCTGCCACCATAATTTTAATGCTTTGGCAGAACTCCCAATAAAAAGGAGTTGGCTTTGCACATCCATTATTTCTTGGCAGCCTTTGCCAAAAGCTATAACGACACCACATAAACCTTAAAGCAGTTTGAGGGCTATTAGCGCTTTCAGACTTTAAATCGTCACAACCAAAAACTTAGCAACAATAAAACTTGAGATGTGCCAAGCACAGTCTTTATAGGCTTTGCTGTGCCTTTTTTCTCCCAAAAAAGTATCTCATTTACAAACAACAAGAATTTATAACGGTAAAACTATGCCAAATTTAATTCTCCCAACACGTGCCTTATACGTTGTACATAAAGCAATTGATCTGTTTCATCACCGTGGATTTCACCTTATTGGGGTCGACAGAATAGTGAGAGAATCAGAGATTACAAAAGCGACTTTTTATAATTATTTTCACTCTAAAGAAAGGCTTATTGAAATCTGCCTCATGGTGCAAAAAGAAAAGCTCCAAGAAAAAGTAGTCGCAATGGTCGAATATGACTTAAGCACTCCTGCCATCGATAAACTCAAAAAGCTTTACTTTCTACATACCGATCTAGAAGGGCCGTATTACTTATTATTTAAAGCCGTTTTTGAAATTAAAAATAGCTATCCCAACGCTTATCAATCCGCAGTGCGCTATAGAACATGGCTAAAAAATGA
>NZ_JAKTIM010000056.1:0-60044 GCF_027855455.1 Acinetobacter sp. AOR01_HL | reverse complement strand
ATGATCTGCCCCCATAAAGTTGGACAGTTAGTTAAGCAGTTTTTATAAACTGGTTTCTATATTGTACAGGGGATAAACCTTGTAGCTTCACCTTGATTCTCTCATGATTATAATAATGAATGTATTCTCGTATCGTTTTCTCTAATTCATCAATTGATTGAAATTTTTCTCCATGAAAGCATTCCGATTTTAATATTCCAAAGAAGCTTTCTATTACAGCATTATCTAAGCAATTTCCTTTACGAGACATACTTTGAATTAAACCATGTTGCTTTAATTGCTGTTGGTAATGAGCCATTTGATATTGCCATCCTTGATCTGAATGGAGAATTGGTTTCTCATGTCGCTTAAGTTTAGCTAAAGCATGAATGAGCATATCTTTCACTAACTCATAATTGAGTTTACGTTGGATTCGGAAGGTAATAATTTCCCCATTAAACAAATCTATAATTGGTGATAAATAAAGTTTTTCACCGTTAACATTAAATTCCGTCACATCAGTTGCCCATTTCTGGTTGGGATGGTTCGCTTTAAATTGCCGTTGCATAATGTTATCAGCCACCGTCCCGACACAACCACTTTTATATGAGCGATATTTCAATGCTCTGATACGTGATTTAATTCCCATGGTTTTCATAAGGCGATATACACATTTATGGTTGATTATTATTCCTGTACTTTTCAGGGCAAGAGTAATTCTACGATAGCCATAGCATCCCTTATGCTTGTGATATATGGACTTAATCTGCTGTTTTAACTCAGTATATTTGTCATTAGAGCGTACAGCTTTCATGTGATAGAAATAAGTACTACGAGCAATCTTTGCAATACTGAGTAAGAGTTTTAATGGATAAATTTGCCTTAATTCTGAAATAACCTGAACAGTGTCTGCAGTACAAAGTGTATTTAAGTACGTTGCTTCAGTTTTAAGGCTTTTAGCTTTTTTAAAAAGGCAACCTCCGCTCGTAAAGCGGTCACTTCATCAATGAGTTCCTGTTGAGATTTATCTTTGTCTTCTTTTATAGGCTTAGTTATTTTGGTTTTATCTTGTTTAACCATATTGGTATAAATCCTCGTAGTATTAAACCCGGCAATCCCTTCTTTATGATACTGAGCGAGCCACCTTCTTAAAATTGACGTCCCGCTCAGATTTAACCGTCTTCTAACTTCTCTTACCGGTATCTTATCAAGAAGCATTTGTACAGCCTTGATTTTAAATTCGGAAGAGTAGTAGGTTTTTTTAGTTTTAACATTCAGGCCATCTTCACCTTGTGCCTTATAGTTTTCAATCCATAAGCGGATGGTTTGGAGATCAACATTAAATTCTTGTGAAAGGATTTTATATCCTTTACTTCCATCTAAATAAGCTTGAATGACTTTTAATTTTAACTCTTTTGAATGCTTCGGAATTGGCATAGGGCACACCTCATAAGTTTAAAAAGTCTAACTTATGGGGTGCAGTTCAGAACGGGAGGGGGACACCTTCGGGTGTGCTGGATTCTTTGGCTCCAGTCTGCTAACCCTCTTTCGTTTCGCCACCATTATTTAGCAGTAATGTGGTGAAACTTCTTTATAGCCAAAGGAGTTCGCTATGCGTACTAATTCTTCTCATTTATTGGTTTTTGCCAAAGTCTTTCTGTCTATACCACTTAAACAGTCTATAAAGCGGTTGAATCGACTTTAGGTTTTTGCGTCTTAAAAATCGTTACA
The DNA here is from genome assembly GCF_027855455.1 of Acinetobacter sp. AOR01_HL. Lineage (NCBI taxonomy): Bacteria > Pseudomonadati > Pseudomonadota > Gammaproteobacteria > Moraxellales > Moraxellaceae > Acinetobacter > Acinetobacter sp. AOR01_HL. The sequence goes on along the minus strand of NZ_JAKTIM010000056.1, from coordinate 58,334 downwards.
ACTCAAAAATCATAGCAACAATAAACCCGAGATAGGCGAGCACATCTTTATTGTACGGCTTTTGCATGTCTGTTTTTAGCGCTCAATTTAAGAGTGACGACATTTCTATCTCTTTTATATACAACAAAAAATTATTTTAAGCGGTATAACTATGCCAAATTTAGAAGCTTCATTTAGAGCACTTAGAGTGCTTCACACAGCAAGAGATTTATTTAAACAATACGGATTTCACAAGGTTGGTGTCGACCGAATTATTGCTGAGTCCAAAATTACCAAAGCCACCTTTTACAACTATTTCCACTCTAAAGAAAGACTCATTGAAATGTGCTTAACCTTTCAAAAGGACGGGTTAAAAGAAGAAGTATTTTCTATTATTTATTCATACCGTGAACTTATGGTATTTGATAAGCTCAAGAAAATCTTTTTTCTGCATGCCAACCTCGAAGGGCTGTACCGTTTACCTTTACAGGCCATTTTTGAAATTGAAAAGTTTTATCCAACTGCCTACAAGGTGGTGGTTGATTATAGAAACTGGTTGGTGACCCAAATACATCAATTACTTTTAACCATTAAAGCCACAGCTACACTCGAAGATGCCTATATGTTTTTGTTTGTGATTGATGGGGCAATGGTCCAGCTTTTGAGTAAAGATAGAATAGATGAACGAGACAAATTATTAGATTATTTTTTAATAATGATGTCCTAGATTAAAAATAAAAGCCCCGATAATGGGGCTTTTATAATGTTAGTTACTAACTAAAATCTCAATTACCACTTATGGCTATAAGAAACTTTCAGCGTTGCACCATTTGCTACTAAATGGCTAGTGTTATTACCAGATCTTAATAATTGGCTATAGAGAGGGTAGTACTTGCGGTTAAACATGTTCTCTAAACCAATCGTCACAGTGTCTTTTTTGTTAAGCGCAAAGCTACTGATTAAATCTGCTGTTGTATAAGATTTTACATCGTAGCGACCAAAACTATTCTTGCCGTTTAGGCGGTAATCTTCTGAACCGAAGTAAGTGGCTTGTAAACGGTTTGTCCAAGTTTCTGTTGGGCTATAAGAAATATAACCTGTGAGTTTTAATGGCGGAATACGGAAGCCTGTCATGTCTTGCTCAGCACCGTTTTGCGGTTTTTCACGGCCTTTCATCCATGTAACACTACCACCAGTTCCCCAAACATTGGCATCGTCCAGATAGTCAAAAGTTGCTTCAACACCAGTGACTTTTTCTTTAGTTCTAGCGAGGACTAAACCATTGTTGAAAGATTGCACCGCACCAAGGTCAGAAGTAGAGTGGAAGACCGCTAAGCTTGAAGAAAAATTATTGAAATTTCCTTTCCAGCCCAACTCATAATTATCGACTTTTACAGGTTCTAAGAATGACGAACCAAGGTTAAAACCTTCACTAGCATTACGAATAATTAAACCTACATCAGGTAATTGAAAACCTTGGTTAAACGATGCATAAATTGAATGTTGGTCGTTTGGAGAGAAAGTCACATTAGCATTGTACAACCATGCATCAGCTTTCACTTTTCCGCCCTGAACGGTGTAAGGGTTGGGTTTACCTAATTGTGATAATGGAACAAAGCTATCAATTTGGGCATAGCTGTCTTCATAACGCGTACCAGCTTCTGCTGACCATTGATCATTAAAGCGGTGTTTTAACTGTACAAAGCCACCCACACTTTGCGTGGTAAGCTCAGGTAAATAAATGAGCTTACCAGTTTTTACAAACTCTAAGCCACCAGATTGGTCATAAATTTTTTGATCAAAAATATCTAAAGGCATTTCGCTTTTTTCGCGGCTAAAGTCACCACCCCAAACCAATGAGGTGTCACCTAAAAACTCAAGTGGTGTAGTCACAGTTAAGCGGCTACCGAGTACATTATTTTCTTGATAGATCTGATCGACTTGTCCACCACGATTTGCATTTTTTCGTGCATCAAATGGTGAAAAACGAGTAAAGAAGTCGCGGTAATAAATTTGAGCATCAACCTTATTGCCAAAAAAGTCTTTATGGTTATAGGTTAAATTGTATATCTGGTTTTCGTTTTTATTTTGGTCTTTTAGCTTTAAGCCTTTAATTGCTTTCGCTGGCACTGTTCCGGCAGGGGCATTCTTCACACTTGGGTCAGATGCATAATCTGAATCTTGCTCGGCATTATAGTAGTTTGCAGCAAACTGGACATATTGGTTGTCATCAATATGATAACCAAGCTTACCGCCGATGCTATAGCCGTCAGAATCATATAAATCTCCTTGACTTGGTTCTGGAGCAACACGGTCGCTACTTGCATCGTACGGGCTACCAATACGCTGATAACCAAAGTCGAGTGCATAGTCAAAAGCGTTAAAGCTGCCTGTGAAATATTGATGAATATCGCCACTTAAAGCATTAGAACGGAAGTTTGTTAAAGGTGTTTGTAGCCCAACTACTGTTTTAGCTGTAGGTTCGCCACCAGTCGCTTTCGTGGTAATTGAAATAATACCGCCAGAAGCGCCACCACCATAAATTGCGTTACTACCGTGAATGACTTCAATGTTAGCAATACTTTCAGGGTCGATAGCTGAAAGACCTCTTGATGTGTCGCGTGTCAGGTTCATTGGAACGCCATCGACCAAGATGAGGGCATTACGGCCCCGTAAAGTTTGACCATAATCGGTAATGGTTCGGCTTGAGTCGGAAAGGCCCGGTACGGCTTTAGCTAAAACAGTTGCAATATTTCCAGATGAACCATTTCTTAAAAGTTCAATTTGTTTTTCATCTAGCTTGGTCACTTGTTTGGCAGATGTAGAAAGTTCATCTGCACGTGAAGCGGTGATTGTAATTGTAGGGAGTGCTTCAGGTTTTTTTTCAGCATCTGTTGTCTCAGAAGGCGAGGCTGCAAAGGCCGAGTTTGAGAGAAAGATGGCTCCACCAAGTGATAGAAGTGGAATGATATTTTTTGCTTCAGACTTCCTAGTAAAAAGTTTATTACTTTTTATCTTATTTCCCATTTTCTCGCCCTGAGAGTGATTGTAAATTCGTCGAATTATAAATGAGAATGATTTTAATTAATAATATTATTAATCTATATAATAGAAGTATTTGTGGCTCTTAAATAAACATAAATAACAAAAGATCTTCTAAGAGAGTTAAGAGTTTTGATTAATTTAATATATTTAAAAAAGTCTTAAAACTTGTTCATATGTAGCATTCTTAAGGAATAAAAATCTCTTTTTATATAAGTACAAAGAGAAGCAGTGACTTGAGATAAATATTTTTCCACCTATTCCATACTTGTTAATCTATTTATTGTCTAGTCGAATAGTAGTGATCAGCTTTTATCTAGTTTTACGATTGAATATTACTTCCTTGTTGTATTTATGACGACATATGTAAACAAGCCTTAATCTATCACACATGAACACTTTAAAATTATTGAAAATAAAGTTTTAAGGTGTAGGTTTTGGATTTTTTTAATTTTTATCGTGATCTTCAAGCTGAGTTAAGCAACTATCCTTGGCTAGAAATGCTAGTTTCGCTCACACTTTTGATCCTTTTTGCTGCATTAGCAAATTTCATTGCTAAACGAATTATTGTTCGGGGAATACGTCATTTAGTGACTAAAATTAAGTCACTCAACCAGTCGGTTTTTGCCCAGCATAGTGTCATTAAGCGATTTGCCAATATTGTGCCGGCCATTGTCATTATGAACGGTATTACTACCGTTCCGCATTTGTCGGAAAAAGCGATTGCTTTGGTACAGATGGGCGCACAGGCATTTATTTTTCTCACGATTGCGCTCACCATTAGTGAATTATTAAATATATTTAATTTAATCTATCAGCGTAATCCAAAATCTAGAAATAAGCCGATTAAAGGTTATTTGCAACTCGTTAAACTCATTATTTTTGTTGTTTGCGGATTAATGATTTTGGGTACATTCCTGAAAAAGGATGTATTTACGTTGTTGGCTGGCTTCGGTGCAATGGCAGCCGTATTAATGTTAGTTTTCCAAAATACGATTTTGTCATTGGTCGCGAGTGTACAAATTGCCTCTTATGACATGGTACGTATTGGGGACTGGATTGAAATGCCATCGCTCAATGCTGATGGTGATGTCATTGATATTTCATTGCACACAGTGACCGTTCAAAACTTTGATAAAACATACACCACGATTCCAACCAATAAACTAGTGACAGACACTTTTAAAAACTGGCGTGGTATGAGTAATGCGGGCTGTCGCCGTATGAAGCGTTCTCTTTATATCGATCAAACTAGCGTGCACTTCATGACCGAAGAAGAGCAACAAAAACTCAAAGATTTTTTATTGCTAGATCAATACCTCAATGCCAAGCAATCTGAGATTGACGAATTTAATAAGCATTTAGGTAATCAGTCACGTTATAACAAAAGACGTTTAACCAATATTGGAACATTTAGAGCATATGTTGAATTCTATTTGCGCCAGCATAAGGGGATTGCTCAAAATCAAACGCTTATCGTTCGCCAACTACAACCAACGAGTGAAGGTCTACCATTAGAAATCTATGCATTTACCAATACCACCGCATGGGTTTCTTATGAAGCAATTCAGTCAGATATTTTTGATCATCTGATTGCGATTTTGCCTGAGTTTGGCTTAAGAGTGTATCAGGCACCTTCAGGCCATGATTTTCAGAAATTAACAGTAGAATAAACAACTGTTAGCGTGCTATCTATTTTATTTTCAAATAGATAGCATCTTTTTAATAATTTTATACATTAATTTATAACTATTCTTAGAAAATTATTATTAAATAGCTGTATAAGTTGACTTTAAAAGCTACATGCACATTGTAGATTAAAAGATTTTAAGCAAACTCAATCTAAAACTTGCAGGAGTAAGGCTTAAGTAACAAATTTGACACTTTGAACAAAGAAAATACTAAATGTTTAAGAATAACAAACAATAAAGTTGCTTTACTAAAATTTGTTAGGTGAGTTGGAGTGTTTGAATGGCTACAGCAATTGAGAACAGAGCTAGACAACTTAAAAACGCTAAACGTGGAGGATATGCGCCAACCATTGCCAAAGACGTAAACAAACATAAAGTACAAAAAATAAGGAGAGCTCTAGACGAAGCCCGGCGATATGTGAGTGAACTAAATGACGAAACGGTTATCTTTGACGATCAGGACGCAAGGCAAAAGGCAGAAGGAGCCAAAGCAATTATTGAAATGTTTGAAGCAGCTTTAAGCGGTGCGTGAGCAGCATCAAACTAAAACATAATCATAAAAGACCTTGCTGAAGACACGGTTAACGTTCTAGCCCCTCGACTAGGCAACTTAGTTATTCAGCAAGGCAGTAAAATAAAAATAATTCAAATATTTCTATATTCTATTTTTTACTCAAAAAACCAAAAAAATACCGGTCAAATAATATTATTGATGAGCTTAATTTTTTTAGAAAATTATTACTAACTATAAAAATTTTTCGGAGTTAAAATGTGATGGATTTTACATTTCTATTCATTGCTGTGGTTCGTTATGGAAGTCAGTTTCAGAACACTCTTATAGATTACATTTGGTATTTCAACACTTACATATTGCAATAATATATTCATCATACTTCCCTAAAAGTCTGATCAATCGCGATGGTCAATATAAGAGGGAAGGAAATATGCCAAAATTTCTAATAATTGCCGAGAAGGTTTATAAAAAACTAGAAGAAGATAAATTGTTTTCAGATAACCTGATCGAACAACTAAATAACTTGGTCAGTATTATTCGTAAAGAGATAAAGGGAACTCCCTGTAAACTCAAATACAATTTTATCGATTTTGAAGAATGCCTAAGTAAACCTTTAAGTGAATGCACGATTAAACTCGACATGAGTTTAATGCCTAAATATAAAAATAAAGGTGAATATATTATGTGGCTAGCGAGCTTTATTGAAAGAATCACGGTTGGCGGGCAGCCAAAATTACCACCACTTTCAAGTATTGTGCCAGCCGACTTTAACGCAAAAAAAGAAGCTCAGACGGTAGTTGAAAATAAAAAAGCAGTATCGGAAGAAAATGCAAAGATGATTGTGAATTATTTTAATTCTGAAGAATATCAGAAAAATAATAAAAAAATAAATCTGGTTTAAAACCATATAAAAGTGTGTGTCCACCGCACTTTTATAATCGCTGGAAAATTTCAGCAACCGCCTTCTGGGGCGGTTTTCTTTTGCCATATACATACTTAAACAATTACATCATAAAAAATTCCATAACTTATCTGTATAGCATGTTAAGTTTTTCTACACATCTATAAAAATTACGGAAGGGTTTAAACATGAAATGTTCATATCAAGATCTAGATGGAAATATAGTCGAATTAACTTGTGAAAGTTATATACATATACCGTCAGGTGCCAGTGGAAACAAATTGGGAATAGATAATAGGGCAGAAGACTTAATACATATCACTGAAGATTTTAGTTTTTTTAAGAAAACAGAGGCAGATTCAATACCACTCTATCGATTCGCTGTAGATGCTAATTACAATGTTTTTAATAGTGATGAGCTACCAGCTTTGGCACAAATTGGAACCGATTGGAAAGTGCTTAATGAATAACTTTGCGATTGTTAGGTAGCCTATAAGCTAATGCTTTAATATTTTGTAAAATTTATCGAATAGTAAATATTTAACTTATCTTAATACAGGTATTATAAATAGCTTACTGAAAATATAGTCTAAATATTTATAGGCAGTTTTAGACTAGATGTTGATTATATAGAGAGAAAGAACATGAAGCGCCTTATTATATTATTTCTATTAGCTTATGCTACAAGCTCCTTTGCTCAAGTGCCATTCGAAGTCAGTAAAAGTTGTTTTGTAGTGAATGGTAGAAATATTACTGAGCCTTGCTTACTTTCTTCTACAAATAACTCGACATCTAACTTTGAAAGATTAACTTTTGCTAATACAAAAGTTTTTATTAAAGAATCAAATATTTGTTCAAATAACGATTCATGTGTTTCTGTAGGAAGTAATTTGTCGAATTTAAAAGATGCGACTATTTATTATCGTGATTTAAAATCTAAAAAAATTATTGAAAAACCGGAAAAAGATTCATGGACCTGTTTTAAGCAACCAATTGATAAATTAGACTTTTGTATTTCTTATAATTAATAAAATCTATTTTTAATAAAGAAAATTCTAAATTAGTCTTCGGCATTAAATGCTTCATGGTAGCTTACATCACCTTTAGGAACATAATTTTGAAAACTTAAGGCTTGGAAGTATTCAGGGGGCACTCCAGCTAATTTTAGGTCAGGGTATGCCTTAAAACCAAAGCGACTGTAATACTTTGGATCACCTAATACAACACAACCTTTTGCGCCTGATTTTTTTAATTTTTCTAAAGAGCTATTCATAAGCAATGATCCAATGCCTTGTCCTTGCTTATTCGGCGCGACAGAAATAGGTCCTAAGCCATACCAATTCTTTTCACCTGATGAAATTTGCACTGGTGAAATTGCCACATGCCCAACAATAGTATTATCTTCAACCGCAACTAAAGACACTGTAAGTTGTTTGTGCTTTCTTAAACTATTAACAATAAAGTGTTCAGTATGGCTCGTATGTTCAGCATTTAGAAATGCCGCTTTAGTCAATTCTTCAATTTCTTTAATATCTTCTTCTCGCTCATCGCGAATAAAAATATTCATCTTAAGTTTGATCCGTTTTTCTCAGCTACTCTTTTATTTTTAGCATCAATCGGCTTAGTTAGGAATAAATTTCAATCATAAAAACTTGTATAGGCCATAAATAAAATAAATGAAAGTAATATTGATAATCAGTATCAAATGATAATTATTCTTTGTATTATTCATGTAATTTTTTTAAAGCTACTTAAAGATTATGCAAAGGACTACGAAACACTTTCAAATTAATGCATTAGCACTTGCTATAGCAATGAGCACAATTTCAGCGCATGCAGAGACTGATCAGCAGACTTCAGAATATGGAACTCTTCCTACCATTAAAGTAAAAGCTGGAAGTGGCGAAGAAAATGAAAAAAGTTATATAGCAGGGAAAACAGAAACAGCGGTTCCACTGGGTTTATCCGTTCGTGAGGTTCCACAATCTGTTTCTGTCATTACTCAACAGCGTTTACAAGACCAGCAATTGTCAACTTTGGTTGAGGTCGCCGAAAATGTTACAGGGGTAAGTGTTAACCGTTATGAAACCAACCGAGGTGGAATCTATTCACGTGGTTTTGTAGTAGATAACTATATTATTGATGGTATTCCCACCACATATAGCTTGCCTTGGTCTTCAGGTGAAATTTTCTCAAGTATGGCCTTATATGATCATATTGATGTAGTTCGAGGAGCAACAGGTCTTACATTTGGTGCTGGAAATCCATCTGCTGCGATTAATATGGTTCGTAAGCGTGCTACGAGTACAGAGCCAACTGCTAACGTAGAAGTGAGTGCAGGGAGTTGGGATAATTACCGTGTTATGGGTGATATTGCCAACTCCCTTAATCAACCAGGGACAGTACGTGGACGAGCAGTGGCCCAATATGAACAAGGCGACAGCTATACCGACTTGTTGTCTAAAGAAAAGCTAACTTTACTGTTAAGTGCTGAAGCAGATTTATCTGAAAATACCCTTTTATCGGGTGGGGTAAGTTATCAGGAAGATGATCCGCGTGGACCAATGTGGGGAGGTTTACCTGTCTGGTTTAGTGATGGCACAAAAACGAACTGGTCTAAAAATACCACTACAAGTGCTGACTGGACACGCTGGAATGTTAAATATACCAACCTATTTGCAGATTTAACTCATAAATTTAATGACAACTGGTCAGCTAAACTGTCTTATTCTCATGGTAAGCGTGATGCTAATTCTAAGCTTTTATATGTTTCAGGTAGTGTAGATAAAAATACTGGTCTAGGGCTATCTCCTTATGCATCAGCGTATGACCTTGAGGTAGAGCAAGATAACGCTTCTTTGCAGCTCAATGGTAGTTTTGATTTGTGGGGCTTAGAGCAAAAGGTTGTTTTGGGTTATCAATATTCCAATCAGGACTTTACAGCGTATGCTCGTTCAACTGATACAAAAATGGAAATTGGCAATTTCTTTGAATGGAACGGGAGCATGCCTGAGCCAGTGTGGAATGCACCTACACTCAATGAGAAATATAATATTGAACAAAATGCACTATTCGCTGCGACTTATTTAAATCCGATTGAGCCTCTAAAATTTATTTTAGGTGGACGTTTTACAAATTATGAAAAGAATATATATGGTCGTAATTCATCCATAAAATATGACCACGAATTTGTTCCTTATGCAGGGGTTATCTATGATTTCAATGATGTTTATACTGCTTATGCAAGTTATACCAGTATTTTTCAGCCCCAAGATAAAAAAGACTTTGATGGTAACTATTTAGACCCGGTTGAAGGAAACAGTACTGAAGTAGGCCTAAAATCTGCATGGTTTGATGGACGTTTGAATGGTACTTTAGCACTTTATCATATTAAGCAAGATAATTTAGCTCAGGAAGCAGGGGACGTCACTCGTAACGGGGTAAAAGAAATCTATTATCGGGCAGCAAAAGGTGCGACGAGTGAAGGTTTTGAAGTTGAAGTAAGTGGACAAATCACACCAGACTGGAATATTACAGCAGGCTATAGCCAGTTCTCTGCCAAAGATGCAAATGATGCCGATGTTAATACCCAACTTCCACGCAAGATGATTCAGTCATTTACCACCTATAAATTACCGGGCAAATTAGAAAACATAACCGTGGGTGGCGGGATAAATTGGCAAAGCAGTACCTATATTAATGCTAAGAATCCGAAGAAAGTTATTGAGAAAGTTGAGCAAGGAGATTATGCACTTGTAAACCTTATGGCCCGTTATCAAATTACAAAAGATTTTTCAGCTCAGCTTAATATTAACAACGTATTTGATAAAAAATATTACGGTGTTTTCCCGGCATATGGCCAAATTACTTTAGGTGCCCCTCGAAATGCGGCGCTAACACTACAATATAAGTTTTAATGAAGTTATTTTTTAAGAGCACCTATGGGTGCTTTTTTTATAATTCTAAAAAAGAGCTAAGTATCAAAAGAGTACTGGTTTTCACCTCTATTTTTTACCATTTGATAAAATTATTTTTAACTAAAATTTTACCGTTCGTCTGCTAATTAAGATAACTAAGTCATGAATTTATATATGAAAATGTGATGGATTTAACTTAAATTTATTTGCTTAAAAATTATACTAATTGATAAAAAATATAACTTGGCTATATTCCAAGAACATATTGCAGAGTTAGCAATATGCATTTCTAGGATGGAATAAAAATGAAAATAAAATTATCGAAAATAGTAATAGCCAGCTCATTATTGATATTTGCAAATATGAGTTATGCAGAGGGAGTAAAACGGTTTTCTGTCTCGGCAGGTTGGTTACATGTAATGCCTCAAGGTAAAGCTAATCCATTTAATATCAATACAAGCGTTAAAAATGGAACAGTTGCTAAAGTGGGAAGTATTTCACCGACCAGTTTCTTAAACTCCGTTGATCCTAATGCTACAGAGGTAGATGTAGGCGGTGAACCTTTTAATCAAAAAGAGTTTCTTGAACTCGCTTTAAATGATGACTTTTTAAAAGGGCTTCTACTTGATGAAGAAGGCAATATAAAACCTGAGGTAGCAGGTGAGGCAACGATTCAAGGGTTAGAGCAGTGGCATCAAAATGATGCCGGCCTTGAAGTAGATGACACAGACACATTAGGGCTTATGTTTAACTATTATCTCAATGACAATGTGTCTTTACAATTTATTGGAGGCATTCCCCCTAAAGTCGATATTAAAGGTCAAGGTGAAATCTTGGCACCATTAAGCGGTGTCGCGTTGTCACCACATGAATTAGTTAAAATTCTTTTTCCGAACGGCATTACCTTAGGTCAAGCAGTCCCGATTACCAATTTAGGCAATAAACCTAAAGCAGCTAGTGTTCGTGCTTGGACCCCTGCAATTGAAGCACAATATCAATTTGGGAAGAGTGGGGTGAACAAGTTTAGACCTTATTTAGGTGTGGGTTTAATGTATGCTCATTTTAATGATATTAAACTAAATGACGAAATTCGTTCTGACCTGATCTCTGCAGGTCATATGATTCAAAATGTATTAGATGGTAAGGCTGGGGCTGCCTTGGATCGTAAAGAGTCTAGTGGAAATATGGTGGTTAAAGTAGATGCAGATGATGCGATTGCGCCTATATTTACTGCCGGTTTTACTTATGATTTTAATGATTCTTGGTATACGGTTGCCTCAGTATCTTATGCAAAACTAAATAATCGAACACAAATTGATGTCATTAACCAAAATACGGGCGCTCGCTTAATTCATGGGTCAACTAAAGTTGATATTGATCCGATCATTACATATTTAGGGGTGGGCTACAGATTTTAATTTTTTAATCATTTGAAGCAGTATCCTGAAGATGAATTCAATAAACTAAAATCTTTGGGATACTTTTTCATTTTACATTTCTTTGTGAACACTACAAAAAAGTCTATAAATCTATGCTGATCGTAATATTGATAGCCAGTATTTATAAGCTAATCAATTAAAACTGTATGAGGTGAGATATGACTAAAATTATCGCTACCCTAGGTTTAGCAGCAATCGTTTCGCTTTCTGTGGCGGCTTGCCAAGGTGAGAATGATACTAAACAGCAAGATAAAACCACGACTCCACACTCAATGGATAAAGACTCCTAATTTTTATAAATTTTAAAGCCTATCGTTAGATGGGCTTTAAAATAACTTTGCTGCGTCTTGCTATTCCTAGCTATTGTTAGGGATCAAACTAATCCTGTGTTAATAAGACAGCACTACAGAAAAATATGAATCTTCTTTTATATGTGCCAGTTGGTTTCCATAGCTTGCATTGAATTGCATACGGTTTTTATAGGACATGTACTTAAAGCCACTTTGATAAAATGACTCATTATGGCCATTACCATAAATTTCGGCTGTAAAATTTCAAGAGCTGATAAGTTAAGTTTAATGACACTCACTTTTGAATAGCGAAGAAATAACTTACAAATCCAAACGCTACTCATCAAATCTATACATAAAGTTAAATTTAATAAAAATTATCTTTCTTATAATAATTTAAAAATAATTTTGAGGACTAAAAATGAAAAAAATCATTAAAATTTTATTACTATCTAGTTTGATTTTATCTATACCATTATCTGTAGTTGCTAAAAATGTTGAGACTAAAGTAAGCTTTTTAAAAGGTTCTTCTCAAACTACGTTAACCGGAAAGTTTCAAGGTTATGATGATGTAAGATATCGAGTTTTTGCAAAAAGTGGACAGATTTTAAAATTTAATATTAATAGTTATGGTAATTTAGCTTATATTAATATTTTCGCTCCAGGTCAAAAGCCTGATAAAGATAAGCCATTATTCGTGGGTTCGACTGTAGGTTTTTCAGGTGAAGTAACGCTACCTGTCGATGGTGATTATATTGTTCAAGTTTATCAAATGAAAAAAAGCGCACAAAGAAATAGAGCAGTTTCTTTTAATCTAGATCTACAAATATTAGATAATAAAAAAATAAAATGATAATTAAAAGATTTATATAAAAGCTCTAATAGTTAGAGCTTTTATATAGGCATAAAAATAGCGTAGTGTTAATTTAAATAAATTGAATCAACAATCCCGCATTTTTCAACAAAACTTAAATCATGTGAAACTAATAGTACAGAACCTTCATAACTAGAAATAGCATTTGCAAATAGCTCTCTTGACTCGATATCTAAGTGGTTTTCTGGTTCATCAAGTAATAAAAGTTCAGGCATAGGCTGAGCATGGCTCAAACCTAGTAAAGCAACTTTTAACTTCTCACCACCACTGAGTTGAGCTAAGGGATATGTGCTTTTATCACCACGAATCCGAAGCTGACCTAATAAATTTCTCCACTCTAACTCAGTAATATTTGGGTTAATATTTCTTAAGTTTTCAACAGCAGAGAGATGGTCTAATAAAAAGCTAAAGTTCTGGTCGAGATAAAAGCAATTTACAAACAGTTTAATTTCATCTGTAGCAGTTACAGCAGATTGATCAATCTGTTTCAGCAAAGTTGATTTCCCAATACCATTTCGGCCAACCAAATGAATCTTTTGACAAGCTCTTAAGGCGAGATGAATTGGTTGTTGTGTCCCATAGTTGAGTTTTAAGTTATCAATTCTAAGAATTTCTCCTGTTCTTTTGTGTAAAGAGGGGAATATAAATTGTTGGGGCTTAACAGTTTCTAGAAGTACTTTTTTACTCTTCAAGTCTTGCTGGCTTTGATCGATTTGACGCTGATGTTGAGAATGAATTGCTCCTATGCTTTGCCCAGCCTGTTCTTTTTTAAAATCGAGCAAAATTTTAGCTTGCGAGTTTGAGTCACGAAGTTTGTTGCCAGCACGCTCACGTTTTTGGGCTTTCATTAAAACTTCATGCTGCTTTTGCTTCATGTGCTTAACTTCACGTTGATGCTGATGTACTGACTGTTCTAAAGCCTCGATTTGGGACTGATATTGCTCATAAAATTTTTCATAATTTCCTGTAGTGTGCTGTAGGCCATGCTCATTTAAGTGATAAATATGGTCGACTTCATTTAACAAAGTCAGATCATGACTAATAATAAAAGCGCCTGCAGGATGTTTCTTTAACTGAGCAATTAGCCACTGTCTAGCTTCTTGATCGAGATGGTTGCTTGGCTCATCAAGTAATAGGTAATGATCAGTTTTTAAAAATAATGCGGATAAGGCTAACTTGGTTTTTTGGCCTTCGCTTAACTGCTTAACAGGGAAGTCTAAATCGGTTGGTAGCTGAGCAGATCGTAGTAAAGCTTCCCAAATATTAGGAAGATCCCAATGTCCTTCTAACAAATCATAATCATCATATCCAGCTTCACCTTGTTCCACTCTTTGAAAAGCCTTGTAAAGATGGTTGACCTCTAAAGCTTCTGCAATTGCGTCTGATTGGAGACGAGTGAGCTGAGATAAATATGCATGGTTTGTTTGCCAGTTTATTTGACCACTTATATGCATTTCTGTAGTGGGTGAAATCTTGTGAAGCAATTGCATAAGTAAAGACTTACCTTGACCATTGCGGCCAATTAAGGCTGATACTTGATGATGCTCAAGTGAGAAATTCAAGTCTTTAAACATCACTTTTGAAGGAAACTCCAAAGTGAGTTGTGATATTACACATGCCTGCTGAGTCATAAGAACCTCATAAATACAGGATGTACAAAATAGGAATGTAAAGCTTTAAATAAAGACGCTAAGTCACTAAAGAATAGTCTATTTTGCACATCAAAAAAGAGAAAATTGATGAGAAAAAAGACTTACTTCATTGGCGTGACTCACAAAATAGAGGGAAAGAGAACAATAGTGTATAACGGTTTTTAAGCTGTGTAAAACTTATGCATTTTTTACGATAAAAAGCCTAATCAATGGATTAGGCTTTTAGTCGACTCAGCAATTATTCTTTTACCACCAAAACTTGGATTTTAGTGCTGTTTAGAACATCTTGCGCAAAACTACCCAAAATAAGTTTTTGGAAACCTTTACGACCATGTGAACCAATAACAATCAGGTCTGAACCCAACTCTTCTACAGCTTTAAGAATGCCATCAGATGAGATTTCACCTTGAATAATTTGTGTTTCAATATCAACACCTTCTTCAGCGCATAGGGCTTTTACTTTCGCAAGTGTTTTTTCTGCATTAGCACGCGCTTCAACAAAATAATCTTTTACAACAGGAGAGATGTAATAGAAATCGACACCACTAAACGGGTCCACTGCAACCAGACTAATTGCTGTAAGTTTACTACCAAAAGCTTTAGCGATATGGGCCGCTTGTCGTGCTGCTGCCAAAGAAATCTCAGAACCATCTACAGGTACAATAATATGTCGGTAATTCATAATGTTATTCCTCTTATTTACAAGTTGTTATATGTATGAAGCTTTTCTTACTTAAAGATTAACACATTTGTTTAAAGGTAGAAATCAATTCAATTCACTTGTAGTTAAATTAAATAGTATTTAATTATATATTTGATTTTTAATGCTTTTGTTTGAGATTGATAAAGAGGGAGTTGAGACTAAGCCCAATTTAATTTTTTAGAAGAACTTTACAATAAATTACCTTTCATATTTTTGTCACACAGAAATCGTATAACCGAATCATATGTAAGGGGGAAGTAGTAAGATATGGCCGATTTAACAGCAAAGAAAGTCAGTAAACTTATCGAGGAATTTCGCCAAACTGGTAAAGAGCCAGAAAAGCTAGTGATTGGATATAAAACTTATGCAAGACTCATGGCAGATGATAAGTTTGCAGAAAAAGTTGTTCCTTCGTTAGAAAACTCAAAAGATCGATTATATAAAAATCTAAAAATAAAACTTATTACTGAAAAACATTATTTTGAAGTTAAATAAAATATAAATGTGATATTTATCACATTTATATTTTTGTTGTTTACATTTAGTAGGAATTATTAACATATTGTTTTTAAGTTGATACAAATATGGGGTGTAATCAACATTTGAAAACAGCATTCCTTTACAGACTCGATAGAATAAATTGCTTTTATTTTTAAGTAGTGGAATAAATTGAATGCCAAGTATTAGTGTAATTTTATTTTATATTTTAGCTATTTTAGGCTTTTGCTCTGCTGTGGGAGGATTATTAAGTTTAAGCATGTTTTTAATCATCATCGGTATTGGGCTTATTTGTGCAGCTTTTTTGCTAAAAAAAGAATTTAAAATTGATGTTTTATTCTGGAAATAATCATTGGTTATAAATGATTAAATTAATAAATATAATTAGTTTTCACCTCATACAAATGAGGTGTAATTTAAATATTTTAATATGATATATATTATTTTAACTTAAATTGATGTAGCTTTTATTTTTCAAAAATCTTATTACAATTCTAAATAAAACCGGAAATTAAAAAATACATTAAGTATTTAAAAATAAAAAGATTTCAATTACGATGAAAGACCAATAAATTAGTTACTGTGGCATTAGGTAAAAATAACAAAAGCGAGGTGAACACATGACCTATAAATATGAATATGCAGGGTTTTGGTTAAGATTTGGCGCAATGATCATTGATACTCTTATTCTTTTTTTAGCAATTATTCCAGCCGCATGGATCTTTTATCATGGAGATTACGATCTCATATTTGCTACAGGTATGAGTAGTAAACCGCAAAACTATTGGTTTGATATGATCGTAAATTATGCATTTCCATTTTTATATACTGTTTTGTGTTGGATCTACTTTGCAGGGACACCAGGAAAACGTCTAATGCGTTTAAAAGTTCTCGATGAAAAGACAGGTAATAAGTTAACTTTCGTACAATCTCTCATTCGCTATATCGGATATATTCCATCTATTTTAGTGTTTTGTATCGGTCTTATTTGGGTCGCATTTGATGCTAAAAAACAAGGATGGCATGACAAGATGGCGAAAACAGTGGTGGTTAGAGAACTGTGATTTATAGTCACTGATGAATTAATAAAAAATTACAAAAAAAATCTTGTGCCTTGTAGAGTAAAACCTATACTTGCCGCGAGTTTATTTAACGGAGATCCTAAATGGGTAGTTGTTCGAGGTTCGAGTTTAATTATCAATTAAACCAAAGCCAATACTGAGCAAGGTAACCTTTAGGAGAGGCTATCTTGCAATGAGATAGCTTTGTTAAAAATTAGATTAAACCTATACAAATTACTTGATTTGTAATCATTCACTTCAGCATTTATCTGTTTAGTTTCTCGCTAGAAATGGGGAGAAGCCAATGTTTTTATACGCTTCCATACACGACCGTTATATCTACCAGATTTTAATCTTGGTAAACAATTCGTCTCATGCGATTCAAAGCATTCGGACCATGTTCAGTTATGTGACATTCCGTCAACGTTGGTCGGGCTTTGGGCTAATTTTCTCTTCTTCATCGTAAGTCTACGATCTCCTATTCCTTTCTAAATTAAAAAATTTAAAAGACTTTATTTTCAATAAGGTCGAGAGCTTTGTACGCCTAAAAAATGGAGGATTTCGTGATGAAATTCTGGCAACGACTCTTCACATCATTTTTACAAAGATTTCATTTGATGCGTTTTTTCGGTCGTAATCGATCTTTTAAAGAGCTACATCAATCTAGTTATGCTCAAGAAATTAGCAAAAATTTATCTAAGCGTTTGCTTAATGCATCAAGGGCTCAAACGAATGATCTATTAAAACAATTCGATACTCATTTGACAGGGCTTACAGAAGAGCAAGCGTATACCCAACAAATGACGGTGGGACTTAATGAAGTTACTCATGAAAAGCCATTAACTTGGTGGCAACACCTTTGGTATTGCTACCGTAATCCGTTCAATATTTTACTTAGCCTGTTGGCATTGATTGCTTTCTTTACCGATGATCTAACAGGTTCAACCATTATTAGTGTGATGGTAATTCTTTCAACACTACTTCGTTACTGGCAAGAAGCAAAGTCAAATCAAGCTGCGGATGCCTTAAAGGCAATGGTCAGTAATACTGCTACTGTATTGCGCCATCAAGTCAGTGCAGAAGATTTAGAACTTATGCATGAGCGTTATGGCATTGATACTAAAAACCAAACCCCTCACCAATTTGAAATACCAATTCAGTATTTAGTGCCGGGTGATGTGATTTTATTATCTGCGGGTGACATGATTCCTGCGGATTGTAGAATTTTGTCTGCTAAAGATTTGTTTGTCTCTCAAGCTGCAATGACTGGTGAATCAATGCCTGTCGAGAAATTTCCTTTGCAGAAAAATCTTGAAGAAACCAGCGCTTTAGAGCTAGATAATATTGTATTCATGGGGACCAATATTGTTTCTGGTTCAGCTCAGGCAGTGGTTTTAAGTACGGGTATCCAAACATATTTCGGTGCATTGGCTCATCGAGTTACGGCTACTGATCGGAGCACGACTGCATTTCAAATGGGTGTCAATAAAGTAAGTTGGTTGCTCATTCGCTTTATGTTGGTGATGGCACCTGTTGTACTTTTCATTAATGGCTTCACCAAAGGCGATTGGGCCGAAGCATTTTTATTCGCATTATCTGTAGCTGTTGGTCTTACTCCAGAAATGCTACCGATGATTGTGACTTCAACTTTGGCAAAGGGTGCGGTTTTCTTATCTAAAAAGAAAGTGATTGTTAAACGTCTAGATGCGATACAGAACTTTGGTGCCATGGATGTTCTGTGTACCGATAAAACTGGAACACTGACTCAAGACAAAATCTTTTTATCCCAACATATTGATGTTCAAGGCGAGAAATCAGACTTTGTACTCATGCAGGCATTTTTAAATAGTTATTATCAAACAGGCCTAAAAAATTTGCTTGATGTGGCTGTTTTAGAAGCTGTTGATGATCAGATCAAAATACAGAAGTTACGTTACAAGAAGTTAGATGAAGTTCCTTTTGATTTTGATCGCCGCCGTATGTCAGTCGTGGTACAAACGCCTCAACAAAAAGCCCGTATGATTACCAAAGGCGCAGTTGAGGAAATGTTAAAGGTTTGCCGTTATGTCGAGGTAAATGGCAAAGTAGAGCCTTTAACAAAGCAACGTGAAGTGGCAATTGAGGCATTAACTCAACGCTATAACCGAGATGGTTTAAGAGTGGTGGCAGTAGCGTATCGTGAGTTTAAAAATCATCAGGAAAATTATTCAGTTGTTGACGAAAATGATCTGATTTTAATAGGTTATATTACTTTTCTTGATCCACCTAAAGAGTCTGCCAAAGAAGCTGTACAGAGTTTACAGGTCCATGGCGTAACGGTAAAAGTGCTGACTGGGGATAATGAGTTTGTCACCCAAAAAGTGTGCCGAGAAATTGGCCTGAATTATGATCAAGTTTTATTGGGTGGTGTAATTGAAACCTTAACTGATCAACAACTCAAAAGAGCAGTAGAGCAATACCACATTTTTGCGAAATTAAGTCCGGTTCACAAAGAACGTATTGTTGAGCAGTTAAAAGCAAATGGTCACGTGGTTGGTTTCTTAGGAGACGGTATTAACGATGCCGCTGCTATACGTGCTGCCGATATTGGTATTTCAGTAGATACCGCAGTAGATATCGCTAAAGAGTCTGCAGATTTAATCTTGCTTGAAAAAAGCCTGATGGTTCTTGAAAAAGGTGTGATTGAAGGCCGTAGAACTTTTGCCAATATGCTGAAGTATATCAAAATGACGGCGAGTTCAAATTTTGGTAACGTTTTTTCGGTACTTATTGCGAGTGCTTTTATTCCATTTTTACCAATGCTGCCTATTCACTTATTGATTCAAAACTTACTTTATGATGTTTCACAAATTGTGATTCCTTTTGACAATGTGGATGAAGAGCTAATTGCAAAACCACAGCGTTGGCAACCTGAAGAAGTTGGCCGCTTTATGGTGGTGTTTGGACCGATTAGCTCCATTTTTGACATGATTACCTTTGGGTTAATGTGGTTTGTATTTTCAGCAAACACTCCTGAACATCAGACGCTATTCCAATCAGGCTGGTTTGTGGTGGGTTTACTTACCCAGACATTAATTGTCCATATGATCCGCACAGCTCAAATTCCATTTATTCAGAGTCGTGCCGCGACTCCATTATTAATAATGACAGCGGTGATTATGTGTATCGGGATTTTCTTACCAATGGGTCCTTTAGCAAGCTATTTAAAACTACAAGCTTTACCTTTAAGTTATTTTTTATATTTACCTGTAATTTTAGGTGCTTATATGTGTGTTACTCAATGGGTAAAGAAAATCTATATCCGCCGTTATGGCTGGCAATAAAACAATAGGTGCAAAATGAAATTGCAATTTCTACAACATACAGACTTATCAAATATTATTGATACTTTAATTAGTCTCTCGGCTGCTTTTATTTTAGGGGCGTTAATTGGGTTCGAACGTCAGTATAGGCAACGTACAGCTGGTCTTCGAACAAATGTTCTAGTTGCGGTAGGTGCAGCAATTTTTGTAGATATTGCAATTAATCTTACTGGAGCAGATGGAGCTGTTCGGGTAATTGCCTATGTTGTTTCGGGTATTGGTTTTTTGGGTGCGGGTGTCATTATGCGCCAAGAAGGCAACATCCACGGTTTAAATACCGCAGCGACTTTATGGTGTTCTGCGGCAGTAGGTGCTGCCGCGGGTGCTGATTTAATTATTGAAGCAATATTGGCGACAGCCTTTATTTTATCTGCCAATACGCTATTAAGGCCGATTGTCCATATTATTGACCGTCGTCCGTTAGACGATGACACAGAAGTTTTACATGTAATCTACATTATATGTGACCGAAGTCAGAGCAAGGTCGTTATGGATGAATTAAATCTAACCTTAAAGCATCATAATTATCCTGCTAAAGATATTGATGTCACGCCTTTTGGAGAAAAAGAGGTTGAAATAGAAGTAACGCTAATTGCAACTTCAATCGAAGCAGAAGAAGCACAGCACATCATTAATCACTTAAATGCAATGCCGCAAATACGACAAGCGTTTTGGGATAAAAACACAATTAACTAATTTAACGAGAGTTTGCGCTTAATTTTTTATGAATTTCTCTAAATGATAAAGCGCAAACTCTTTCGTTTAAGCCTTATTTTTTAGCTTTAAATTTAAGGACTATAAATACAACAATACCGACAACCAGTCCCCAGAAAGCTGAACCAACACCGAAAAATTGGATACCTGATGCACTACATAAAAAGGTAAATAATGCCGCTTCGCGGTCTTCAACTGGACCAAACGCAAGCGCAATGTTTTGACTAATCGTACCAAGTAAGGCAATGCCTGCTAGCGCTACAATAAAAATATGAGGAAAAGACATCAGCAAGCTTGTGAGAGTTGCAGCAAATAGCCCCATCAACACATAAAAAAAGCCACAGCTTATACCCGCAATATAACGTTTGCTTGGATCAGGATGAACTTGGTCGTCTAAGCTTACGGCAGCACTTATCGCAGCAATATTAACGCTGTAACATCCAAAAGGTGCAAGCACAACTTGAGTTAAACCAGTCCAACCAATCAGTTGATTAACGTGCGGTTTATAGCCATAACTCTTGATCATGGCTATACCGGGTAAATATTGCGACGCCATGCTAATCACAAAAAGTGGTAATGCTAAGCCTAAAAGTGCTGACCAGCTAAATTCAGGACTAATCCAAACGGGTTTAGCCAAGGACCACTCAAGAGTAGGCATATGAAAGTCTAAAAAGACAGGGCAGAGGGCAATACCAGCCAGTGCGGTAAATACAATGCTGTAACGCGGCCATAATCTTTTTGTAATGACATAAATAGCGAGTAAAGATAAAACAAATGTCCAATCATTTTGCAAGCTCGCGAAAAGCGAAATCCCAAACTTAAGCAAAACTCCGGCAAGCATGGCACTGGTTAAGCTTTGTGGTATATAGGAAAGCGCTTTTTGGAATATACCTGAAAAGCCTAAAATCGCAGTAAGTAAACCACCTACTAAAAAAGCGCCAATTGCTTCATTTAAACTATAGCCACTACCTGTTGCCATAATTAAAGCGAGGCCCGCAGTTGACCAAGCTGTTGCTACGGGATATTTAAATTTCCAAGAAAGGATGAGTCCTGATAAACCAATACCTAAGCCTAAAGCCCAAAACCATGAGGTGATTTGTTCAGCTGACGCACCTAAAGCTTGAGCAGCCTGAATCACTAAAATAGCCGAAACACTAATACCAATAAGAAAGGTAATAAAACCAGCAAATACGGCTGGTATTGAGAAATCTTGAAGAATCTTTTGCATAGCTAAATGTTCTAAGTCCCTGAAAAATTAATATGTTTCTGCCTATGTTCTCAGCTAGGTAAATCTAACAATTTTTTTTAAGAAGGTGCTTTCTATTTTTGACTTTAAAATGAAAGAATATTTTTTAAATAGCCATTAATGATATTATTTATTTCATAACAAAAGGTGAATTTGGGATATTGTTTTATGGATGAGCAGGCTGAAAATTTAACACCTCTTGAATTGAAAATTATGCGCTGTTTACAAGAGAATGGACGTTTAAGTAATGCTGAACTGGCAAAACTTGTTGGCATTAGTACTTCGTCATGTTGGAACCATACTCAGCGTCTTTTTAAGATTGGGGCCATCTTGGATGTGCGTGCTCGAATCAATCCGGGTATGGTGCAACGTGAGACTATTGTTTTGGTCGGAGTAGTGCTGGATCGCTCGACACCTGATAGCTTTCAGGCATTTGAACAAGCAGCAGGTGATTTAGAGAATGTTCTTGAATGTTACTTGGTTGCCGGAGAAGTCGACTACTTTCTAAAAATTCGTGTTAAAGATTTGGCTGCTTTTAACCGTTTCCATAGTGAAAAAATTATTGCTTTACCCGGGGTAAGACAGGTAAGAACATTTTTTGTGCTCAATGAAGTTAAAACAGATGGCATGCTGGCATTTTAACAACTTAATAGATTCTGACTTCCTTGACTCGGCAGCTTACATTGTTGAAGTTGCCAGCTTTAAACCAAATCCGAAAAATAAAATGCCAACTAAGAAAATTCCGCTTGCTGCAATTTTATGGTTTTGTTTGAAAAAAGTTGAAAGTTTAATTCCAGAGAAAATAAGCGCAGTTAAATAACTGAAGCTAATAATTTGTAAAATCACCGCTAAAATTAAAAAGCTTAAAGCTGGATAGGCATAATCCGGTTCAACAAACTGCACAAAGAAAGACAGGAAAAATAAAATCGCTTTAGGGTTGAGTAAACTAATACTTAAGGCTGTTTTATAAGGGTGAACTTTATCTAAAGCAGGTAAATCAGCCATTTCTGCTTGGGGTTGATTACGTAATTTCCAGCGCTGAATACTGCCTTGTAAAAGCTTAAAACCTAAATAAGACAAGTAAAGTGCGCCGACGAGTTTAAGTACAATAAAAACCCAAGGGAATGCTTTTAATAAAGAAGCTGCACCAAGTACAGTACAGAGCATTAAAATTAAGTCGCCGGTAAAAATACCAAGTGCACCCATATATCCGGTTTTAATACCATAGCGTGAAGCAATAGACATCACATAAAGAGAATTGGGTCCTGGCAATAACACAATTAGGAATGTACCAATAATATATGTTGTTAAGTCTGTTATGCCGAACACGAGAAACCCAATAAAAAACCGATTTTTGTCATGATAACAAAAATCGGTAATTTTGTATGAAAAGTGCAGTTTTTAAGATTTAATTTCTGCATCAATTCCAAAAGATTGACGTAATAAAAGACTTAATTGATCTCGCGCTTTAATAAAGCCATCAACACCACCTTGTAAAAGTTGGAATGCCATTAAGTCATGGTTAAGTTCATCTTTAAAACTTTGCTCATCTTGAGCTGGTCTAACAATCGCTTCTGCCTGTTTTGCTTTGTTCGCATCAAGTGCTGCATCGACTGTACGCGTATGTTGTTCAAGCTGCGTTAGCAAGCTTGGAGAGATCGTAAGCAAATCACATCCTGCAAGGCCTAGCACTTGGTCGATGCTACGGAAGCTCGCACCCATGACTTGAGTTGGAATATTTTGCTGCTTGTAGTAAGTGTAGATTTTCTTAACTGAAACCACACCTGGATCTTTCTCGATTGGGTAAGAATCTACACCTTCAGCTTTTTTGTACCAGTCTAAAATACGGCCTACAAAAGGTGAGATTAAAGTAACTTTGGCATCTGCACACGCTTGGGCTTGATGTAAACCGAAAAGGAGAGTGAGGTTACAAGCAATACCTTCAGCTTCTAACACTTTAGCCGCTTGAATACCTTCCCAAGTTGATGCAATTTTAATCAGAATACGTGACTGATCGATACCATAACCTTTATAAAGCTCACATAATTCATGTGCTTTTTGAATGGTTGCTTCGGTGTCGTATGAAAGTGCAGCATCGACTTCTGTAGAAACACGGCCTTCAATAAGTTTTAAAATTTCTACACCAAATTTTACGGTTAAAATATCAATGGTTCTTTCAATCAGTTCATCATTTTTATAGCCTTCTTCTTTGGCTTGATAATAAGCATCTTCAATGAGCTCTTTACTTTCTGGTTGTTCTGCCGCAGCGGTAATTAACGAAGGATTCGTCGTAGCATCTAAGGGACGAAATTTACGAATTGCTTCAAGGTCGCTACTGTCAGCAACAACGGTCGTTAATGTTTTTAATTGGTCAAGTGCTGTATGAGTCATTGATATTCAACATCTTCAATAAAAAATCTTATGTTTTCTTTATAGCACAAACTCTATCCATACTGTCGATATATCAATTGTTATGTTTCAAAGAAAAACGTTTAGGTTCTGCATCTAAATTGAAATGATTTTACGGAGCTGGTTGCATTCGCTTATTACGAATATAGTCAATCAAAAACCGTGCAGCAGCACCGAGTTCACTTTCGCGGCTCCAGACCAAATCAACGTAATATTCAAATCGAGGCGTAAAATCAAATACATCTAATGCTTTAAGCTTATTGTTTAACTCAGGATTTTCTTTAAACATCTCTTGCGGAAGTACGCCCCAACCTAAATTACGTAAAATCATTAAGCAAGCAGAGTGGTGGTTGTCTGTACGCCAGTAATGTTTTGAAAATAATAATTCGGGTTTTAATGTTTCATCTCGACTTGCCACCACAATTTGTCTTGTACCCAAAATCTGCTCATATGAGACATGCTCTTGGCTTGCGAGCGAATGGGTTTTTGAAATAACTGGAATTAAGGCTTCACGTTTGAGTTCAACAAACTGTTCTCTATTGTCTAAATGCTCACGTTCAAACATAAGGGCCAGTTGGGCAGATCCATCTAACAACATTTGAAGCGCATCTTCTTGAGGGGCAGACACAATATTAATTTGTAGATCGGGAAAGCGACTTTCTAGCAGGCAAACATAGTCGGTCCAATTGGTATGTAGCAGCTCAGACACCACAACAATAGTAAGATTAGGTTCCAGCCCAGTACTTAATGCATGCGCGTGCTGTTTCCATTGATTCATTTCAATCAATAGTTGCGCCGTTTTTTCATATAGCACTCGTGCTTCGGCTGTAGGAGTAGGTTCGCGGCCTTTACGTTCAAATAAAGTCAGGTTCAGATCAATTTCTAAATTAGCAATCGACATACTCACAGCAGAGGGGACTTTACCGAGTTTCCTTGCTGCTGCTGAAAATGAACCTGTTTCCATAACGGCTTGGAACATGAGAAGTTGTTCTTGATTAATATTCATCTGTCAAAAAAATTGAAAGAACCTGATTGGATTAATCAAAATTATAAAAATAAAATGCACATTATCCAAGTAATTATTGAGTATTTAAAAATGTTGATTTCCAAGAGAAGACTCATTCATGCAATCAGTTATGAAGGAATTTTATTGGTCATCATTGCGATTGCATTAAGTTTTATTTTTAACATGCCGATGGAAGTGACCGGAACACTCGGTGTGTTTATGGCAGTGGTTTCAGTTTTCTGGAATATGATTTTTAACCACTATTTCGAAAAAGTAGAGCATAAATTTAATTGGGAAAGAACGATCCCTGTGCGGATTTTACATGCGATTGGTTTTGAGGGTGGTTTGCTGATTGCGACTGTTCCAATGATTGCATATATGATGCAGATGACAGTGATTGATGCATTTATTTTAGATATAGGTTTGACCTTATGTATTTTGGTTTATACCTTTATTTTCCAGTGGTGCTATGACCATATTGAAGATAAGTTTTTCCCAAATGCTAAAGCAGCATCACTTCATTAATTCACAGAGATTGAAATGAAATAAGCACCCAGATGGGTGCTTATTTTGTTAGGTCGATAAATAGAAATTATTTTTCTACAATCGCAACCACACCTTCACCACCTGCTGTACAGATCGAGATTAATGCGCGGCCTGAACCTTTTTCATTAATTAATTTAGCTGCAGTAGCCAAGATACGACCACCAGTGGCAGCAAATGGGTGGCCCGCACCTAAAGATGAACCATTTACGTTCAGTTTAGAGCGGTCAATTGAACCTAAAGGTGCATCTAAGCCAAGACGTTCTTTACAGAATTTTTCATCTTCCCAAGCTTTTAAGGTAGAGAGTACTTGAGATGCAAATGCCTCATGGATTTCGTAGAAATCGAAGTCTTGAAGCTTAAGGTTAGCACGCTTAAGCATACGAGGTACTGCATAAGCAGGAGCCATCAATAAGCCTTCTTTAGGACCGTTCTTGCCAATGAAGTCAACAGCTGCTGTTTCAGAGAAAGAAAGATAAGCTAAAACTTCATGTCCGTTTTCTTTTGCCCATTCTTCAGAAGCAAGCAATACCACAGAAGCACCATCAGTCAACGGAGTTGAGTTACCCGCTGTCATTGTTGCAGTTTCGCCTTTACCGAAAACTGGTTTTAACTTAGCAAGTTTTTCAACTGTACTGTCAGGACGTAAGTTGTTGTCACGGTTAAGACCTAAGAATGGAGTCATTAAGTCATCAAAGAAACCACGCTCATAAGCAGCAGCAAGTTTTTGATGGCTGCTTGCAGCTAGCTCGTCTTGTGCTTCACGAGTGATACCCCATTCTAATGCAGTGATTGCTTGGTGCTCACCCATTGAAAGGCCAGTACGTGGTTCACCATTGCTTGGTGCATCAAGAAGCTTTTTAAAATCAATTTTTGTGAGAGCTTTAAGACGGTCTTTACCTGTTTTAGCAACATTAAGCTCAAGTAAAACTTTACGTAAACCATCACCTACAGCAATCGGTGCGTCAGAAGTTGTATCTACGCCACCTGCAATACCTACGTCGATTTGACCAAGCGCAATTTTGTTAGCAACAACAAATGCTGCTTGTAAACCTGTACCACATGCAATTTGGATGTCGTAAGCAGGAGTTTCAGGAGCAAGATCTGTGCTCAATACAACTTCACGAGTCATGTTGAAGTCACGGCTATGTTTTAAAACAGCGCCCGCAACAACTTCGCCAATACGTTTACCTTGTAAGTTAAAGCGCTCAACCAAACCATTCAATGCTGCTGTCAGCATGTCAGAATTAGACGCTTTAAAGTAGGCAGTATTTGAACGTGCAAATGGAATACGGTTGCCACCAAGGATTGCAACGCGGCGAACAGTGTTTTGACTCATGGTTTTATCCTGTTGAACAGAAGTTTTGGTTTTTGTTGCTTTTGGTGCTGCAGCTACATTTGAAGATGTAGACGGTGTTGCTGAAGCAGCGCTCTTACTACGAGGGCTACGTGCAGGTGCAGTCGTTGAACGAGTACGTGTCGTTTTTGGTGTATTAGTTGCTGCTTTAGGAGTAGTGCTGTTACGCTTAGCCGTGTTAGAAGCCGACTTTGATGTATTTGACACTTTTTCCTGAGCAGAATTCTCGACTGCTGGATTTTCTTGAGTTGTTTTGCTCATAAGGCTTTTCCAAGCATAATAACGATATTCTTGTTAGCTACCTTAACACAATTCAAATAGACCTGTATTGACTAGAATGACATTGTAGATAGCATTCAGGTCAAGACATCCAAAGATGAACTCAAGTATGATTTGGAGTAACTCTAATGAACGACTGCTTTCATATTGTTTCTATCCATCTCATAACATAATGAAGCCTGTCGTAGAAAATTCATTTCTTTGAGAGATAATAATCATGACTGATCAATACCAAGCATTTACGCAATCTCCTATTGGTAAATTCGTTGTTAAAAATCTGGGTTTACCTTCGCCTGTTGTATTAGAGCGTTTTGAAAGTGCTCAGCCAGTAGTGAAAGGTGCAGTATTGGTTGGCACGGCGCCGTCAAGCGTTTTGTCTGGTGCGATTGCACAAGTACTTAGCAATATTCATGCAGATAGCTATGTAGGCAATAATGTTGCATTACAACAAGAAGCTGCAAAAGTTGGTTTAAATTTACGTCCATTCAATGCAGGCGATAAAGAATCAAAATTCAAAGCAGTTGTATTTGATGCATCTGGTATTCAAAACTCAGAACAGTTAAACGAACTTTATAAATTCTTTAATCCGATTGCACGTCAAGTTGCGACTTCTGGTCGAGTGATTGTTATTGGTACAACGCCTGAAACTGCGAAAACTGTAAAACAAGCGATTGCTCAGCGTGCACTTGAAGGCTTTATCAAATCTGTAGGTAAAGAATTTAAAAAGGGTATTACTGCTCAAGTTGTGTATGTAGACGAAGGTGCTGCTGCAAACCTTGAATCAACATTACGTTTCTTGCTTTCTCCGCGTTCAGCGTATGTATCTGGTCAAGTGATTCGTGTTTCTAAAGCAGATGTGGTTGATGTTGATTGGGCAAAACCGCTTGCTGGAAAAACTGCATTAGTAACTGGCGCAAGCCGTGGTATTGGTGAGGCAATTGCACATGTGTTGGCACGTGACGGTGCGCATGTTATTTGTTTAGACGTACCACAACAACAAGCTGATCTTGACCGTGTAGCTGCTGACATTGGCGGTTCTACATTGGCAATTGACATTACAGCTGCTGATGCGGGCGAAAAAATTAAAGCTGCTGCGGCTAAACAAGGCGGTTTAGATATTATTGTTCATAACGCAGGTATTACACGTGACAAAACTTTGGCAAACATGAAGCCAGAGCTTTGGGACTTAGTCATTAACATTAACTTGTCTGCTGCTGAACGCGTAAACGACTACTTGTTAGAAAACGATGGTCTAAATGCAAATGGCCGCATTGTTTGTGTATCATCAATTAGTGGTATTGCTGGTAACCTTGGTCAAACCAACTATGCTGCATCTAAAGCTGGTGTGATTGGTCTAGTTAAATTTACTGCGCCTATTCTAAAAAATGGTATTACCATTAACGCAGTAGCACCTGGCTTTATCGAGACTCAAATGACTGCTGCGATTCCATTTGCAATTCGTGAAGCTGGTCGCCGTATGAACTCAATGCAACAAGGTGGTTTACCTGTTGATGTAGCAGAAACAATTGCATGGTTTGCATCAACTGCTTCTACAGGTGTAAATGGCAACGTTGTACGCGTGTGCGGTCAAAGCTTGTTGGGCGCTTAAGCACTTTTAGCTAAATAGGGGTGCTTGTGCATCCCTTTTTTATTCAAGAATTTATAAATTATAAAAGGTTAGGTATGAATACTCGTCATTTTAGCCAGCTACCAAAAGCGGCATTGGCTTATCCAAAAGTAGTGCAAGGTTTAATTTTTAAAAAACCTAAAGGCCCAAAAATCTTACCGCAAGTTGAATATGTGGTAGATACTTTAGAAATTGATCAGAACCATCTCAAAGCTTATAACGAAGTATGTGGCTTTCAAAATAATGGCTTTGTACCAGCAATTTATTTGGCTGTGCTTTCTCAAAGCTTGCAAATGCATATGATGACGGCAGAAGCATTTCCATTTCCAATTTTAGGTTTAGTGCATATCCGTAACCAGATTAAACAGACCAGACCGATTGGCGTAACTGAAAAACTCACTCTGTCATGTAAATTTGGGGAATTAAAACCACATGACAAAGGTGTTCAGTTTGACTTTATTACCACAGCAAAAGTTGGCAATGAAGTGGTGATGGAAGGCTTAACAACTTATTTATCTCGCCAAAAAGTCGAGAAAAGAGTGGGTGAGAAAGCCAAAGAAGAACAAGCACCAGCTTATGTTCCAAAGGTAGAGTGGAATATTTTAGAAAACACTGGTCGCCGTTATGCGAAAGTGTCTGGTGATTTTAACTTAATTCATATTCATGCTATTACAGCAAAAGCTTTTGGCTTTAAGCAAGCCATTGCGCATGGCATGTGGAGTAAAGCGAAAGCATTAGCGAATCTTGAATTACCAAATGCTTATGAAGCAGATGTATGGTTTAAGCTGCCAATGTTCTTACCGTCAAAAGTTGAGTTTTTAACTGCAAATGCAGATAAAAAGACTGATTTCTTGATTCGTAATGCCAAATCACAAAAACCGCATGTTGCAGGAACTGTAAAAGCGTTATAAAAATATCAGCAGCCTGAACAGAGGTTTGGGCTGCTTTTGAGCAAAATAACAAAAAATGCAAGGAACTTCATGTGATTAAAGAGATTTTACTGGCCGATACCCATAACTATCATGGTATTTTGGATGAACGTTTTATTGATTTAGCTCACCAGTTTAGCCGTCTTCAAGATGCTAGAACCGGACAAGGTGGAGCTGCATTAGCGGTTTATTTTAGAGGCCAAAAAGTTGTAGATATCTACACCGGTCTAAAATCACAAACTGAAGCTTGGCAACCTGACACATTGGCAGTTTGCTACTCTACGGGTAAAGGTGTACTTGCAACTTTAGCGCATATTTTGGTAAGTGAAGGGTTTTTAGAATACGACAAACCGATTGCGACCTATTGGCCTGAGTTTGCTCAAAATGGAAAAGAGCAAATGACTTTGCGTCATGTGCTAAGCCACCAAAGCGGCATGTTTGATGTTCGAAATATCATCGAAAGTGCGAGAGAAATGCTCGACTGGTCACATATGTTAGAGGTGGTCGCGGCGACTAAGCCAAGATTCCTTGCAGGAGAGGGCAATGCTTATCAAGCTTTAACATTCGGTTGGATTGTCGGTGGCGTACTTGAAAAAGCAACTGGTCAATCTCTAGATCAGCTCATGCAAAAATATCTTGTTGAGCCATTACAGCTAGATGGTGCCTATTTTGGAACGCCTGCAAATGAGTTGGATCGTGTAGCACGTTTAATTATTCAACCAAAACCAGAAAAACCAGCATCTACTCAAGTTGAAAAACCTAAAAAGCCACAGATGCGTAAGAGTTCACTCTCTGAAAAAGTGATTACATGGACGGGTCAAGACCCGCAAGACTTTCAGGATGCCATGATTCCAAAAGGAATGAAAAATTTTAGTTTCTTTAGTGATGAGGGACTGCAAGCAGTCATTCCGGCAGCGAACGGGACATTTACTGCAAATAGCCTTGCTAAAATTTATGCGATGCTAGCAAATCAAGGTGAATGGGATGGACAGCAATTGATTCGCCCAGAAGTATTTAAAGAACTTAGTACTATTCAAAGTTATGCACGTGATCGTGTCATGCCAATACCGATGAATTGGCGCTTAGGATATCACCGTATTATTACCATGGGTAAACGAGCTAAAAATGGATTTGGGCATATTGGTTACAATGGTTCAGGAGCGTGGTGTGATCCTGAGCGTGACCTCAGCTTTGCTTATACCCATAACTTCCAGATTGGTTCAATCACAGGCGATTATCGTTTGTGGGGCCTGACCCAAGAAGCTTTACGTTGCACCGACCAAATTTTAAAAGGCCGTAAAGGCTGGTTCTAATTTTAGTATTTTAAAGCTGGTATTTTTAAGCAATGCCAGCTCAACATTTATAATAATTCTAGGCGAATAATTGCTTCGGTATGACGCTTAAAATCTTCTTCAACTAAACCTTGTAAACCAAGTTTATAAATCCCTTCTAATCCACACACAAAGGCAATGAGTCGCCACGCAATATCTGTGGAATTAGACCTATTTTTAAATTCGCCTTCTTTTTGACCGCATTCGATCGATTGCACAATAGCTTGATGCCAACTTTGCATGGCGAGGTTATACGCTTTTTGTATTTCAATATCTTGTTCAATTAAGAGTTCAGCTTCATTCCATAAACGTAAGTAGGGCTGAAGCCTGTCTATATTTTCTGCACCTAATAAGATGAAGAGTCTTTGAAATTGGCTAGTTGTTTGGAGAGTTTGTTCAATTTCATCAAGCTGTTCCATCAGCTTTAAAAAAGCTTCAGCTTTTAAATGAGATGCCGAAGAAAAATGATGATGGACTTGTCCGGTAGAGGTTTGTGCTTCTGTTGCGATTCTACGTACCGTCATGGCTGTAAAACCTTCAGCCAAAGCAATTTGCATGGCAGCTTGCAGAATCATTTCTCTGCGTTGATCGCGATTAAGATAGGCCATGTTTCTTACACCTGACTGAATTCGACACAAACTACATTAAAATTTAAAGTTGGACAAGTGTCCAATTGTGTATATAATAACCGCAATTTGAACACATGTCCAAGTTTTGGATATCGAAGAGCGTTATGCAAAAAAAATGGTTAATCCTCACAATTATCGTCCTCATTTATTTACCTGTTACGATTGATGCAACTGTGATGCATGTTGCAACACCGTCTTTAAGTGCAGCATTAAATTTAACTGCCAATCAGCTTTTATGGATTATTGATATTTATTCGCTGATTATGGCGGGTTTGATTTTGCCGATGGGTGCACTCGGTGATCGTATCGGCTTTAAAAAATTATTATTTATTGGAACCGCAGTTTTTGGTGTGGGTTCGTTAGCTGCGGCTTTTTCTCCAACTGCCTATGCCTTAATTGCTTCTCGTGCTGTCTTAGGTCTAGGGGCAGCTATGCTTATTCCTGCCACTTTATCCGGTATCCGTAATGCCTTTACCGAAGAAAAGCAGAGAAATTTTGCACTTGGTCTTTGGTCTACAGTAGGTGGAGGTGGAGCAGCTTTTGGTCCATTAGTCGGTGGTTTTGTATTAGAGCATTTCCACTGGGGAGCTGTATTCCTCATTAATATCCCGATCATTTTAGTCGTTCTAGTTATGATCGTGATGATCATTCCTAAACAACAAGAGAAAACTGATCAGCCAATTAACTTAGGGCAAGCTTTAGTTTTGGTTGTAGCAATTTTAAGCCTCATCTATTCAATTAAATCGGCTATGTATAGCTTTTCGGTGCTCACGGTTGTGATGTTTGTGGTTGGTATAAGCACATTAATTCACTTCATTCGAAGCCAAAAAAGAGCTACGACACCAATGATTGATCTGGAATTATTTAAACATCCTGTGATTTCTACCAGTATTGTTATGGCTGTTGTTTCCATGATTGCTTTGGTTGGCTTTGAATTATTACTGTCTCAAGAGTTGCAGTTTGTACACGGGTTTTCTCCATTACAGGCGGCGATGTTTATTATTCCATTTATGATTGCAATTAGTTTAGGTGGTCCATTAGCCGGTATTTGTTTAAATAAATGGGGTTTACGTAGAGTATCGAGCCTAGGTATTTTTGTGAGCGCGCTCAGTTTGTGGGGGCTTGCTCAGCTTAATTTTTCAACCGACCACTTTTTAGCATGGACGTGTATGGTCTTTTTAGGCTTTAGCATTGAGATTGCCTTACTTGCCTCAACTGCTGCCATTATGTCATCTGTGCCCCCTCAAAAGGCGAGTGCAGCAGGTGCTATTGAGGGAATGGCCTATGAGCTTGGAGCAGGTTTAGGTGTCGCTATTTTTGGTTTAATGTTGTCTTGGTTTTATAGCCGCTCAATTATTTTGCCAGCCGAGCTTCCGTCAGACTTAATTGAAAAAGCGAGTATCTCGATTGGAGAAACCATGCAATTAGCGTCTAACCTTGAAAATCCTTTAGGAGGACAGTTGGTAGCAGTTGCGCAGCAAGCTTTTAGCTATGCGCATAGTTGGGTGCTTACAATCTCCGCCATTTGTTTCTTCCTTTTAACTGTATTTGTCTGGTTTAGCTTTCCAAAGAAAGTAAATTAAGAAATTCAAAATAGAGGATAAAAAGAGAGATGATCTTTCTTTTTATCCTTAAATATCTTTTTTAATATTTTCTTCATATCGAAATTGGTTATTTAATTCTCATAAACAAACTATTCTTTAATAGGTTTCATGTTTTTATTTCAAAATGATTCAATATTCATGTAATTGAAATTTAATGAAAAATTAATTGTTGTGAAATTGACTGTGTAAAAATGGTTTGCTAACCTGCTAGACGAAAAAATTAAAAACAAATAAAAGAGGCTGCTGTGAATTTTAAATTAAAAACATCACTCATTATTGGAGCAATTGTTGCGTCTTCACTTGTATATGCCGCAACTGTACTTTCACCAAATCAGAATAATAATAGTGGATCAATTCCATCCGGTTATTCAGATTTAGAATTTAATCTAGCAAATGGGAATTGGGTCAAAAACCTCACTTTACCCATAAGCGCTAATAATTTGGACAAAATTACAATTCGTTCTAGTGCTGCCTATAGTAGTTATTTAGATACTTCTAATACCAATATTCCGTTAGAGGTTTTAAAGATAAATAGTGGTGATGTTTACCAATTCATCTTTAATAGTAGTCAAAATAAATGGATCGCTCAGTTAGCGACTGTGAGTCCTACCAATGGTGCGACCTATGAAGTCGTTCCATTAACAACTGCATCTATGCAAAAAGTAATCATTCAAAATGACAAATGGGCACAAACCATTGCTTTACCGAGTGACGTACGTGACGGAACAACTGTACAAGTTGTTTCTACAGCAAGTACAAGTTCGGACATTGATAAAACAAATTTACTATTCCCGAGCAGTTTCTCATTAAAAAATGGATCTGAATATTGGTTTAAATATTATTCTGCTTTAGGAAAATGGGTTCCTGAATATATAAAACCTCAGAAGCTAAATGTTCAGCAAATCGGAACATCTTTAGCAGCAGTAAATAGTCCACTTACCGAAGTTTCATTTGGAGATGGAAATTGGGTTTCCAATTTCACTTTGCCGACCACTGCAAGTGATCGGGATAGAATTATTATCAAGTCTACAGCGACTTGGTCTGCAAAAATTAATAATACCAATATTAATAGCCAAGCGACTTTAACGCTTAAAACAGGCGATCAATATGAGTTTATGTATGTAAGTGACAAAGGATATTGGCAGTTGATCTCTTCACCAACAAAGGTGATTGATTCTACAGCAACAATCCCTGCAACTTTACCGAATATGACTCAGCCTACTTTAAAGGTGAAATTGTCTACATCAAATTGGCAGCCAACCTTACAACTACCTGCTAAAGCTCAAGTCGGCGATAAAGTTGTTATTGTGTCTAATGCATCGGCAGATACCTATATTAATGCCGCTAATGGCTTGACTACTGCAATTAAAAATGGTGAAAATCGCCGTTTTATCTACACCGCTCAAGGCTGGACAGTAGATAGTTATACAATTGATATGTTGTTGGTTTCTAGCCCAGAGGTAAATTCAATTTTAGGTGACAGCGCTGCAAAACTTAGAATGATTGAAGGCGTAAATTTAACGAATTTAACTGCTGAAAATTCGAATGCACGTTTTTACTTAAGAGATGTAGGTTATCTAACTTACAAAATTCCTGCTGCCACTTTAAAAGAAGCAATCTCGACTGGACGAGATGACACCACGGTACAAAATGAGCGTAAACGTGTATTGGCAGATGGTGTCTATTATCAAGGTAATGAACCGAGTGATGGCGGTTGTGGTTGGGCTTGGATTAATGCTTCTGCATATAACATGATTGGCGCAAATGATATTGCAGGTTGTTCTTTCGCGGCCATGCGTCATGAAGTTGGGCACAATCTAGGCCTGTACCATAATGGTTCAACCAATATTGGCTCAGGTTTTGCTCATCCGTTAGGAAGTACAGCAATGGGCGGTAATAATATTAATTTCTATTCTAGCCCGTATCTGTATAACCCGAAATATGGTGTACGTTTAGGGGAAGAAGGAAAAATTGATGCTGTCAGTGTCATTAACCTGAATGCGCAGAAAATTTCTCTATATAACTAATCTCTATTTTTAGCTGTAACTAATGAAGAAAAATAAATTGTTAATAGGAACTGCTATCGCTTGTGTGGCGTTAGCAGTTTTAATCTGGTTTGCTTTTTCACAGCAAAGCTCTTCTGCTTTAACATCGTCTTTAGAAAGTCGGCAAGAGTCTGGGGCAAAAGTGACAGATAGTCAGAATGAATTTGCTCGTCAAAATATACTGAATTTGAGTCCGTCTGAAAAAGAAAGATTGTCTCAGCAACAGATTGTTTTTAATGAAATAGAAAAGGATCAAATACCTTCTAATGTTAATTTTCCACTAATTAAAAATGCAGAAGGTATGGTCATTAAATATGATCCAAATGTGATTGAACTTAAAAAAGTGGGTGACACTGTTAAGTTCCAAATGTTGGAATATGGCATTAATCGCACGGGTAAAATTGTAGAAATCGAACCTGTTGACCAAGATATTGTTCGGTGGACCGGTAAATTTGATCAGGGCGATCCGAATCAAAATTTCTTTACCATTACTCAAAGTCAAAAAGACCATTATACGATCATGCAAATTTTTACCGAGAAGGGAAATTATTCGGCTGAAATTAAGGATGGTGTGGGACTCGTGCAAACGATGGATGAAGGTGTTACTGATCAAGAGCTTCATCATGATCATCCTTAGACAATAAATGGTTCTGGTAGAGAAAAGAAGTCAGTTCGCAGTTTATCTGTACGGATATGAGCTTTATACGTTCACACTCTTTTAAAAACAAAGTATGCTTATGCCTGTAACAAGGAGCATACATGTATCAAGTACTTGCTAGAAAATACCGTCCACGTAATTTCAATGAGTTAGTGGGACAAAACCATGTTTCTCGTGCATTAAGTAGTGCATTGGAACGCGGTCGTCTTCACCATGCTTATTTATTTACAGGAACGCGTGGTGTAGGTAAAACTACAATTGCACGTATTTTAGCCAAGTGTTTGAACTGTGAAACGGGTGTGACTTCTACGCCATGTGAAGTCTGCGCAACATGTAAAGCGGTAAACGAAGGCCGCTTTATTGACCTAATCGAAATCGATGCTGCTTCAAGAACAAAAGTAGAAGATACGCGTGAACTTTTAGACAACGTTCCTTATGCACCAACTCAAGGCCGTTTTAAAGTTTACCTGATTGATGAAGTACATATGCTCTCTACGCATTCTTTTAATGCGTTATTAAAAACACTAGAAGAACCACCAGAACACGTTAAGTTTTTGTTTGCAACGACAGACCCACAAAAGCTACCGATTACGGTTATTTCACGTTGTTTGCAATTTACTCTACGACCTTTAGCTGTCGATGAAATTACCAAGCACCTCGGTGCTATTCTTGAAAAAGAACAGATTGCTGCTGACCAAGATGCAATTTGGCAAATTGCTGAATCTGCTCAAGGTTCATTACGTGATGCATTATCTTTAACTGACCAAGCCATTGCTTATGGGCAAGGTGCTGTACATCATCAAGATGTTAAAGAAATGCTTGGCCTGATTGACCGTACGATCATATATGATTTGATTTTAGCGGTTCATCAAAACCAACGTGAAAAAGTGAGCCAGTTATTACTCCAATTTAGATATCAAGCCTTAGATGTCTCGTTAGTACTGGATCAGCTCATTTCAACATTGCATGAGTTGGCTTTATTACAATATTTACCAGAGCTCGGCTTAAAGTATAGTGTAGAAATTAATGCCAAAATTCTTCAGCTTTCTAAACTGATTTCTGCTCAAGATTTGCAGCTTTACTACCAAATCGCATGTAAAGGCCGTTCAGACTTGCAGCTTGCCGTAACGCAAGAGCAAGGTTTTGAAATGTGCGTTTTACGATTATTGGCATTCCGTCCTTTAGCACCAAATGAAATTTTAGTTTCAGAGCCTGTTCAACAAAATGGGCAAGCAGAAGTAGGCCTAAATTCACAAGCTCAAACAGCCCAAGAGATTACTCCTGTAAGTGCTATTCAGCCTGTTGAAGTTATTAGCCAACCCGCTATGGTTGAACCTGAACCTGAACCTGAACCTGAACCTGAACCTGAACCTGAACCTGAACCTAATCAGGACTTAATGGTATTTGACCCAAATCATCATGAGTTGATTGGACTTGAGTCAGCAGTTGTTCAAGAGACCGTTAGTGTTCTTGAGGAAGATTTCATTCCGGTGCCAGAACAAAAGTTAGTACAAGTTCAGGCTGAAACCCACGCCAAACAAATCGAACCTGAACCAGCTTCTACTGCTGAGCCTATAGGTTTATTTGAAGCATCGAGTGCTGAATTTTCACTTGCTCAAGATATGTCAGCTTATGACTTGGTTTCTGAACCTGTTATTGAACAACAATCATTGATGCAAGCTGAAATTGTTGAAACAGTTGCGGTGGTAAAAGAGCCTAACGCAACAGATAACAGCCAACTGATGCCACAAGATATTTTAAAGTTGCCATCACAAACTTTGGAAGGTGAGTGGACACTTGAAAAGTGGGAGTTTTGGTTTAGAAATAGCCAGCTTTCTCCAGCCGTTCAAGAACTTGCTCAACATGGTGTGATGACTGGGGAAATTGGTGGTAACACGGTTTTCCATATTCCTCAAGAATATGAAAATATGTTGACTCAGCTACAACAAGCCCTAATTGAAGCTTTAAAGCAGCAATGGCCAAATACGCAATTTACGGTCGAGTATGGTGCAGTCAATACTGCTACACCGTATGTTATGCAAAGCGTTCGTAAAGAAAAAGCTTTCCATCGGGCTACAGAACTATTACAGCAACAACCCGTTATTAAAAGCCTCATAGAGACTTTTGATGGTGAGCTGCAAAATATTCAATTAAAGCCTTAAGTTCAATTGAGTTTTGATCTGGTGAGAAACTTGAAAAATAGAATTTTCATAGTTTTCACTGGATTGAAATATTCAGGTCACGCCACTGTCATTGTACTTTTCTATGTTAGCCATTTTAGATTTTAAATGGACTATATATCGTCATGAAAAGGCAATGCACAGGAACAACTTCCTTTAAATATTCTTATTTTTTATTAATCGGCGCCATTCTGCTGAGTGGTTGTAACGACTCGGCAAATGATAATTCGAATACACCCGATACAGGTAAAAAGCCTGTCATGCGCTGTGCTCCATAAACTTAAATAATAAAAAGAATTTGATCATGATTACACGTCGTAAATTTTTAAATTACTCTTTAAATATGGGCTTTGGCGCTGCAGCGTTGGCGGCTTTCCCATCGAGTATTCAAAAAGCTCTAGCAATTCCTGCAAATAATAAAACGGGCACTATTCAGGATGTTGAACATGTCATCATCTTAATGCAGGAAAACCGATCTTTTGACCATTATTTTGGTACATTAAAGGGCGTTCGAGGCTTTGCTGACCGTTTTACGATTCCTCTGCCAAATGGTCGCCGTGTCTGGGAACAGCTGAGAAGTAATGGTCAGGTTTTAACTCCATTTCACTTAGATGGAACAGCCAATAATGCACAGCGTGCAGATGGTACGCCTCATACGTGGAATGACAGTCAGTTAGCGTGGGACAATGGACGTATGGCAAACTGGCCAACTCATAAAACCGATATATCTATGGGCTATTTTAAAGAAAAAGAAATCCCATATCAGTTTGCACTTGCCAATGCCTTTACAATTTGTGATGCCTACCATTGTTCCATGCACACCGGAACAGATGCGAACCGCTCTTTTCATTTAACTGGTACCAATGGTGCAACACCGACCAAGCGTTCATTTGTAAATAATGAATGGGACTGGATTGATGGTAACCCAGCAACGGCAGACCGTGGTTACACTTGGAAAACCTATGCCGAAAGATTAGAAGAAGCAGGGATAAGCTGGATTTGTTATCAGAATATGCCAGATGAATGGGGCGATAATATGTTGGGTGCATTCCGTTCTTTTAGAAAGGCCAACATTGCATCCGGTTATCCCGTTTCAAGCGGTGGAGAGCCGAATAAACCGTATGCCGATACGGGTCAAAAACTACCGTATAAAGCCTATGATGCGGCTACTGATAATACCAAAAATCCACTCTATAAAGGCATTGCAAATACGCTACCGGGCAATAAACCAGAAGAATATCTCGACGCTTTTAAAAGAGACATTCGTGAAGGGAAGTTACCGCAAGTTTCTTGGATTAACGCGCCATCGATATACTGTGAACATCCGGACCCTTCAAGCCCGGTTCAAGGAGCTTGGTTTATTCAAGAAATTATTGATGCATTAACTGCTGTGCCAGAGGTGTGGAGTAAAACGGCTCTGCTCATCAACTTTGATGAAAATGATGGTTACTTTGACCATATGCCATCGCCATCAGCACCATCTCGACTCAAAAACGGCCAGTACGCAGGTAAATCGACACTAAGCAATGCTGATATGCAAGATGAATATTTTGATCATGCTGCACCTGAGGGGAGCCATTCACAGCCTACACCTGATGGACGAGTTTATGGTCCGGGCCCTCGTGTTCCTTTATATGTGATTTCCCCATGGAGCCGTGGTGGTTGGGTCAACTCACAAGTTTTTGATCATACTTCCGTGCTCATGTTTTTAGAAAAACGTTTTGGTGTAAAAGAGCCGAATATCAGTCCATACCGTCGTGCAGTGTGTGGTGATTTAACCAGTGCATTTAACTTTAAAACACCAAATGCAGATGTTTTACCGCAGCTGAGTGGTAAACAAACACGTGTGCAGGCAGATGCGCTAAGGGAAAACCAAGAAGCTTTGCCAGCTGTTCCTGTACCCACGGATATTAAGTTACCCATTCAGCAAAGTGGGATCCGTCTATCACGGGCGCTACCTTATGAGTTGCATACCAGTGCGCGTTGTAAAGCAGATGGTAAGGTGCAATTGATTTTTTCTAATACGGGTAAGCAGGCAGCGGTTTTCCACGTATATGACAAGCTCAATTTAGACCGTATTCCAAAGCGTTATATTGTCGAGCCGAATAAAACTTTAGATGATGAATGGAATGCTTTAAACGATAACTTAGGCCGTTATGACCTATGGGTACTTGGTCCAAATGGCTACCATCGTCATTTTAAAGGGGATACTCAACGTATTATCGATAGTGGTGTTAAACCTGAAATTCGAGTGTGCTATGACATTGCTAATGGTGATGTTTATGTCGAACTCATGAATGAGGGAACCAAGGATACAATATTGACAGTAAAACCTTGTGCATATCGACCAGATGCGCCATTGCAACTGACCGTAAAAGCGAGACAAGTTGTTAAGCAACATTGGTCGTTGGCTGATGTTGGGCATTGGTATGATTTTGAAGTTACGAGCGAGAGTGATCCGTATTATTACCGACGTTTTGCTGGCCGAGTCGAAACAGGTGAGGATTCCTTTAGTGATCCTGCAATGATCTAAGTTAGGATGAGGCAAAAAGAGGAACTTATTTTCTTTTTGCCTCATTTTTTATAATAAAAAATTCTCTAAAACTTCACGGACTGACTCGGATATTGGAACAGTCTTGCGTGTTTCACGGTCAACAAACACATGCACAAAATGTCCTTGAGCTGATGCTTGGTCTTGAC
Source organism: Acinetobacter sp. AOR01_HL (assembly GCF_027855455.1). Classification (NCBI taxonomy): domain Bacteria; kingdom Pseudomonadati; phylum Pseudomonadota; class Gammaproteobacteria; order Moraxellales; family Moraxellaceae; genus Acinetobacter; species Acinetobacter sp. AOR01_HL. The sequence continues at coordinate 17,154 of NZ_JAKTIM010000056.1, read as the reverse complement.
CTTGTTTAAAGATTGCCAATTCATAGCGTAAAGATGTTGTACCAATTTTACCAATCGCAACACCTACCTGAATAACTTCTGGAAATGATAACTCTTGAAAAAAGCTACAAGCTGAGTCGACGACTAAACCAATTGATTTTGCTTCATGAATATCAAAACCTGTTTTCTGGATGAGCAAAGCATTGGCTGCAGTATCAAAATAGCTATAGTAAGTCACATTATTCACATGACCGTAAATATCGTTATCTGCCCAGCGAGTTTGAATATCTAAAAAGAACTTAAATTGATCACGAGTTTTTAAAACGGGTTTAGTCATTAATAAATCGCCTGATAAATTGCTAAAGCAGCTGCTTCTGTCATGTCACGTGGATTATTTTGCAGTAATCGAGTTTGCAACATGGCATCTTGAGCAAGTCTTGGTAAGCTAGACTCTTCAATACCTAACTCACTAAGTTTTAAAGTCAAACCACTACGGTCTAAGTGATTTTGCATATGGTCAATAAACAGATCACATAACCCATCGGTGCTACCGTTGCTATATGGGTCTAGCCATTGCATAAGTTCTGCATAGTACTGTTTGGCATAGGGCGCATTAAATTTCAGTACTTCAACGAGCACCAAAGCATTGGTATGTCCATGCGACAAATGAAAATGCCCACCCAATGGATATGCTAAAGCATGCACGGCAGCAACAGGTGAGTTTGCAAATGCCTGACCTGCAAGCATTGAACCGAACAGCATGTTCTGACGTGCTTCTAAGTCATTACCGTTTTTAAGAACTTTCGGTAAGTTATGGTTCAGCAGCTTCAAAGCGTGTTTCGCTAAAATATCGGTATAAATATTTTTCTTATGTTTAGAGGTATATGCCTCAATGGCATGGACCATTGCATCAATACCTGTAGCAGCCGTAATATGGGCAGGTAGATTTTGAGTAAAAGTTGCATCAAGAATTGCTGTATCGGCATAGAGTACCGGAGAGACAATTCCCATTTTTGTCGTTTCACCTGTAGTCACTATTGAGATGGGTGTCACTTCCGAGCCAGTACCGGCTGTAGTGGGAATTAAAATAAGTGGAAGTCGGGTTGTTTTGACCTGATTTACCCCGTACATTTCTTGTAGGTTTTGAGTTTGGTTGGGATGTGCGAGTAAGGCAATCACTTTGGCTACATCTAAAGAACTTCCGCCTCCAAAGCCGACAATAACATCTACATTTTGCTGTTTAGCATAATTTGCTGCATCTAATACCACTTGCTCTGGTGGGTCGGCCTGAACATCAGCATAAATGACATGTTCAATTTTAAGAGTATCTAAAATTTGAAGAATAGGCAGGTGTAACTGATTTTTAATCATACCCGCATCAGTTACCAGTAATAACTTGCGGTAAGTTTTTGATGCCAACACATTCTGTAATTCTTGTATAGAACCGAGTCCTGAAATAATGTTGGGAACGGTCTGAAACTGAAAATGGCTCATATACATTATTTCCTTATTTTTGAAAATTATTATAGATGCATTCTATAGGATTCATTCTGCAAATTCTCTTAAAAGTAGCTGTGCTTTTAAGCTGCATTTAGTTAAAGAAAATTCACTTGAAAATTGGCATTTTATAAACTAATTTTCAAAATCATTAAATGAAATTAGATTGTGAATACCTTATTGGTAAATGCAAATAAGGTAAATTTTTTTAAGGATATGCATGTGAAAATAGATACTGATGTCAATACTGGATACGGCAAGGATACCGACAAAAATGGATACGCAAATATTAAGTATCGTGAGCTAATTCAAAAATTAACAGCAACATTATCATTGACACTTTTGTCATTTGGATGGGGCTCTACAGTAAACGCAGCACAACAACAAATCGCTTTAGTAGGAACCTGGACATCTATCCCAGATGCACCGCTTGTGCAAAAACCAGAAAAAGCCAGTGAAGGTCTGTACCAGCTACAAGTTAATGCTGACGGGACCTTAACTCCTGTTAAGGTATTGCAAATGAAAAGTCCATCTTGGGTTGTAAAATCGAAAGATGGCCGTTTTGCATATACCACTAATGAAGAAAATGAAGGGGCGGTAACGGCATTATCGGTTCAAAACGGAAAGGTAGAGGTATTGAACACGGTAAATAGTCATGGCGGGCATCCAACACATGCATCCATCAGTTTAGATGGTAAATTCCTATTTGTGTCGAATTATTCTGCATTTGATAAAGGACGTGGCGGTGTCGCTGTTTTGCCAATTTTACCAAATGGACATTTGGGTGAAATGGTACAAAATATTGTTTTTGCGGAGGGTTCTGGTCATGTTAAAGGACGTCAGGATAGTGGCCATGCCCATTCGACAACTTTTAGCCCAGATGGTAAGTATTTATATGCAAGTGATCTTGGAAATGACAAAGTCTATGCTTTTCGTTACAACCCAAGTAAGCCTCAACCACTTGAAGCGGACAAGAGCCGAGATGTGAGTTTTAAGCATGGTTCTGGTCCACGTCATATGGTCTTTTCACCAAATGGTAAACAGGCATACATTACCGCGGAAATGCGAAGTGAAATTGTGACGTTTAACGTACAAGATGGCCATTTGAAAAAAGTCGCTGAGCTAAAACTAGTTCACGAAGATAAAACACCTGAATTCAAGAGCGCAAGTGGAATTATTCTTAGTCCAAATGGTAAGTATGTGATCGCTGCAAATCGTGGTGCGGATAACAAACTTTTGGTATTTAAAATCCAACAGAATGGGCTGTTAGGTCAACCGCAAGTTTATAAGGCCAATGGTATTGAACCACGTGCTTTTTCATTTGATGAGTCAGGTAAATATCTGTATGTGACGAATGTTTATAGTAATAACATTAGCTTATTCCGTTTTGATACCAAAAATGGCTCATTAAAACCTTTAGGCGATGCAGCTAAAATATCGACTCCAACTGATATCAAATTCTTTTAATAATTTTTTCTCACACTGATCCTGCAATATTTATAAGCTATTAGATTTTTCAGTGTTCATTGCTACAGATACTCAATCTTGAAAGGCAATCAAGATTGAGTTGAGGATTGAGCACATAGAAAATTCCTTTAAAATCTCTCATTTTACTTTTCAAGCTGCGTGAGTTTTGAGAAAATGAGAGCTTGTCACAATGGTCAATTCAAACCTGATAATAATGAATAATTTTGTCGGGTTTTTGCAGATTTTTGCGTGTAAAATACTTATTTATTTTTTAGTTTAAGTGGTTGGAATAAATTTCTAATGGAAGCACAGTATAAGGTGTTATGTGTCTGTTTAGGAAATATTTGCCGTTCTCCCACGGCTGAAGTGGTTTTTAGACATTATTGTGATCAGCATCAACTCAATATCATTGTCGATTCAGCTGGAACAAGTAACTATCATCCAAATAAAGCACCTGATCAGCGTAGCCAATTGCATGCAAAAAAAAGAGGCTATGACTTATCTTCTTTGCGGGCAAGACAACTTTCAACTCAAGACTTTTTAGATTTTGATTTGATTTTGGCAATGGATCATCAAAACTTTGATGATATCCACGACTTGCTACAAAGAGCTATCTTCCAATTTGGCAGTCATCAAATTCGGGCAAAAGTGGCATTAATGAGTGAACATGATCCTCAATATCCACAACAAGCTCTGCCTGACCCTTACTATGGTGGAGATGAGGGCTTTGAACGTGTACTCGACCAATGTGAATCAAGTGCGTTGGCGTGGATTAATATCCTAAAAAAACAATTGAATGTTTAAGAACAGGTTTTTCAATACAATGCAAATTCAAAATCAAGTACAGCTTAAGCCATTCAATACTTTAAGTTTAGATGTTACAGCTTCTCATTACACTAAGGTCAAATCTATTGAAGATATTGAAGAAGCTTTAGCTTTTGCTAAAGAGCATGAGCTAAATGTACTTGTATTATCTGGCGGTAGTAACATGCTATTACCGCAACAAATTAATGCTTTAGTTATTCATCTTGATATTCAGGGTATAGACGTTTTATCTGAAGATCAGGATTTTATTCGAGTTAAAGTCGGTGCAGGGCAGGTTTGGCACGATTTCGTTTTATATAGTACAAAGCAGAATTGGTTTGGCTTGCAGAACTTGGCACTTATTCCGGGCTTGGTTGGTGCTTCACCAGTGCAAAATATTGGTGCTTATGGTGTTGAGGTTGGTGAGTTTATTGAGTCGGTACAAGTCTATGACCGTCTATTAAAACAAACCGGATCAATTTCGGCAGCAGATTGTCATTTTTCTTATCGACATAGCATTTTTAAAGATGACCCAGCTCGTTACATCATTACTCATGTCACCTTTAAGCTGCTTAAACAAGCCAATCTAAAGCTAAATTACGGTGATTTAAAACAGGCAGTAGGAGATAACCTGACTGCTGAAAATTTACAAAATCAGGTCATTCATATTCGTCAAAGTAAATTACCTGATCCAAAAGAATATCCGAATGTAGGAAGTTTCTTTAAAAATCCGATTGTAAATACTCAAGAATTTGAACGATTAATCGCACAATTCTCAACAATTCCACATTATCCTCAGGCTAATGGTAACGTTAAAATTGCTGCTGGTTGGTTAATTGATCAGGCTGGATGGAAAGGTAAACAGCTCGGTGTAGTGGGAATGTTCCATAAGCAAGCTTTGGTTTTGGTGAATTATGCCAATGCATCTCTTGCGGATGTAAAGAAAACTTATCAAGCTGTACAACATGATGTTGAACAGCGTTTCCAAATTATGTTAGAACCAGAGCCTGTGCTTTATAACAATTTAGGTTTAATTGAAAATCATACGGAATAGTTTTATGCCAAAAGTACACTTGATGGTACGTTTTGTACAAGTAGTTACTGTACTATTTGTACTATTAGGCTGTTTCGTGATTTTTTTGTATTCGCCGTTTTATTCAAAACTTATTGTAGCTGGACTTAACTATTTTGTTCCGGTAGATGTTAATGAGGTGGCTGCGGAAAGCCAGCGAAAAGCAGCATTAAGTGAACATGATAACTTAGAGCCGGGGTCAAATTTATGGATTGCTCGTCAGGCTTATTTGAAGTTAACAGAAGATGCTTTACGTGAAAATAAGACAGCAGATTTGGGTTACATACAAGAAAACTATAAGGCTTTGCAGCAAATTATTCTTTTAGAAGAAAAAGAACAAGAACTACAGGAAGAGAAAGAAACGACGGCTGTGAGTGTTCCTTTGGTTGCGAAAAACTCAGAAATTGATGCGGCCGATGAAGCAAGTAGTCCTATCGATGCAGCACTTTCTATTAATAGTTCTGAAAATAAAGCCCTTACAGAGCAATATACGGAGTTTTTAGCAAGAAAACCTGTAGTGCCAGAGCATCAAAAAGCGGCGAGTGAGCCTGAGCAGAAAGTTGAATATGTTCGTAAAAACCCTCTGCCTGCTCAACCTAAAAAGTTATCAGAACCTTATGCGATTGTAGTATTGGGCGGTGGTTTAACTTTAGATAAAAATGGCAAAGATATTGTAGTTAACAGCTATACGCGGTTAAGACTAGAAAAAACCTTAGAAGTTGAAAAGAAAAACCATCTACCTATCGTACTAAGTGGAGTTGAAGCCCCTTATATGCAAGCATGGTTGAAAGCACGTGGGGTAGATGCAAAATTATTAGAAAAGCGCAGTATGAATACCTGTGAGAATACTCGCTTTAGTTCATTGTTACTTCAAAAGAAAGGTGGTGCGCCTACAGTTATGTTGGTCACAGATGAATATCATATGCCACGTACGCGCCGTTTATTTGCTTTAAATGGGATAGAAACTATTCCTGTTACTGCTCCAATGCCAACACCGCTTACACGTTGGCAACCGAGTATACAAAACTACGATCATAGTCGTCGTGCAAATTATGAATTACTTGCGACAATTCGTGACATGTTATTTGGTTCAAGTGATTGTCGAGAGGTGCCTTAATGTCTGAGATTCCATTTCTCAATCCTGCCGTATTAAAACAATTAGATTTACCGGTTCCGAACCGTGAACTCACTCCGCAAGTTTTAAGCCCACTCAATTTAAATACCTTAGAAGAGCCTTCTCGCGAGCTTTTAGCATATCGTAAATTATACGGTTTACATTTACTGGACTGTGAACATTGGCAAGGCTATGTCCAAATGCCTTTATTTCGTCTGCATGTCCAAGTTTTTAAACCTAAATTAGACAAAATCCAAGGAACCGTATGTTTATTGCATGGTTATCTGGAGCATAGCGGAATTTATCAGCCCATTATTCGCGAAATACTCGAACAAGGTTTTAGTGTTATTACCTACGACTTACCTGGTCATGGTTTGAGTAATGGTTCACCTGCAAGTATTCAAAATTTTGACCATTATCAACAAGTTTTGATGGCGGTTTATCAATATGTCAAACATGCTGATCAATTACCGAAACCATGGGTAGGTATTGGTCAAAGTACGGGTGGGGCAATCTGGATGCATCACTTGCTTGAGTATGCAGAAAAAAGACAAGATCCAATCGTCGATAGGGTTTTATTGCTTTCACCATTAATTCGACCTGCTAAAACGGCATGGTGGCATAATCCGGTAGGTCTAGGCATTATTCGTCGTATTAAGCGTCAAGTGCCTCGACACTTTAGACGGAATAACCATAATCCTGAATTTTTAAGATTTATTCGTTTAAAAGATCCATTGCAGCCACGCATGATGGGCATGGACTGGATTTTGGCAATGTCAAAATGGATGCAGGAAATGGAAGAGCGACCTGCTTGTCGTATTCCTGTCTGGCTTGCACAAGGGGCATTAGATCAAACAGTAGACTGGCGTTACAACATCGAGTTTATTCGTCGTAAGTTTAGGCTTCAAACATTATTGATGCTAGAAGAGGGTTCTCATCAATTAATTAACGAACGTGCAGATATTCGTGCGGCTTTAACAGGTTTAATTCCAGCCTTTTTACATGCAAAGCCGAAACATTTTTATTATTAAAGTTTGAAGCTGCCTCTATAGGCAGCTCCAGTTTTAACTATTTAAAAATGATTGGCGTCAGCCATATTCCACATACGATAATAGAAATTATCATCATCATTTTTCAGTTCAGATTGTAAAAGCTCACCTTCTTTTAAGAAGAAGTGTAATTGAGCATAGTTTTTAATTTCACGGTCATTAATCCGTTGAGCTAAATGATGAGCTTTAATATCCGATGGATGACGTAAACCTGCCGCAGCAATCATTTCTGATAATGCATGTAATGTATTTTTGTGGAAATTAAATACACGTTCTGCTTTGGTCGGTACGTGGAGTGCTTTCTGGCGATCTTTATCTTGGGTTGCAACGCCTACAGGACATTGGTTTGTATGGCAACTTTGCGCTTGAATACATCCAACTGCAAACATAAAGCCACGTGCTGAGTTCACCCAATCTGCACCGAGAGCAAATGTGCTGGCAATATCAAATGCACTAATAATTTTACCGCTTGCACCAATTTTAACTTGATCTCTTAGGCCAGCACCTACAAGTGTGTTATGAACAAAACGTAGGCCTTCACGTAATGGTGTTCCGATATAGTCACTAAACTCAATAGGGGCTGCGCCAGTACCACCTTCAGAACCATCAACTACAATAAAATCAGGCACAATTTTTGTTTCAAGCATTGCTTTTACAATACTCATAAATTGCCAAGGTTGACCAATACACAGTTTGAAACCTACCGGTTTACCACCAGATAAAGTCCGTAACTTCTGTAAGAAATGCATCATTTCAATTGGTGTCGAAAAGCTTGAATGCTTGGCAGGAGAGATACAATCATGGTCACGGGAAACACCACGGATCTCGGCAATTTCAGCAGTAATCTTATGTTTAGGTAAAATACCGCCATGGCCTGGTTTAGCTCCTTGCGAAAGCTTAAGCTCAATCATTTTGATTTGTGGCAATTGAGACTGCTTAGCAAACTTCTGTTCATCAAATTTTCCGTCTAAAGTGCGGCAGCCAAAATATCCACTGGCAATTTGCCAAACAATATCACCACCATTTTCTAAATGATAAGGGCTGAGACTACCTTCACCGGTATCGTGATAAAAACCGCCTAATTGTGCTCCTTTATTTAATGCACGTATTGCATTCGCACTTAAACTACCGAAGCTCATGGCAGAGATATTCATAATGGATGCACTATAAGGTTGAAGGCATTGGGCATTACCAATTTGAATACGGAAACTCTTAGGATCCGCTGGTGGACATGGACTAATGGAATGAACAATAAAGCGATAATCTTCTTGGTAGACATCAATAATTGATCCAAAAGGTTTATCTGCATTCTCATTTTTAGCACGTTGATAAACCAAACTTCTTTGCATACGCGAGAAAGGAAGGGCATCTTGATCCGCTTCAATAAAGTATTGGCGAATTTCAGGGCGTATATCTTCAAATAAAAAACGGAAATGGCCCATAATCGGGTAATTTCTTAAGATTGAATGTCTATTTTGTAAGACATCATATAGACCTAATAAGCTTAATGCGCCACTGACGACCCATAAACCGTTGAGTAAAGTATCCGAAATAAAATAATAAATACTATGAGGTGTATATACGGTTCTAAACCACGTGATTGTGAGTGCAGTAAAAATACACAAGAACCAAATAGAGTGGCGTGAAAAGAATGTATTGAGAAATTTATGTCGAATGATTTGTGCCGGACTCGCCATATGTGAACAAATTCCTAATGTTTTACTGGCACATACCTTGCCAAGAAGCAGCCAAAACTACAAGTAGGGAATTGTTTAACCGGTATTTTATTCATTTAATCTTTTACCAACTGATCATCTCCCTAATACGAGAAGCTGATGAGTTGGCAAAGACCAGAGCTTTATTAAGCTTTAAGAGGGAGCTGTTTTTTTATGAGCAAAATAAATAAGGTGATGACTAAGCTAAAACCAAAAATAGGTAAACTCAGCCCTAGAATAGCAAGCATTAATGTCGTAATTATTCTTTGTTGTGTAGTTGCATGTTTCCATACGAACAAAGTTTGGTTAATAAAATGATGGGTCGTAAGTTTTACATTGGAGGTTTTAAACCAAGCTTTATACGCATAAACAATCATTACACATAGCCCGAGCGCATACAGAACCAGAATTAATTGATTGACCCAACCGAATAGTACCCCAATATGTGCATCAACTCCCCAGCGTGTAAGTTTTGCAACTAATGAATAATCTTTAAAAGCGAGTTTATCGATTACCTTGTGTTCATGTATATCAATCGCAATACTATCTGCTTGTGTGGGCCATTTGCGCTGTATTTCCGCAACAGTCCAAGCTTGGTTCGCAGCAACTGGCGGTTTGATTTGTATTTCTGTTGAATTAATCCCATTTGCTCGAGCAATTGCTAATACAGAATCGAATTCAGCTGGAATGATGTCTAAATTTGGCGTTTCCATGGCCATTTCGTGATGTTCATGATGAGACATTTCTGGCAATGAAATCTGATTTAGTGAGGTGGTCAATGTTGGTGTTTGCCAGTTTAACCATTGACGGGCAATACGAATATTATCACCAGCCCATTGAGACCACGTAAGACCAGTAATTGCAATGAACAATAAAAGTGGTAGTAAAGCTAACCCAATAGAACTATGCCATTTTAATAAGTGATTTTTATTTGTTTGTCTGTTGTTTAAGTTTGAGCGACGCTTCCACCAACTGTATAGCCCACTTAAAGTTAAAAAACCAAGCCAACTTGCAGCAAGTTCACTATAAAAACGTCCCCATTTTCCTAATAATAAATTGCTGTGTAATTGATCTAAGAATGTACGTAACGGTAATACGCCACTGGTTCCATACACAGCAAGTTGTCCTTTTACAGAAAGCGTATAAGGATCAATAAAAACGGCTTCATTATTTAGATGGTGTGTATGATCGGAAAAAATAACCCGCGTAGTTTGCACAGGGCTTGGTGATGGTCTGACTTCTGTAATTTGTGCAGTTGCAGGCATGACTTTTCTTGCGCTTTCAATCTGCTGGCTTAGAGGGTATATCTCCTTATTTAAAGGCTGAACATTTAATGCATCTTTATAGATGAATTGCTCTAGCTGAGGCGTGATTGCATATAGTAAGCCAGTAAATGCGGCAACAAATATAAATGGGGCAATAAAAATACCAGCATAAATATGTATGAGACGGAAGAGACTACGCCAAAAGCTAGAAGTAGGGGACATTTTAAAGAGATATCGAGCAAACTTTGTCGTGAAGTATATCTACTTTAAATTGTATTTTGAAATTGCACTTTTCATTGGCTAGCTTGATTGTAGATTTTCTAAAGTATCATTGTGCTAAATTGCTAGCAATGCTGTTGCTTGGTGTTATGAAATATCTCGTAAATTTTGCTCTCTAAATACACAGCTCATATGATCAATACAATATTTATTATAGATATTTATGAAAAAGCACTTTATAGAAAAATTTTTATTGTTAAGTTTGTTTTAAATATTATTCTTTTAATTTATCTAGAGAAACTAAATTATCTATGATTTATTTGTTAGTATTATAATTCCGTAATTTATTCTAGTACCAATAGATTTATGATGTTGGTTTGAATGAGTACAGCTAATGAGTAAGAACTCTTTTAGAGATATTAAGAGTGTATGTATAAGCTTTTTAATAAAATTTTATATTGTTACTAATTCTATTGGTTAATATTTTAAGAAAAATTATCTTATTAATTTTTATAATATTTAGTGCTTAATAAAATTTTTAAATGAAACTTCTAGACTAAAAATAAAAGTATACTCACTTGCTTTTTAGTCTAGTATTTCAATATTATTAAATTAAATAGCGACTAATTCCTCAATTTTCTCAAGATCGATTATTTTTTTAATATAAGACCAAGTTTTTTCAGCATTAATTAAATTTTTATCAATTGTTCCATCATTAATAACCCCATCGAGGATATTAAGAAATAGATTGGTTAATGCAGCGGCGTCCTCTACCTGAATTTTAATTAAGATAGAAAAAACAAGCTCATAGAGCCATTCTCTATATTCATTAATAGGATTTTTAACGGATGGGTAAAGTTGTACTACTTCCATAGTTGCCTTTTTAAATAAGCATCCATTAAAGTCTTCTGTGTAAATCCAGTCAATATACCAATTAAATAAGCTTCTGAGTTGAACTAAAGGTAGGTCATTGGTATTGATTCTTTCTAATATAGCGGACTGTATATCAGAGTTTCTCTTGTAAAGGCATGATTCTATTAGCTTTTCCTTTGAAGGAAAATACTTGTAGAATGTCATCTTTGCAACATTAGATTCAGCAATAATTCTGTCCACTCCAATAGAGTTATAGCTTTTTTCATTAAAAAGGGCAGTTGCTGTTTTTATAATAGTGTCTCTTTTTGACATCGATTTCCCCGTAGTAAATCTTTTGAAATCCGTTTCTTTTTTAAGGCTAGTGCTCTGGCAAAAGTCAGTTTAATCATATTGAAAACGCTAATGTAATACAACATGTGAGAGCCTAAAAAAATAGTATTTTTCGATATTAATTGTTATTTGATTCATTAAAAAAATTCATTAAATTATCCATTGATTTGTAGTAATAATAAACCTAATATCAAATTGTTTAGGGATGAGTATACAATTTTATTTAGTAGCAAATGAATGCACGATTAAAATAATGGGGAACTCATAACCTAACTATAAGAATTAATTTGTTATTGAGAATGATTATGTCAAAAAAATTTGAAGATTTCGATAATCCAAGACAAAAGGCATTACTGGGGATGAAGAATAGTATTCCTACAGAACAGTGGGAAGAAAATCTAAAATTTCTCAAACAATTAAGAGCGAGAATTGCTGAATTACCAGTATGTAAACATCCGGCGATCGAAGTTTTAAATAATGGATTGCTTGATAAATTCACTTTAACAAGAATTCATTTAGAATATCGTCATGCGATTGTTCAGATTTTTACTGATGCCTTATTAATGGCCCAGTTCCAGACAAAACAATTGGAGCCTAAACTCCATTCTGGAGCTAAAATGTTTCCACGTGTTTTATTAAGTTTAAATGTACTTGATGAATTTGGTTTTAGACCAGGAACAGACCCAGACAATTATTATCTAGGTAATCCGGAGTATGCACATTATCCTTTATATGAAGATTTATTAAATGATTATGGTTTGAGTGAGAAGGACCGTAGAGAGTATCAACCTTCAAAAATTGCAGATCAGGTAAGAAATTTTCTAGAATCATCTTATGATAGTTATATTAAAGTAGTTGCTTTACTTGCAGTGGCGGAAGAAGAAGTGATTCTTTTTAGCCCACCACTTCGTGAAGCGACTAAAGCCATTGGTGTAGATGTTGAAGGTGGCGGCTATTACCATGTTCATGGGGTATCTACTGACGAAACCTCAGAAGCAGCAGATGATGATCATGAAGATGATCTCTGGTTTGCGTTAGCGCAAGCAATAACTAAAGAAGACTATGAGAGCTTAACAACGCTTTGTATGGATTATTGTGCTTTATGGAATGAGTTTTGGGATGCACAAATTGCTGATATTCACTACTTAGAAGCAAAGAAGTTAGCATAACTTGTATTCATAGTAAGACGAATAATTGATAAAAACTAAAAAGCCTATTCATATATGAATAGGCTTTTTTAATACTTTAAATCCAGCCCATCTATAAACTAATAACCTGAAGTATTTCATTTAATACATTATTTGCATCTGTTGGAAATGATAGAATTACGAAAGTCAGTAGGTTGATATGTATAGAGCTTAAAAACATGCATCCTATAAGTGTGAGCAAATGAATACATTCATATACAGCTATCTAAAATTTTTAACCTATTGAAAGTAAAAAGGTTTATGTCTTGTTCCCACCATTTATAATCCAAACCAGATTAGGCGGATTCTACTTCTTTTATAATATACCTGTGGGTTTCGTATTTTTACTAAAATAAATTAAAACAAGAGCTTATAGTCAGAAAATGACGTATTTTATTATTAACTAAAAACGCTTGTAGACTATTTGTAGACTGTTGAGAAACATGGTTAAATTAAATTTCGCTAAAACAGGTTTAAGACATGAAACTCAACAAATCTACTGTTGATGCTATTCCATTAACTGAAAAAGGTCAAAAAATATATAGAGATGCAGAACTGATCGGTTTTGCTGTTCGGGTAACTAATAAAAGTAAAACCTATATTGTTGAAAGGAGGCATGAAGGTGAACTCTATCGAGTGACAATTGGTAAATCCACCGATATTCCTGCAACAAATGCTCGAGCAAAAGCTCAGATGATTCTGGCGAAAATTTCAAACAATGAATATGAAAAGCCTATCAAATTAAAGAATGTTGCTAATCCTTTAGATATTACAGTGAATGAAGCTCTTCAAATTTATATTGATAGAAATGACTTTAGACCAAAAACAATTAGGCAGTACCGTAAGTACTTTGATTTATATTTGGGGTGGGGCAACAAAAAGCTTTTCCAGATATCTAAGCAAGAAGTATTGGATCGATTTATTGAGGTATCAGAAGTAAGTGAGTCGTCAGCAAATGGTGCTGTATCTCTTTTAGGTACCTTATGGAAGTATATTCATGTTCTTTATTCAACAGATGAGAACCCGATTCTTAAAAGTAATCCAGTTGACATTATTTCCGTAACAAGAGGTTGGAATAAAATAGCAAGTAGGGATAGACATCTCCATAAAGACATCATTCACAAATATTACAATGCAGTGCTTCATTATGAAGATGAGTTAAATCTGGAAAATACTGCTAGGTCAAACACGCATCGGGATATCGTATTAATGTGCATGTATACGGGATGCCGTAAACAGGAGGCATGTTGTCTAAAGTGGGCTGATGTAGATATTAAAAATGGTACCTTAACTTTTAGAGATACCAAAAATGGTTCAGATCATACTTTTCCTATTGGTGATCATCTACACAGTATTTTGCGTGAACGTTGGTTATTAAGAGAAAACGATTGGGTTTTCCCAGCTACTAAAATGCCTACTTCGTGGAATATGCATGCAACTAAGGTAGATACATTATTGAATAGAGTGGGTAAGGAAGTTGACTATTACGTTTCAATGCATGATTTCCGTCGTACATTTGCCACTATATGCAACCTTTTAAGATTTAATATTTATGTGACAAAAAGACTTCTTAATCACAAGGCTAAACCAAGAATTGATGTGACAGGTGGTTATGTTCAAATTCCAGATGAGGAATTAAGAGCTTCGATGAATATGATTGAGGCGGTTTATCAAGGAAAGATTGATTGCTTCAACTACCAATCTGTTTGGACAGAAAGATTAAAAGAAATAAAGGCGGTTTAACCGCCTTAAACTGTTGCAAGCTGTGCTGTATTAAGCACAGTCTTGCTTTGCTCATATTTCAAAACGTCTTTCTTTTTATATGAAACACGTCTCCCAATTTTCGAGAAAGGCAGTGATGATTGATCACAACGCATTCTAGCTAATGTCCAAGGCGAGCAATCTAAATAAAGTGCTACAACCTCTTGAGGAAACTTCTGTTCTTCATTAGCCATTATGAAGCGATCCAAATATTCTTGTTGCTCTGCATCAGATAGATTTCTCAGATCTTTTAACATTTACTCCTCCTTACTTTCCGCTTTAGGATTTGCCCACCAAAGTACAGGGCCAGTACTACAAGCAAGTTTTTAACCGCGACAACATTAACTATCATTTTTGGCTGCCAATTGGATCTGACTTACATGATATGTCTGAGAAAGTTCTAAATATCATTAGATCACCTAAAAACTAGTTTTATCGTTTGCCGGACGTATTACGGCGCAAATGGCCCCGCTACATACTAGTTATTGGCGGGGTTTTTTCTTTAATTAATTTGATGATTTAGTTCTCGGTAGTAAATAATTTACTATTGAGAACTAAGTATTTGAAAAATAAAAATAATTTGATTTTTTATTTTATGTTTATTATGTTGGTAAATATTAATTATTTTTAGGTGAAAGTATGACTTTATTTATTGGTGGTCGCCATCATGGACAATTCTTGTCGAAAGACGAGTCAGATTTGAAGTTAGAAAGTATTCCAAAGCAGTATGGACCAAGAACAGGTATGCAAAGGCCAACAGAGTCATACTTTAGAACCCAAGTAAGCTTCCAAGGAGAAGTGAAAACGTTTTATATAATTTCTGGAAAACAACCAATCGAAATGAGAGATGAAATACTTGATTTATGGGATCAAGTAAAATCAGACATATATGCTATCTAAATAGTTTAAGAAATTTTCTTCCTTTTTCGGGCGGTTGTCTTTCGTGCTATAGTCCAGTCTGATTAAAAACTGGTACTTATAATGAATATCTGTGTGGGTGGTGAACTCAATGGGCAAGTGATAGAAAAAAAGGGGGGTTAAGAACAAAGATGTATATAAATATTAGTAAATTATAAAATTATTAAATAAATTCAAATATTTAAATTAAAAATAAGTGATAAAACTTTAACAATATTTACGTACGTGATGAATTTAGTAACTCAAATAAACATTATTTTAGACGGATAATTATAAAAAACGGAGTACAAATGTCATGAATAAGAATGTAGAGCTAATAAATTACATTGATGTAGCTGAGACAGTTTACGAACGGGTATATGAAAATAATAAAATTTCAAATAATTTGATTGTTAATCTAAATCGCATTATGGCTGAGATAAAGAATCAAGCTGCAGAAAAAAGACTCAAATTGAAGTACAGCTCAATAGACTTTGAACATTGTTTAAGTTTGCCTTTAGCTGATCGCAAAATAAAAGTAGATTTAAGCCTTATACCTCATTTTGAAGATCGTGAAGAAAGTATTTTGTGGTTAACTAACTTTATTGGAAAAATTTGTGAGCCCAGAAAGATGCAAAGACAGAAAAAAAATCTTCATTAAGTACCTGTGAATTTTAGATGAACCGCCCTTAAAGCGGTTTTTTATTGCTAGTAGAATATTTAAGGTATCTTTTCTAATAGGCACATACTATTGAAGTGTTTTTTATTTATTTTTTAGATTGAAAAGATTGCTATTTAAGTAATTTAAATATAAAAATCTTTATTGATTGAGAGTAGTTGTTATACAGGATATTTATAAGGATTTTAAAATGACAATTATCACATTGCTCGATGTTAAGACGAAGAAGAAGGTGATAGTTCGGTCCGTAATAGACCCAATAGCAAGAATAGACAAAAAAGGGAATATACAAATTATTCAAATTCATAAATGGCTATATGATGAATCTGGAGATTTCGTTGATGAAGACTTATATGAGGCACTCAACAATGGAGAAGTTGGAATATACATAACTTTGCAGTATATGATCATTAATATTGAAAATTAATTATTTTTTTATTTTTAGTCAGTTTGAGTTCTTAGTCTCTAGAGCCTAATGGTTACTACACATAAGACCTTATTAAGTATTACCTATTGATGGGCACATATTCTTTATAACTCTTGATAAGTAAAAAAATTATGTAGGCTAAAAATAAAACTTTATCTATTTAAATATGAATATTTGATATTTTTAATTCAATCCCTATTGCTAGTGCTTAAATATTATGCCAATATGTAGTTGGAAATATTTCCGAATAGATATTTCCTATTTCAGGTCTAAGCGTTTTTTTTCGCTAAGCCCATTTCTGAATAAAAATAGGAAGTGGGCTTTTTTATTTTTAAATATTTCAGTATTATCAGTGTGTTGCTGTAGGTAACACTAAACCTTGTTGATCAGCGCAAATATCAAAAAGGGGGAGCTTGCCTACTAGGCAAGCTTTTTTAAATTGATGATTTAAACACAATAATCAATTTCAAAGCTCATTAGAAAAATCAAACTTCCCTAGCTTTTATTCGTGCTAATTTATTGAATCTAATCGTCTTTATAATTTTAAAAAATTCCTTAAACTAAAAATGGAAAATTTCTTGTTGCAACATTGTTATAATAGGACTACCTTAAGAAAAATACTTTATAAAAATGAGGAGCTGCTGAAATGCCACAGTATCTCATGTTTGCGGAAAATATTTATAACAAAATTAAAGATGAGGAATTGTTTTCACATGACTGTATTGAAAATATGAACTTACTTATGACATGTATACGCAGAGAAATTGAGGGAACAGAATTTAAATTAAAATATAATTTTATTGATTTTGTTGAATTGTT
>NZ_JAKTIM010000055.1:0-14686 GCF_027855455.1 Acinetobacter sp. AOR01_HL | reverse complement strand
GGCTTTGTTGCATAAAGCCTTTGAAGGTAAAGTTTTCCTAAGTTGCTAAAATTTAGGTTACAACTTGGGTATGAGGTCTGCCTAATTCTGTAAATTTATTTAATACGGCTACACGTGCATGGATCTCATTCACTTGGCTGTCAAAATTCCTTGAGTAGAGTTTATCGCCTAATAATTTGATGCAATGCATCTTGGTTTCGACCAAACTTCGCCGATGATAACCAGACCACTTTTTCCAAAGGGCTCTTCCTAGACGCTTAACTGTTTTTAGTAATTCATTTCTCTCTTGCGAATGAACTTTTGTATCTTTCCACGGTTTCGCATTTTTTCTTGGCGGAATCACCGCATATGCTTGACGATCTGAGATCACTCGTCTGCAGCATTTAGTGTCATAGGCTCCATCGGTATAGACAGAATCTACTCGCTCATCAAGTGGTATTTGACCAAGTAAATCACCGAGCACCTGTGAATCACTGATATTGTTCGTTGTGAGCTGAACTGCACGTATTTGCAGCGTTTCAGCATCTATACCAATGTGAAGCTTACGCCATTGTCGACGATATTCAGGCTGATGTTTCTTCCGTTTCCATTCACCTTCGCCCAAAAACTTTAAACCAGTTGAATCTACGAGTAGATGTAGACCATTGCTACTTTTTTGGTAGCTAATCGCAATATCAATATGTTTTTGTCTTCTGCAAAGCGTCGTATAGTCTGGCGCTGTCCAATCTAATCCGCAAAGTTTAATCAGGCTTTGTACAAAGCCAGTGACCATGCGTAGAGAAAGACGAAATATGGATTTAATCATTAAGCAGCATTGGATGGCTGTATCGGAATAAGTTTGATTTCGACCATGTTGGCTTTTTGGTTGAGCATACCATTGTGTTTTGGGATCAAACCAAATGGCAATATTCCCACGATTAATGAGAGCTCGGTTGTATGTGGGCCAATTGGTTGTACGGTAGATTTTAGGTGTAGGCTTATTCATCTCAAAATTATATTGTGGAATAAGCCTTTAGAGATAGGTTTGTGCAACAAAGCCTTTGGCATAAGAAAAAATTTAATAAAAAATTAATAAGTTTGGCATGGTGTAGTTTGGGCACAGTTATTTTGACGGGCTGTCAAAGTCCTGCTTTAGTTCAATCAACTTCTACTTCAGTACAACCATCAAAACAGCCTCAACGTGTGGTTTTTTTCTTGGGAGATGGAATGGGTATCACGACACTAACAGCTGTACGAATTTATGCTGTTGGTGAAGATTGCCAACTGCCAATAGATCAACTGCCAGAGTCAGCATTTGTTCGTACTTTCTCAGAAGTTGCACAGGTTACAGATAGCGCACCATCGATGGGTGCCTATATGACAGGTGTAAAAATGAAAAATGAAGTGATATCCATGCAGACTGGAACAATTGCAGTAGAACCAAATCAGACCGGAAATCATCAATGTGGAACCAATCCTCAGATCCAAAATAAGCAAGACACCCAAACTTTACTCGAATTGGCCAAAGCACGAGGTTGGGGTACAGGGGTAGTCACAACAACTCGCATTACGCATGCTACACCAGCATCGACTTATGCTCATATTTGTCATCGTGATGCTGAAAATGACATAGCATCCCAATTAGTACCAAGTTCGCAAGGTGATATCTATCAGCGTTATAACGTCAAATTAAAAGATGGGGTTGATGTGATTCTAGGCGGGGGTAAGCGTCAATTTCTGCCGAAAGATCAAGGGGGAGAACGGATAGACCAACGGAATTTGATCGCAGAAATGCAACAAGCAGGCTATCGAATGGTCTATGATCAAACTCAACTCTCCCAGATGAAGTTAGGAAAGATAACACTAAATATAAAAAAAATGGAATAAATAATTTACAAAGTTATTATTTTTAATCTGATGTTTGTTTTATATGGGGATGATAATAACTTCTGATTACTAGTTTTTACCTTAAATATAACGATTGAAAGATTCATTTAAAGGCTATGAATACATGAGTTTTACAGTTTGGCTAGGTCAGCATGAGTACTTTTCGCAAGATTTAAGATCGACCATGAACGTGATTAAGTTATAGGGGATTGATGAAATAGTTTTTATGAATTTCTGGCTTTCTGGGCTGATTTTATCAAATTCATGTCTATGCAAAATTGCGACATATTTCTCGTGCTGGTAGTTATCCAGAGTTTGGTCTGTATCTATCCATAGTGCAGACCTTTTTTTTGGTGATAGTTTTTTCTTAGCGATTTTCGATCTGGATGTAGTGATTTCACGCTTGCAGAACGTATCTTGGCGGTGATCCATCTAATATTCGTGATTATAAAGCGAGCTAATTCACAGGTTCTACAGATTATGTAGCGACTAACTATAAGTTGATGGTTGGCGCTTAGTTTATATTTACGCTTAGGTTTCAGTTAAAAAATCAATATTTTGTTGAATTCGTGATTGAATCATCTCTAGGGTAGATTCTCGAATTTGATGAGGATACAGGCGTTGCGCAATTTGACTAAATTGAAGTGCAATTTCATGCATGGCCAAGATGATCTCATCGACTTCTAGAGTAGTCAGATTCGCTTCTGAAGTACCGAGTTTATGTATGTCATTTCGAGAAATATTGAGCGCTTCTCCCATAATGTCCATTTGATGATAACCACCTGGACCTTCACAGAAGGTCACATCATAGGCTGGAGCCAATTTCCATTGACCATTTTTTGCCATGAGAAAAGAAAAATTCTTGGTATGGTCATCCCGATTATTGAAAAGTACATTAAACACAGCACGTTTAAAAGTATGCAGCCTTTCCGCACATCTTGCGTACACATCAAGGTTGCCCGAAGAAAATTGCGATAGTCTAGGCTACCTGGAACTTTATAGTCTGCTCCGGTATATGCAGCCAAACTCTGCATTGGAATCCGCATGCCATTTTGACGGTCGAATCGTTTAGAAGCAAAAGCCATTAAACCATTGGGCAAATTAAAAAAATGGGTGTCTGGAGTCTCGATTGCACAAAGTCGCAAACATTTTGCATAGACGGCTTCAATGGCGCAGACTTCAGGATACTCTTGCTGAGCAGGAAACTTAATCAGCCAGGCTTCATTTTGATCAGAAGCTTGCGTCGAAAACTCAAAATTGACAGGATTTCGGTAAACCAATGCTTTGGATCTGGCACCTTGGGGGGAGCCACCCATGACCAGCAAATGTTGTAAAAAATTCGCCACCTTCTCCTTTGAGGACTTCTTGGACTTCCTGTGCCAATTGCGGCAGGGGAATATTCTCTGAAGTTTGCATCTCTGCGACACAGGGTTCAAAGGAGAGAGCACCCATTGCATGGGTGCTAATATAAGTTAGACGTTCCAAAGGGCTGATTCGTGCCGGATGCAGTCCAATTTTTCGAAAATATCGATCCATTAATAACATGCCCCAACCATCCGGCAAAGCATCATAGACTGGACCAGGTAATCCCATTTGATAAGTAGGAAAACCCTGTCTCAGTGGTAGACCTTTTAAAGGGAGTAAATAAGAAGAGAGCTGAACACCTCGCTGTATTGCTTCTGGACTATATTCAAAAGCAATAGTGGGTCTACCTGTGGTGGCTGTTGAACTAATCAGCGTTCCCCATAACCATGATTCGCCCCAACCATTGTAATAAACATTAAGACTGTTGAGCATTATCCCTTCCTCTTAATACGCTGGTGCTTACTTTGACTTTCATAGCGTAGAATATCTTTTACACTGTTAAGCTGAGGTTGAAACAGCTCCTGAAGTTTGTTTAATCGACCCAAGACCATTGCAATACGGACTAAATTTTCAACAGATACATTTCGTGCCGCTTCAAGATTCGAAACCGTATTCACGCCGACACCAGCGCGTGCTGCAACCTCAGCTTGAGACATCTCCAAAAAGAGTCGTTGCTTACGTAAACGCTCACCTAAAAGCGTCACGACTTCTTCGGGTTTAGTGAAATATAAATCCATTAAATTGGGTCTTAAACTTTAATAATTTAATTAAACCACAAAATAATGGAATTAATTTATAGCTATAGTGTGGTTGAGGAGGGCTTTGTTGCACAGCACTTCGGAAGGTAGGTTTGGTCCTTGGGTATCGGTTACAGAAATTCATCAGGATGTACTTTGACTGATTGTTGATAAGGAAATCACAGTATTTTCATTTTTCCTTTTTGGTCACATTACTTAGAAAGGGTTCTTCGAAAAGTAGTTCATATTTTAAAAATCTTATAAATATTGAGGATTTTTTCTTAAATGCTTTCAACATAGCATGCGGCGATATGTAACTCGTACGGGCTTAATCTGCCTTTTAGTGTAAATTTTTTGGGCATGAGAGGGGCAGAGGTGTGGGGGCAAGCAATTTATATCGTGGATACTTCTAAATCATTTATGTAATAGAATGAGCTAAGCATGGATTTAGGGTAATAACACTAAATCTAAAAAAATTGGAAGAATAATTTATTAAATTATTGTTTTTATGTGGTTGTTAGTGAAGTTATGAATAATAATAACTTTTTTCTTGATGAGTTTTATCTAAAAAATTGATCGGATAATTTCTTTAAATGTCATGTATCCATAAATTTGACAGTTTGAAGATATCGGTATGTGCATTTTTCACAAGGTTAAAGATTGACCATAAATGTGATAAACGGTAGGGGATCATTGAAAAATGAATGGATTTAAACACTACATGTATGCAGGAAAAAATATCGCTGCGGTTCTGCTGACAGGCTGTATTGAGCATTGAATGCAAATGATGTAGTGATTGTCTACATGCTATAAGACCAGCATGATGAAGAATGAAATGTAGTTGCCAATATCTAACCTGGGTTGAAAAGTATAGCGTTGTTATTTGGAGAAGTGAGGTGAGCCATCCTTCTCTTATTCACTTAAAATGATACTTACTCAACTGATCTCCACTCATGGGCTGGTTCCAATTAGACGGATAATAACTTCCATCCCCTATTTTTACTTACCACATTTCTTGCATTTAATCCCTTCTTTGGAGATGTGATTCAGCATCACCGTTGCCAATTGAATCAAATCAATGGCATTGTTCGTTGGTTCAAGAAAAGCAGAAGAGGCTGCTTTATTGCAAAAGAGAACATTCGGATCAAATGGATTGGATTACACAAAAGCCATAAAATAGCCATAGATCAATTCACTTGCATGTAATCTGTAACATCCATTCAGGTCATCAGACATTGATTAATCACTAAACACCATAAATTTATGTATAGGCGAACTTTTTTGAGACATATGTTGATAAAAATGCGGCAAGTTACATTGCTTAAAGGTCTATCTAAGTTAACGATCTATTCAATTCTGGATAAGTAATCTGCATATTACGATCCTAAATTACCCGAAGAGTATTAAGATTTTTAAGAATCGTGTTTGTTGGTTTATTTGGGAAATTAATCAGTGGATTGAAGCAAAGATGATGGCTCATTAAGGATTGTGGGCTCTGACTACTTAAATTTTAGGTATTTTGAATAAAGCATATTTCAAAAATCTGAATTAATGGATTTAAATTACCATAAAAACCTTCAATATTGGCTTGAATCCATTGTTGTTGAGAGTCAATGCGAGACCAATCAATACCATAACCACAATGAGCAATCAGATGCTCAAAGAAAATCCGTTGTGTACGTCCATTACCTTCACGGAATGGGTGTATGACATTAAGCTCACAATACAAGTCGGCAAGTTGAGGAATTAGTTGTTGCGGTGCTAAGCCTTGAAAGTACTTTTTTTTCTTGAATTGATTTAAGTAATTTATTGGTTTCAATTTCAATACGGGAAAAAATTACAAAAACGGGTGTCACCTTTGGAAATACGATTTGTCTTAACTTTCCTGCCCAGTCGTATAAGTCGCCAGAGAGCTGCGCATGAATTAATTTTTAAGTATTGTAAGTCGTAAGGTGGTTCAGCATATTCAATTAAGTTACTTGCCAATCCAGACAGTGCTAGTTCAGCTTGTTCTAAAATTTGTTCATCACGAATATTGAGTTTGTTCTTTAGGATATTTGTGCCAGGGTAACAATACAGGCTGTCACCCATTTCCCCATACATGTACCTGACTAACGTTTCGGGTTGCGAATACTTCTTATATTTTTGCAAGATTTCAGCTTTACTTTGTTGAGTTGTTTGAGCTGTCGTTGTAATGCCTTCAAGCTTTAGGCTGGCTTGATAGTTTTGCACACGTGTCGCTTGAATATATTTTTTTCTGTTCAGTGGTTCTGAGCAATTCGAAACTCCATTGATGCTACACGTGAAGTAAGTATAGCAGAGAATCTTTTTGATCAATGCTGCATACAAAGCATTTCAAAATGTAATACAACGGTATTGTTTCATGTAATAACAGAAAACTAAAAAAAAGTGGAAGAATTTTTAAAATTTAGGCGACCCATGATAAGTAAACCATATGTATTTGTTGATAATTGTAATTTTGAGAAAATTTAGTTGATAGATTAAATGTATTTTCATATAAAAAGATATGCTCATTTTTTATATCGATAAAAATGTTAAAATTTGACTACTTAGTAAAAAATATAGAGATATTTATGGGGCAATTTATCATGCCCTTTTGCTTTGAGCGACAAAATGTTCAATTTAAGATAGTAAAAATTAACTCAGAACTACTGAAAATCAAAAAGATTAAACAGAGTCAGAAAGTAGTAGTACAAGCAAAGTTCAAAATAATCTATGTGAAAATTTGGCAAAAAATATTGCTATTAATGCAAACGGAGCCATGCTTACGTGTACATTCTAATTATGTTGCAATCTTACAGTTGATACATAATCTTGATGATTTTATCGAAAAATCACAGCAACACTTATGCTTTGAGAGAAAAGCTCAGAAAGAGCTAGATGCTAAATTTTTTGCTAGATTTTTTAAGCTGACAAAAAGTCCAATCAAAGATCAACTTTTACAAAATTGTTCAGATCGTAATGAATTTAACCAATGCAATTTGATAAAAAATTAAGCGAAAGCGAATATGCCAAAGATTAAAACAGAAGAGCAATTCTTAGATTTAGCAGAAAAATTTAAACAAGATTATTGTCTATTACATGATGATGTTGTGAATACACAATTTGTCGATCTATCAGATGATTTACGTGAAAAAGCCCACGCTCTATATAAGGAAGCGCAACAGATATATGGCTATATATCTAGCTCTAGACAATTAGGTAAATATTATTTTCTAGCTTCTTTAAGTTATTTTGCATGTCCAGATACTAGTAATACACAAGAGCTGTCATCGCAACGTTATTTGATTCTACAAGCGAGTTTTTTAACATATCGGCAGTATCAAGAATTTGCAAAAATTGCTAAAGCTGAGAATAAGCAAAAACATGTTTGTGACCTCCTACGCTATGTCTCACGATATGTGCTGGATTCTAATAATGCTGAATTATTTCATGAATGTAGTAAGCTGCTAAATTGTTATGTCACGTACGAACGTAATTTGAAAAAAGAGGATCGTAATCAACTTTTTAATATTAAAAATTTCAAAAAAGTACAAGTCATAGAGTATTTATCGGCTCTATTAATAATTTTTAAAAGACTTGATGATCGTCGTGTTGTTCATCGTCAGCGTAAGTCAAAAAAAAGCAAAGTTTTGAAATGGCCAACTAAAATTGAACTCAAAAAATTTCGTGAAATAAAATCTGGTAAGTATGAAGATATCGGACATAACGCAAAGATCAGTTTTTATGATGCCTCTCTTCACAAAGATGAAGATGGTGAAATTGAGTTATTGGACATTGAAGTAGAATTATACTCAGAAGATGAAAAAACTAAAAATTTTAATCATTTAATTAGTGATTATACTGCGTATTACACGCGGCATCGCCAACGCCGTCATGTGCCATTTATTACAAATCCTCATTATTTAGCACCAGATGTACTGAAGCAAATTGTTTATGTGTTGAGAACTGAGTTAAATGCGGACTGGGATAATGCTGCAATCGCTGCCGCATGTTTATTGTCACTTTTGACTGGATTATCTCCCATAGCACTGATGGATTTTAACGAGCTCATACAAGATGGTGTTTTGATCCAGAATGGTTCAAGAAAACGACGGGAATATTTACTTAATTTAAATTTGAAAGTTACCGAGCAGAAAATTAAGAGTTTAAAGCCTGTGCGTTGGAATGAAGAGATGACTCACCAACTACATCTACCGGCGGCATGGTTTGACTACATAGAACAAGCATCGAATCCAAAGATCTCTTCAGGAGATATTAATTCCGAACTTAAGAAGTGGTTTGCTAATCAGTTTGTGGGTACTATCACCGTTGAAAAACTTCAGGCCCAATTATATTTTCATATATATTATGAAACCTATAATGAATATCTTACTCATGTGATTGCGAGGCGGGATATCAAGCATGATGTGCCAGGTATTTATTACGGAGGACTTCCCAAAGCTCAGCTTGATAGCAGCTATTTAGCTTTTTTAGAATCAGCACTTACACCACATTCTAAGGAACTTACAGAAGACACGGCTGAACTCAAAATATTACAACAACAATTCAAAGTGCAATCTGCATCTAAAGGGAGGGTAGGGAGTCAACTGGCACTTGAACCCAGTTTTGTGAAAGAGCAATTTGCTTTTTTACATAGACATTGCCAAGAAAATATTCAAAAAGATCAACATATCATTAATCAATTGAATGCATACGCGTGTTGGATGTGGCATGTTAGCTTGCTAAGCATGGCCAGACGGCCTAATAAAAATCTGTTGGGGAATTTGGAAGATTATTGTTTTGAGCTTAAAATTCTATATGTAAACGATAAAAAGAATAGCAAGGTAAGAAAGGATGGACGATTTATCCCGCTATCCGATTTCTTCTTAAAAGCACTGCAAAATTACACTGTATTTTTAAAACAAATAATTGAACTGTATAGCCCACTTTTAAAACAAGTATTTGCAAAGAAAAAAATTGCGCTCAATGACTTATTCGGAAAGGTCATTGATAGTAAAGATATCTTGCCGATAACTGTCAAAGAGTGGCAGAGCAGGAAAGTTAAGTTAATCCCTTTATCTCGAAACTGGGTAAATTTATATATGGAAGGAATCTTTCCAAAGAATATGTATTCGAATTGGTTACGTCATTTTGATATGAATTTTTTGATGTATGCAGAAGAAAAAGAAGAAAAAAAAACTGCTTTAGCATTCCATTTAATTCAGGCTCTTTATGGTCATGACCAACGTGACCGAGAGGCTTTTCATCCGTATTCTTCACTTATTCCGAATGTCTATGTACAGCAAGCCCGCCAGCAATTGCAAGATAATGTCAAATCTTTATCGATTAAACACTTAGAGCGAAAATAGTTGTATGCAAAAAATCAAAGAACTAATAAAACCACAACTAGACGGTCTATTTGTTGATATTCAGAAATTGGTGAAAAAGTCGCAAGAAAGACAGCCTTCTTTACCTGAAGTATTGACGCAAGACATGCAGCAAAAACTTGATCAGCAGATCGCCGAAAAATGGCATGACATTAAAGATAGTATTGATTGTTTGAGTCAAAAATTGAGCCGAGATGAACAATCTAAACTGATGCAATTTACTGAAGATGAATTTAATAAAAGAAGAAGGCAATTCAACCAGAATGTAGATAAAAAATCATACAGAATTAGGCTAAATCCACATACTAAACGGATCGTACTGCCTAGAAAAATTGAGAGTACGGAGTCACGGTTAAAACAAGGGCAGTTACATGCCCAGGTACTCAACGCTTTGAAAGCATATTGGAAAGATTCACTTGGATATTGGGATGACCCTAAATATTTGTGGGGGGATTTATGCTTAAGTTTTATATATATTTCAGGCTGTGCAGATGAACAGCATCTGGTTGCTATTCAGCAGCAATTGCAGGAGGCCGTTGAGCTTGGTACAGATCTGAATTGTTTTCGGTTATACCATTCGGACTACAAAAAAATCACTAATCCATTGTTACTACATTATCGTGTTGAAAACTCTCAATATGGCAACGATGTAGAACAGAGAAAGTTGTACCAATGGAAGCATGTTTTTTTTAACTCATATGCTCAGTTCATCTTGCAATATTTAAAAAAGTTGAAAGCTACTCATAAAGAATATCGTCTGCAACAATCAATTGAAGATTGTATTCTGGAAAGCTTGAGTCGCATGGGACGAAACAAAAGTTTGGGCTATCTGCAATATCAAATTAAACGCCGTGGATTTCGTGCATTTAATGATGTGCAAATGGTACTTGAATTTAATCCAAACCTTAGCCTAGATATATTTTTAAGTAATGTACTTCAGCAAGAGATTAATACTGTCGCCTTACGGCCATCCGAATTTAGATTGCTATGGAGTAATGAACGTAATCAAGTCATGGAACTAGAGAATAGCCCTATTCATTTTGAACAAGAGCAGTTACATCCTGAAGTTCTGACAGCTCAAAGCAAATTACAAACGATTCCGTATGAGTTGATGTTGTTTGATCAAAAGAAACGTAAAGGTCAAAAAGTTGAGCGCTTAGATAAAAAGAGGAATAAAGAAGAACGCACGCTACGTTTTTGGCAAGAAATCAGAAGGGTGTTAGAGGAGAAGATGCGTGATGCAAATACGGAAGAAAAGTCTTTAATTGAAGCCCAATTACGCTTAATTCACTGGTTAGTGCATTTAAAAAAAAGAGGGCTTCAATTATCAACTATTGAAAGCTACTTAGGATCATTTGCTAAAGAATTTATATTTGAAATTTGGCTTAATAAATTGGATTTAAAGCAACAATCCATTGATGATTATGAAGATTTATATCGACAGTTGTTGAAATATAGCAGTGAACGAGATGCACAAGCAACTCAACGTGAAGCTGTTAAAGGAAAAACCTCTCGTAAGATGCACCAAACAGCAGAATACCGTTTTGGTCGCCTAAAAGATTTTCATCAATTTTGTATAGATAATTTTAATGCACCAGAGGTATTGGTGTTACAGAATTCAAGTTTTAAACATTTACAAATTTGCAATGCACGCCTAGTAAGCCCTTTGTTATTTGGCAAGCTATTGGAAAAACTAGAACATTTAAGTCAAGAGCCAACGGCATCAGAGTGGGTCGATCATCTGAGTTGTTTAAAGCTGATGTATTTACTGAGTTATAGAACTGGACTCCGATTAAATGAAGTTCGTTGTCTTAAAATACAAGATATTATTTGCCCAGAGTTACTTTATAAAGAAAAAGAAAATACAGCTTTTAATAATATCACGCTTCATATTCAGAACAATTCATATCGCCGTCTGAAAACGCAAAGTGCAAATCGTCAAATACCATTGAAAATTGCCTTGTCAGAACATGAGTTTTTAGTAGTACAACATTACATACAACATCGTTATGAACAATATTTGTTTAATCAGCAGGATGATCTACTTTTTAGTGTTAATCATCGTGTATTAACTGATCAATGTATCAGCAAAATTACAGTAGAGTTGTTTAACCAAATATTAGGTATGCATCATGGCTTTAGTTTTCATACGTTGCGCCACAGTGCTGCTAACTATCTAGCAATAACTTTGCTGGGCTCAAAAGAAATGATTAAAACATATACAGATTGTCCTTGGGTAAAAGCAAAAAAGATGCGTGATTTATTGTTTGGTGTTAAAGCACGTGCTCATGAAGAGATTATTCAACATAAATGGCAGGTGCTTGCCTCTTGGATGGGGCATAGCAGTATTGAACAAACGGCTTCAAATTATCTTCATGTTTTGGATTTATTAGCAGTCGATCGAATTTACAATTCGCCGTGTATCATTTCAAAAAAAGTCCTAGAACAGTGTTTTGGTCCAGTGAATTCAAGTACAGAGTACATAAACTTAAATCGTTATACTCAGCAGCAGAAATGGTTTAACTCTTATCAGCAAACACAGCCAGTTATGATTGCTGGTCGACAAGAAAAGAAGTTTAGTATCGAGAAGAGTACTCTGACGCCTTTTCAACGTTTGATAAGTTTAAGAGATGGCCGTTCAAGCGAAGATATTCAAGCACAAGAATGGATGCAGCGATGTCAATTTATGAGCACTAAATGGATGGACCCCAAAAATTTTAATTTAAAAACGAAATATGTTAGTAATAAAAATTTAGATGGGGGTTGGTTTGATGAGCTTTACGACAAAGCTAAGAAACTGAAACGTTCTGATGAAATAATTCCTCTCCTTGATTTGCATAACCAACATGATAAGGGGAAAGATATACCTAAAGAGTTGAACGTGGTCAATGCACTTAAGGTATTATTATTATTTGGAAAATTACGTAAAAACTTTCTACATTTTCAATGCATAAAGAAAGATGATGAGCAACAAATTGCTAATTTTATTGCTGGTATAGAGCCAATTATTGGAGATCACCTAAATTTAGACAAACAGAATTATCCAGTCAATCTGGAAGTGCTTGAGAGAACAGTTAAATTTAGTTTTCAAAGAGTTGTTGGCCATAATAAAAAAAATGTTACTCTACTGGTTATATTTAATTTAATGTTAAAAATCATGCAAGAAGATGAACTTTGGTTAAAATAGCCTAAGCAGCTTAAAAAGGGGAATTTAAAAGTTTTAGCATCACAGTTTGATTACTGGATTTTAAACAATAGTGTGAAGATTAGCGCTTTGGTAAATCGATGAGCTAAAGTGTTGTAGTCCAAACTCGATCTGACAGTTACCCATTTTTGAGCTGTTGATTAATTTATCAAAAAAAATCAAGCCACCCACGGGTGGTTTTTTATTGCGACATTTCACCAGTAACTAACTTTCTTAATGTGAATCATGCTAAGGCAGCGAATGAAGGGAAGCCGTTAGTTGTATTGATCGCACCACAAGAGAAAGATCGTTCGAAGGCTCAAAACCGTTTGTACTGGATGTGGCTTAATCAATGGGCTAAACGTCAAGGTAAAGATAAAGATTACGAGCATCTGTTCTTTAAGAAAAACTTCTTAGCAAAAATCTATGATTGCGATGACGTTGGCCAATACAAGAAAACATTCAAGGCTGTAAGAGAGTTGAAAGATTCTAAGCATCCTCTCTACCAAGATGTAGCAAGTGGCCTATGTGAGCTAATGAGCACTACAGACGCAAGTACAGTTCAATTAACCGAATACTTAAACGACATTCATGCTTTCTGTAATAAAAACGGGTGTTATTTGGAAACGCCTGATGATCTTAAGTAGGTGCTTGAATAGTTGCTGATTTCATATTATTAATGTCTCTCACTTTATAAAATGAGAAACTAACAAATGGTAATGAATAATATTGAATATGATGCGGTGGTTGAAAGTGCGAAAATCAAAGCGAAAAGCGATATAACAGTAGCGGTTTTAAATAATGCAGCAAGTACTGGTTTAGTTGCAATTAATGATGCAAGTAAAGAAAAGCTTATAGAGTTTATCAAAAAACTGCATGATCAGATTGATGAATAATATGAACCGCCCTTAAAGCGGTTTTTTATTGCTAGTAGAATATTTAAGGTACCTTTTCTAATAGGCACATACTATTAAAGTGTTTTTTATTTATTTTTTAGATTGAAAAGATTGCTATTTGAGTAATTTAAATATAAAAATCTTTATTGATTGAGCGTAGTTGTTATACAGGATATTTATAAGGATTTTAAAATGACAATTATCACATTGCTTGATGTTGAGACGAAGAAGAAGGTGATAGTTCGTTCCGTAATAGACCCAATAGCAAGAATAGACAAAAAAGGGAATATACAAATTATTCAAATTCATAAATGGCTATATGATGAATCTGGAGATTTCGTTGATGAAGACTTATATGAGGCACTCAACAATGGAGAAGTTGGAATATACATAACTTTGCAGTATATGATCATTAATATTGAAAATTAATTATTTTTTTATTTTTAGTCAGTTTGAGTTCTTAGTCTCTAGAGCCTAATGGTTACTACACATAAGACCTTATTAAGTATTACCTATTGATGGGCACATATTCTTTATAACTCTTGATAAGTAAAAAAATTATGTAGGCTAAAAATAAAACTTTATCTATTTAAATATGAATATTTGATATTTTTAATTCAATCCCTATTGCTAGTGCTTAAATATTATGCCAATATGTAGTTGGAAATATTTCCGAATAGATATTTCCTATTTCAGGTCTAAGCGTTTTTTTTCGCTAAGCCCATTTCTGAATAAAAATAGGAAGTGGGCTTTTTTATTTTTAAATATTTCAGTATTATCAGTGTGTTGCTGTAGGTAACACTAAACCTTGTTGATCAGCGCAAATATCAAAAAGGGGGAGCTTGCCTACTAGGCAAGCTTTTTTAAATTGATGATTTAAACACAATAATCAATTTCAAAGCTCATTAGAAAAATCAAACTTCCCTAGCTTTTATTCGTGCTAATTTATTGAATCTAATCGTCTTTATAATTTTAAAAAATTCCTTAAACTAAAAATGGAAAATTTCTTGTTGCAACATTGTTATAATAGGACTACCTTAAGAAAAATACTTTATAAAAATGAGGAGCTGCTGAAATGCCACAGTATCTCATGTTTGCGGAAAATATTTATAACAAAATTAAAGATGAGGAATTGTTTTCACATGACTGTATTGAAAATATGAACTTACTTATGACATGTATACGCAGAGAAATTGAGGGAACAGAATTTAAATTAAAATATAATTTTATTGATTTTGTTGAATTGTT
>NZ_JAKTIM010000054.1:0-23669 GCF_027855455.1 Acinetobacter sp. AOR01_HL | reverse complement strand
CATTTGATTTCAATACATCAATAAATGCATCACTGGTAAACTGACTGCCTTGGTCTGTATTAAATATTTCAGGTCGACCATATTTTTCAATAGCTTCATTTAATGTTTCTATGCAAAATGTAACCTCCATACTAATCGATACTCTATGCGCAAGTACCTTGCGGCTATGCCAATCAATCACAGCACATAAATAAACAAAGCCTTTTGCCATAGGGATATACGTTATATCCGTAGACCACACTTGATTACTGCGCTGAATAGCCAATCCTTTGAGCAGATATGGATATTTGCGGTGAGCTTGATTAGCCTGGCTTAAATTTGGTTTGCAATATAACGCATTAATGCCCATTTTCTTCATTAAAGTACGTGTATGACGTCGTCCTATATGATGTCCTTGACGATTCAACAAATCACGCATCATACGGCTACCTGCAAAAGGGTATTGCATATGTAACTCATCCATACACCGCATCAGCTTCAGATCTGATGCACTCACAGGTTTTGGGCGATAGTAATAACAACCACGGGAGACTTTCAGCAGCTGAGCTTGCTTAGATACTGAAATCTGAAGTGAGTCATCGATTAACTTTTGTGGTTGAAGCGGCCCAGTTTCTTCAACACACCTTCTAAAAAATCAATTTCTAATGCCTGCTCACCGATTTTTGCATGTAGTTTTTTTAGATCGATGGGTGGTTCTGTTGGAGCTTTTGATTGATCGAAAGCTTGCGAGGAAGCTGAAATCAGTTGATTTTTCCAGTCGATAATTTGGTTTTGATGAACATCAAATTCAGCACTCAATTCAGCAAGTGTTTTTTCTGCTTTAATCGCAGCAAGTGCTACCTTAGCTTTAAAATCATTTGAATGATTTCTTCTTGGTCTACGTGCCATAAAATACTCCATATATTGATGTTTATAACATCATTTGGGGAGCAAAATATCACTTATAAGTGTTGTTCAAATTTCCTGATCCACCTCTCAATATTCCCCGTATTGGGCAAATTTATGTGTTGTTCAAAGCACAGCTGAAAGATGGCATTTTCGGTGCTGGAGAAGAAAGTATCGAATGTCGACTGTTTGAAGAACATGAAATCCCATGGGGTGAACTTGCCTTTCCTAGTGTTGAACACACATTAAGACATTATTTCGAAGACCGTAAACAACAAGTTTTTCCAACACATCTAGAGACGTTAGGAACTCGTTTAGACCATACAGGCTAATGAGCTAGATAATAAAAAAGACCGCTTTTGCGGTCTTTTTTAAACTCTTATTTTGTCTTAATTTGATAACAATCAGCGGTTCTAATCGTTACAGTTCCACTCATTCGCTCAGCTAAAGCTTTATCATCTTCTGTAGGAGCTGGACTTACATCCTTAATATTATTATATACTCGTTGATAAAAGGCATATGGATTTAACCATGAGACTATTTTGTTATCATAGGTCGTAAGATTAATTCCATTTACTTGCCCTTGTAACAAGTTAGCAACGTTAATTTTTGCTCCACTTACAATTAATGTTTGACCGCCTGTCTCGGTAGTAGCTTGAACAACATTCGAGTTTAACCCAGCCATAATACCATTTAGATTACCGAGTTTAGGTTCAGCAAAAATCATTTTTACTGTAATTGATTTATCATTTGAAGCAGATTCAGTGCCACCCGTTGTTCCTATGCGATACTGTTGAACACCATTATTATCAACCAGAGTATTATCTGAAACAATGCCACAATGGCCAGACATATCTGTTGGTGTTGCATTAGGTTTAATATCAGTTCGAATATCTCCATTTTCATCAATCACAATACCTAAATCGATTGGTGAAATTCCAGCAGTATCAAATTTAATATTTAAAGTACCATATAACGGGAAAATATAAGTTTGCCCTGAGCTCACATTTTTTGAAGTTCTAAAGATATCTTTTGCAAGATAACTTGCTGGAGTTACTTTATAGATGTCTAGCGAACCATTATAGTTTTGGTTGCCTATACCTTGACGCCATAGCGCATAGTGTTGAGGATTTGGTGTTTTACTATTTATTGCCCCTAAATATAGACTTTCACGACCGGCAATAAACGAATCATTTAATAATTTACCTTGATAAATTAGTAAATCTTCACTGGTATTAGCTGAGGCTTTTAAATGGAATGGTTGTGTTGATTTAATCTCAGCTTGTAATGGATCGAGCCATGTGGTTTGAGCATTTGCTGTAAGTTGCGCTGGCTTAGATTTAGTTAATACTTCCATTACAGCCGTAACTGTTGAGTTACTGGTAGTCGTACTTGTTCCTTTCCATTGTAAGCCATAACCAAATGTATAGCCTTGACGATCTGATAGTAAAAATAAATTGCCTATCACGTGTTGGGTATTGGCAGCATTTTTTGGGCAATCTGCTAAATTAGCTAAATTACACCCATAAAAATTTTCAGAAATTAAATTAGGTTGAGCTAACGTCAAGTAATCTGATTGATATAAACCGACTAAACTTAAATGAGCTAATTGAGTTACTAAAGCAAAAGCTTGATTATCATCAATTTGGCTAACATTTAGCCAAGGTTTCAAAATACCAGCGTATGCACCACTTTTCCACTCAGCAGCAGTAATATTTTGAAGTACAACATTTAACGTGTTTTTCTTATCTTCAGTAAATAGTGTAGGTTGTATATCTCCAACAACATTATCACCACGCTCTATACCAACGCTTTGAAATAATTTAACCAAGGCCATCGCTACACGAATGGTAGGATCATCTTGACTTAATGAAGCTGGTGCTACCCCCGTTAAAGCCGTTGCCATATCCATAACTTTTAAACGTGGTGAGACAATCACTTTAATTTTTGAAATATTATCTAAATTGATAGAACCTAAATCGATCTTTGTTTTAGTTTGAGTACCTTGTAAAAAGAAGTTTGCGGTATCACCAAGTTTACATGTACCAACAACACTGTTTCCCGAAGCTTTAGTGACAAAACTCTGATTTGCAGCACTACTACAGGTAAAATTTAGACCAGCAACCGGATAATCGAGTGAAAACTCTAAACAATCATTGCTTGATGCAGCGCAACTTCCATTTGCATTTGAATTACCAGAACCACTTGTAGGATCTTCATTAATGGTTGAGCTACCACCGCCACAACCATTCAGCATCATTGCTAATGTGGTTAATGCAAAAGGCCATAATAATTTTTTATTCATTAGATACCCTACTTATTTTTAACGTAATACTGAAATTTGAATCTGTCCCTGATTAGATAACTCGTGTTCTGCTACATCTACAGAGGAAGATAATGGAGTTAACATCATATAACGTGCATGAGGCGGCACCCTTAAAGTACCTTGAATCGATGCATGTTGTAATATTGTGGAAGGATAAGACTTGCTCTTAAAACCACTTGCACCTTCTAAAATACAACCCTTCTCATCTAAAAATATAGCTAAAGGCCAATAATATAAAGGTGCGGAATTACTCGCTGCAAATGACATAAGTTGTAAATGTTGTACAGATGAATCTAGTTTTACCAACTCATATTCAAACTTTTCTTTTAATGGCTTTCGAGGCCATAAATTTACTTCTTTTTTAGCTCCAAGCACTTTGATTGACTTTTTATAGCCTTGAACAAAACATTTATCTTGCTCAAAAGTCGTTTCTAATTCTTTTTGAGACAGACGTATATAAGTTGGAGCTAAAACAATCGCTCCTTGATCTTCCTGAGTTTGCTTATTAAACAATTGTTCTAAGGTAGACTTGCTTACACCTTTTTTTCTTTCGATAAACTCTGTTCTTCCAAGTCCATCCGGCATAACATAAAAGCGTTTTTTACCTTCAAGATTAAATTCCTGATCTTCAAGATATTCATTATTTACATACTCTACGCCATCAATACTTGTAAATTTAGATCGATCATTTGAAGGATCTGGTATTGAAACAGTTTGAGAAGTACTTTGTGAAGATGAATAAATTTTAGCTGGAACACTTTCTGTCTTAACGCTACTAGTCTGTTTTTTAACTTCCTCCTTCTGAGCTTTACTCATTCTTAAAGGAAGCTCCGGTGCAGTCGGTGCAGTCGGTGCAGTCGGTGCAGTCGGTGCAGTCGGTGCAGTCGGTGCAGTCGGTGCAGTCGGTGCAGTCGGTGCAGTCGGTGCAGTCGGTGCAGTCGGTGCAGTCGGTGCAGTATTTAATTTTTTTGTAGGATGTGGTTCAAACTTTTTAAGCTCTTTTGAATTCTGAACATTTTCTTTAGATGCTTCTTGAACAGGTGTAGCATTTACATGCGGTTGTACAACTTGTTTCGGTGCTTCTACTCTACTCTTGGATTGCTTTTGTTCTACTTTTTTACTGGGTACAATCATTGGACGACCATCTGGACCAATGATTGTAAAGAAACCATCTGCATAAGATACAGAAACGCTTGCTACCGCAATACATAAAGTCGAGATAGCAAATTTAGGTCGAAACATCGATTTATATTGTTTTACCATTTTGTTCTATAGCTCAAACCAAGCACTGTGATTTTTGTATTCGTTTTTACATCTAGGCCCGAATAAGGGTTTAATAGAATATTATCGACACCACACTTATTCGACAATGTACTCGTACAGGCTGGAATATTGTCACGACTACGCAAGAAACCCACTGAAAGGTCTAGATCTGTATCTGCGTCAAAACGATAACCTAAGCCAAGACCAAATAATTGTGCATTATTGATCGGGACCATGGTATTACGTTTATCATCAGGTATCGAACTAGCTCGAGGCTCGTAACCAGCCCTTAATTTCAAACGATCGGTTGCTGAATATTCAAGACCAATTCCCCAACTCCACGGCGAGGTAAATTTCAATGGCAATGCCAATGAATTATCGGTAACGTCATTAGATAAAAGCTTAGCTACTTTTAATAGCGTAATTTGACGATCGAACTCAAACTTAAACTTATCCCAAGCCGAATAGTCAGTCCATCCTACGTCAAAATTAACTTGTAAATCTGGTAATATTTTATATTTAATACCTGCTTGGAAATGTGCAGGGTATTCAAGATCCATAGCGACTAAACCAGATTCAATATTAGGTACATTGCCCGGTAGTCCTAGAATTGCAGCTAAAATTTGTCCTGTAGCAGATGAGTTAAGACCCTTGATAAGTTCTTGAGGTGCTCTGGCATTATCAATCATATACTTGCCTTTTAAACGCATTTTGGCAGCACTTTGATATACCATACCAAAACCAAAATCGTCTGTTGGTTCCCAAAGTAAGCCTAAGTTATAGCTTGGACTTAATGATTGTTCTAATGAAACTTGTAATGCCCCCATTTTATTAAATGGATTCATACCTTCTTGGGCATTACACATACCAAATAATAGTAAATCAGTAATCATGTCACTATTATTTTTAAAGGGAGCACACACAACTTCATCAACCATACGCAATACACCAATCATCTCATTCGGAAAACGTAAATCAGTTTTCAGTGCGATTGCGTTATAGGACATCCCTACGGAAGCACCAATCGATAAATGATCATTTACCTGATAACCGAAAGATGGGGATAAATAGGTGATCCGCTCAACTGCAACTTGTTGGCCCATGTAGTTACCTGGATTACCATTCTCTGCCCCAAAACCTGCGACTAATGGTGCATACATGGCGGTCGCGTAGGTAATTTTTGAACCAGGTGGTTTATAGGCAATTCCTGCGGTAGGAGCAACTAGTGGATAACCAGCTCCGAGATCTACCATTTTTTTAAGAATAGGTACATACAGGCTCGCGTACTCCACATCACCATGTACTGTCCCTTTAAAATCTGTACAAATATTAGCTGAAACCTCAGGACCATCATTACAAACGAGAGGGTCATCTGAATAACCAAAGATGTTATAACCAGGTGGAGCTGAAAACTCACGCTGAATATCAAAGTTAGCAAGGATCCCCTGCACATCTGTTTGCAGGCCATCAATTTTTGCTAAAGCTGCAGGGTTAAAATGAACTGCACTAATACCAGGGGGGTCTGCAGTTACAGCATTCCCCATCGATAGTGAGCGAATATCAACAGCTAAGTTTTGTCCTAATTGAGCATTGGCAAAGCTAGAAAAACCGGAGATAACAATTGCCGCCGTTAAAGGACATAATTTAGGATATTTCACCTGCATATCTCCTTATTTTTGTTTTTTATTAAAACCTAAAATATCTAACGGGAATGACAGACCAAGTGAAATATCTGGTGCATCTTCAGTTAAACCAATACCAACCGTACCGTTAACGATCGTTTCAGGCGAAACACGAACACCCAATGCGAAAGATAACATTGCACTACTTTGATCTGGCGATTTATATGAATCACCATTATTAAATTGGAATTCAGCATCCATATTAAAGCTCTGCTGATATGACATGGTTAAAGACACGTCATAGTTAAATGAGTAAGCAAAGCCAAATGAGAAACCACCACTAATTCCTGGATCAAATGAGGTTAATGTACGAGAACCTCGGGCTTGATTAAGACCACTTTCTTTAAAACCGTAATTGGCAGAGGCAGAAGCGAAGAGAACGACTGGATCAATATATTTACGGGTACTGGCCCCTACACCAACCGAGTAATAACCTTTACCCGTTGATAGCTCATCTAAACCAATCTCATAAGGGCTATCCCCTGTTTTTGTAGAGACACTACCAAAAAGAACCAAGGGTAAACGGCCTTGTTTTAAAGGAAATGGTTCCCAACGCGCACCAAGTGAAATATCACCCAATCCTGCTGTTGTTGTATCTCGAATAATTTCAGACTTTGCTACAAAAGGAAGAGTTGCGGATAAAGTTAAGTTATCCAATACCCCATATTGAAAAGTAAAACTATTCGTTAATGTATGGTTTGCATCTTCTTCAACACGTAAACGATTAAGCTGAGATGAATTATCTGCTAAAGCCAAATCAATTCGAGTATCGCGATAATAGGTATAATCGAGATCATAATAAGAAGAAATTACGCCCTTCTTAATCAAAGAGTATTGACGTTCATTTGAAGTAAATACCTCTTGTAAATTTGTCTCTTGAGTTGCATCACCTTCCTTCTTCTGTAGGGCATTAGCAGCTTGATTTGCCCCGCTATTATTTTCAGGTACATTCTCTGTAGAAGGTGCTTCAGAAGCTTGTGTTCCCACATCTGTACCAACAGAAGAAGAATTTGTTGCTTCAGCAGCTAGAGAATTTACCTCGACTCCTGCATCCGTGCTCTGATTCGATAATTCTACCTGTGTTTGTTGTACCTGATCTTCGGCATAAATTGTCCCTGTAATGGCGCTCATACTTAAAGCCAACACACTCATATTTATCCATCGATTATTCATGTTTTTCTCACCCAATTTATTTATTTTACTAACTTTAAATTTGACTATTTACGTTTGTAATAAAGACGCATATAGGTTTCTATCGGCTTTCCATAGGTTGCAGAATGGCTATCACTATCTAGCACGAGTCTCATCGTCGAAGCTTTATTTGCTGTACGATCATAATTAAACGCTGGATATTGCACATCAACAAAAGCATATTTATTGACCGTCGCATCTTCCACATGGCGCATATCTGCATCTTTTAACGCCAATAAGTCTTTGCGCTGTGATTCAGGAACAGAAATAACAAATAAAGTATTATTATCCCAAATTTCTTTAAAACGTCCCTCATCAAAACTGATATTCCCTAAAGCAGGGTCAGCTACGTATACTCGTCCATCTTTATAAGCTTTATATACGACAAAATGTTTAAAACCAGCATATGAAATAGGCACAATTGCTGGCTGCCCCAGTTTGACTAAATCAGAAAACTCACCTCGATAACCACCGCTTTCTAAACCAATTGCTGTGACAAAGCGTTTCATATCAAGTAACGAGAAACTTCGTCGCTCAATAATACGTTGATATTCGCCATACTGCAGCAAACCACTCATTGTTTGCTGTTCAGTTAAGCTCGTTCCAACATAGCCGTTTAATAAAGTCGTAAGTGCAGCAGATCCACAACTATAATCGTAGGCTTGTCGGACAATGCCACGAAATTGGTCTTCGACAGCTGGTTTTATGGTAACTGGTTCAATATGGTTTCGATGAAACGATAAATTACGTGAATCGGCAGTCTCTGTATAATAAACAGTTCCCGGCGGCTTTTTTTCTATTTCGAAGGCTTCTGTCGCAAAGTAATACATCAATGCTGAGCCTAAAACTATCTCTAACATAAGCGCTTGGTCTAAATGGTGGCCTAACTGGCCTTATTCATTTTATTCTTAGAGCAATAGCTCTACATCCCTGTGTGTTGAAGATACCTTTTTTTTCTGTAAAAAACAGCTTTTTTTTAATCTTTTTGATGAATGCATAGTTTTACATTTATAAACTGATAATTAATTCTCATTTCAAATATTTCATATTATTCATTATTATATAAGTTTATATTATTTATATAGAAAGATATAAAGTTTAATTTTCTTTAAATAAATAAAAAGCGCGTATGGACGCGCTTTTTACAAATCTTTAAATTAATGACCAGAGATAGTAATTGTAGAAGTTCCGACATTTAAACCTTGGATTTCTAAATCACCAATTGAAGCATTACCCGCCGCGCCAAGGTGTACGCCTTGCGCATAAACATTCATACCTTGCGCACTGTTATTTTGGATACGTAATCCTGTAGGAACAACAGAAATGTTCGCATTCACATCCAAGTCACCAGTTGTATTACCAGCACCACGAACCATTACTTTATCTAGGACAATTTTACCACCACCAGCGGCATCATTAATACCAAAGTTAGATAGAGTTAAACCACCTTGCAAGCTTGAGTTCACTTTAATCATTGCGCCTTGCGGAGTTGAACCTAATTGAACATTTGCAGAAATTTGACCCAAAGATAAATCCAAACCAGAGATAATTTCAGTTGGAGCTGTTTCAGTAATACCACGTACAGCAGTCGTCTCATTTAATGTGCCAGAACTACCAACACCAATTGAACCCACATGTACATCAACCGCACCTACTGTTGCCGCAACGTTTAAGAAAGCACCGTTTGAACCAGAAGCACCATTTGTATCAATTGCTAAATCTAGAAGATTGCCTGTACCTTTTTGAGTTACAGTAACACCACTAATTGCGATTGCGCCAGCAGTACCTGAAGCACCCGTAATACCTGTTGATGTTGCTAAACCATCATTATCATGTAGATATAGTTTATCGATAGTAATACCGCCTGAACCTAAAGCGATACCAATATTAATACCATCTTGACCTGTAGCAGCACTAAGCGCAGCATCATCCATTGATTGCATTGCCATTGCATTTGCACTGATAGCTAAAGAAGAAACTAAAGCAAGTTTAGTGAACATTTTCATTGAGCACTCTCCCAAGAGCATTTATTTTTTGACTTTAACCACTCTCACTGTCTCAAGTTGCATTTTTCTTTTATGGCAACCGAAACTTCCAATCCTTGAGTAGTTTTGCTTAGCAATTACTAAATTACAGCTACGTTAATTTTTGTTCAACTAGTGTAATGCATTTTTTGCCAATTACCCGATAAACGGTACGGTGTCTAACTGACTAAAAAGATTTATTACTATTCTGAAATCTGAAGGATAATTCGGTTATTTTTTCCACGAAATGTTAGGGTCTTTTCACTCAACTGCCTGTTGAACTCTAACTTGTAGTAAACTATGCCACCTCTTCCAAACTCTCACATGTTTAAAATGTCTCATTTAAAGAAAAAAATCTCTTTAGAAAGCTATTACTCCGCTGCCGATATTTTAAAAAAATTAGAAGAGTTAACTGGACTTGTATATCTTCAAGATGATAACAATCCTGTTATTGGTTTTTTGCCAAAAAATTATTTAATCGCTCAAAATAACCAAAACTTTTTATTCACTAAAACTGATTTAAATAAATATAAGTTTTCATCTTATATAGAAAATCTTTTAGATTTTACACAATTCCAATCTCAAGACCTAAAAAATAGCAATAGAGAAAAAATAAGTTTTAAGGGTGGATATATTGGTTTTATTAGTTATGACTTTTCTGCACATCAATTTATAAATAATCAATCACATAAACAACCGTCTTTATTTATAGGTTCCTATTATTCTTTTATTAAAAAAATAAATAATGAATGGTATTTTTTTAGCGATGAAAATAATGCTTTTGAAATTTTTAACTATCTTTCAGCTCTACTCAATAAACCTTCTAATAAAATACAAAAAAATAATTTTAAACTAGAACAAAATATTTATCCTCGCTGGTCTAAGAATACATACTTAACTGCTTTTCACAAAATACAAGAATATATTAAGGCAGGAGATTGTTATCAAATTAACCTTACTCAAGAATTCAAAGCGAATTTTACTGGTTCATTATTAAATAAAGCAGATGAGCTATGGAATTTAACCAATGCACCATATTCTGGTTATTTAAAATTAACAGAATTTGAGTTGTTAAGTTGCTCTCCTGAATTATTTATTGAATTTAATGTAGATAAGCAAATTAAAACCAGACCCATTAAAGGTACAATGCCTCGTTATGAGAATAAAGAGCAGGATTTACTTTCAAAACAAACTTTAAAAAATTCTAAAAAAGATCAAGCAGAAAATGTGATGATCGTTGATCTATTACGTAATGATTTGAGCATTTATGCCAATACAGGTTCGGTAAAAACAACAAAACTATTCGAAATTGAGAGCTTCAATCAAGTTCATCATATGGTGAGTGAGATTACGGCTACACTTAAAAATGATATTAATCCTATACAGATGTTACTCACTGCTTTACCAGGAGGTTCAATTACAGGAGCTCCTAAAATTCGGGCAATGCAAATTATTGAAGAGCTAGAAGGCGCACCTCGGGGAGCATATTGCGGCACTTTAGGATATTTTAATTTCGATGGTACTGGACGCTGGAATATTTTAATTCGTAGTTTTCAACAATATCAAAACCAGCTCTCTATTTGGGCAGGCGGCGGTATTACTATTGCTTCAGAGGCTGAGGCTGAATATCAGGAAAGCCTTGATAAAATCTCTGCTATGCTGAACTTGATGAACAGCACAGCAGAATAAGTATTAAAGAATATCTTGCTTCAAAGTTTGAACTAAACGCGCGTTTTGCTCATCAGTTCCAACCGTGATACGTAAAAACTGATTAATGCGAGGCTTATTGAAGTAACGAACAATAATGCCCTGCTCACGTAATTTTTGTGCAAGTTGCCCAGCATCATGCTGTGAATGCGTAGCAAAAATAAAATTCGCTTTCGATGGCAAAACGTTAAAACCAAGTTCAGTTAAATCACGAACAAGTTTCTCTCGACTTGTTATAACTTTTTGGCACTGCTCTTCAAAATAAGCCTGGTCTTCAAAAGAAGCTACCGCTGCTGCAATAGCAAAGCGATCAATTGGATATGAATTAAAACTATTTTTTACAGCCTCAAGTGCTGCAATCAAGTGCGACTGAGCAATCGCAAACCCGACTCGTAGACCTGCTAAAGAACGAGACTTTGAAGTCGTTTGGCATACCACAAGATTTTCATAGCGGTTTATCAAACTTACAGCTGACTCAGCACCAAAATCAACATAAGCTTCATCAATCACAACCACGCGGTCCGGATTTGCCTGTAATACTTGTTCGATTTCTGCCAAGCTGAGCGCAATACTGGTTGGTGCATTTGGGTTGGTAATAATAACCCCACCATTTGGCTGGGTATAATCTCGCACATCAATTTCAAAATTCTCATTGAGAGGAATTTCTTTTGTTTTTGTGCCAAAAAATTGGCTATAAACTGGATAGAAACTATAAGTGATGTCTGGATACAGGATTGGTTCATCTTGAAGAAAAAATGCTTTAAAGATATGAGCCAACACCTCATCAGAACCGTTACCTACAAAAACTTGAGATACATCAATATTCTGTTGTTTCGCAATTGCTTGCTTTAA
Organism: Acinetobacter sp. AOR01_HL; assembly: GCF_027855455.1. NCBI lineage: Bacteria > Pseudomonadati > Pseudomonadota > Gammaproteobacteria > Moraxellales > Moraxellaceae > Acinetobacter > Acinetobacter sp. AOR01_HL. The sequence continues at coordinate 11,739 of NZ_JAKTIM010000054.1, read as the reverse complement.
CGCTGTCGCATCCGGATCTGGATATAGACGCAGAGCATCGGCTTGTTCATGTAACACCGCTTGAACTGCTTCTACTACTTTTGGTGATGGTGGATACGGGTTTTCATTGGTATTTAACTTTAATAGATTCTGGATTTTAGGTTGTTCACCTGGCACATACGGCTCTAATTCACGAACCTCAGGACTCCAAAAACGCATTTGTGCTGTAGATACAGTCATAGTCTTATCTCAAAAAAGGGCTGAAAGTCAGCCCTGAATAATCATGAAAAACACTGATAGGCTTAAAACTTATTGATAACGATAACGCGCCGAGCGTGCATGGGCATCGAGATTTTCTTGAACAGCAAGTACATCAGCTGTTTTAGCCAAAGTCTTAACACCATCTTTTGAACACATGATCAAACTAGAGCGCTTTTGAAAATCATATACACCAAGTGGCGAAGAGAAACGAGCTGTGCCAGATGTCGGTAATACGTGGTTTGGGCCAGCACAATAATCACCAATTGCTTCAGGAGTATAGCGACCCATAAAAATTGCCCCGGCATGGCGAATGTCTTGGCTCATCGCTTCGGCATCATCAAGGCATAATTCCAAATGCTCTGGTGCAACCTGATTAATCAAATCAACTGCTTCAGCACGGTCTTTTACCAAAACTAATGCACCACGATTTTCAATCGATGTACGCGCAATCTCGGCTTTAGGCAATTCATTTAAATGTTTCTCAATTGCAGACTCTACTGCTTCTAATAATGCTTCATCTGGAGTAATGAAAATAGCTTGAGCTACTGTGTCATGTTCAGCCTGAGATAATACATCCATCGCTAACCATTCAGCATTATTCACACCTTCTGCATAAACTAATATTTCAGAAGGTCCAGCAATCATGTCGATACCCACCTGACCAAATACAGCACGTTTAGCAGCTGCCACAAATCGGTTTCCAGGACCCGTAATTTTATCAACACGTGGAACAGTTTGAGTACCATAAGCTAAAGCAGCAACAGCTTGTGCCCCACCAATGGTAAATACTCGGCTAACACCTGCTAGATAGGCGGCAGCTAAAACGAGTGGATTTAGTTCACCATTTGGCGCTGGCACAACCATAATAATTTCTGGTACACCGGCCACATGTGCTGGTACCGCATTCATAAGTACAGATGAAGGATAAGATGCAAGTCCGCCTGGTACATAAATACCAACACGGTCAAGTGGCGTCACTTTTTGTCCTAGGGTATTACCCAAATCATCTACATAAGTCCAGCTATCTTGTTTTTGAGCTTCATGAAAAGTACGAATACGATCAGCTGCAAGTTGCAGGGCTTCACGAATCTCTTGATTTAAACCATCAAAAGCGGCTTTAAGTTGTTGTTGAGACAATTCTAGATCGGAAAATTGATGCGCTGGATGTCGATCGAACTGTTGAGTAAGTTTTAAAACATGATCATCACCATGCTGACGAACATCAGCAATAATTTGATCTACTGTTTGAACTAAATTAGGATCATTAACGGTTTCAAAAGCTAAAAGCTCGGCAAAAACCTGTTTGAAGTTCTGATCTTGAGTCGATAAACGTCGCATCAATTTACCCACAAGGCGAAAAAGAAAAACCAAGTTTACTCTTTTTCTAAGCTCTTGTGGGCATCATATCTACAACTATCGCAAAAGCATGATAGGAAATTACTTTTAACGTGATTGAACAGCTTGTTCAAGTTGGGAAATGATTGGGTTCAATAAAACCTGTTTACGCTTAAAGCTCGCTTTATTGACAATAAGACGTGAAGATACTTTGCAAATTTCTTCCAATGGCTCAAGACCATTTGCTCGTAAAGTATTTCCAGTATCCACTACGTCAACAATATAATCGCCCAAACCAACTAATGGTGCTAACTCCATAGAACCATAAAGTTTAATAACATCAACCTGCTCGCCTAAGCTTGCATAATATTGACGTGTAAGATTGACATACTTAGTGGCAATTTTTAAACGACCTTTTGGGCGTTCCATTCCTACTTTACCAGCAGTCATTAATTTACATTTCGCAATCTGCAGGTCCAATAACTCATAGACATGCTGAGCGCCATGTTCCATAAGTACATCTTTACCTGCTACACCTAAGTCAGCTGCACCATTCTCAACATAAGTTGGCACATCAGATGCACGTAAAATTAAAATACGAACCTGCTTATGTGTGGTTGGAAAAATTAACTTACGCGATTTTTCCGGGTCTTCAAGCAAGTTAATACCGGCTGTAGCAAGTAAAGGTAAAGTTTCTTTTAAAATACGTCCTTTACTCAGTGCCAAGGTCAAACCATGATCAAAATTACCCATTACGTTAAAATTAGGATCATCGTTTCTTACGTCATTCATTAACTTACTCGCTTAATTTTGGCACCTAAACCTTGAAGTTTTTCTTCGACATGCTCATAACCACGGTCAATATGGTAGATACGGTCAATTAATGTATCACCTTCAGCAACTAAAGCCGCTAAAACCAAAGAGAATGAAGCACGTAAATCTGTTGCCATTACAGGTGCTGCCTGTAATTTTTCAACACCCGTCACAACAGCATCATGGCCTTCGACCTGAATATTAGCACCCATACGTGATAATTCAGGAACGTGCATGAAACGATTTTCAAAAATGGTCTCAGAAATCGTTGCAAACCCGCGGCCAATTGCATTTACAGCCATAATTTGTGCTTGCATGTCGGTCGGGAATTCTGGGTGAGGTAGTGTTCTAAAGCTTACTGCTTTGGGACGCTTACCCAACATATCCAATTCAATCCAGTCATCGCCACGGGTAACTTCAGCACCCATTTCTTCAAACTTATCTAAAACAGCCTCAAGTAATGAAGGATCTGTATGGGTGGTTTTTACACGTCCACCAGTAATCGCAGCAGCAGCTAAGTAAGAACCTGTTTCGATACGGTCGGCAACGACTGCATATTCACAACCATGTAGACTTTCTACACCAGTAACAACCAATGTATCCGTATCTAAACCTTCAATTTTTGCGCCCATTTTAATAAGCATTTGCGCAAGATCAGTAATTTCGGGTTCACGTGCAGCATTACGAATTGTGGTTACACCATCTGCCAAAGCAGCTGCCATTAAAATATTTTCGGTGCCGCCAACAGTAACCATATCAAAAACCACTTCGCCGCCTTTCAGACGACCATCAACAGTGGCATGTACATAACCATTTTCAACTTCGATATGTGCACCCAATGCTTCTAGGGCTTTTAAGTGTTGATCTACTGGACGAGAGCCAATAGCACATCCGCCAGGTAATGAAACCTTGGCATTTCCGTAACGCGCTAATAATGGCCCTAATACCAAAATAGATGCACGCATTGTTTTGACAAGCTCATAAGGAGCAAACTGGTTATCTAAAGTAGAAGTATCCGCCTTAACCGTGTCATTTTCATAACTAATTGTGACACCCAGTCCACCAATTAATTTCACCAAAGTATTTACATCTTTAAGATTTGGAACATTGGTTAATGTAATTGGAGAGTCAGCAAGAATCATTGCCGCAAGTAACGGTAAAGCCGCATTTTTAGCACCAGAAATGCGTACTTCCCCTTCGAGCTTAACACCGCCCGTGATTAAAAATTTATCCATTAATATTTAAGCTCCGAAAAGGCTTGCTTTGCGCCATTCATCTTTGGTCATCGCACGAATTGTTACGGCATGAACTTCGCCACTTGCAATATAAGTATTTAATGGTGCATAAACTGCTTGTTGGCGGGCAACAGTACGCTTACCTTCAAATTGATCATCCACAATACGGAGGTCAAATTTTCCAGCCTGTCCGCTCACCACTACTTCCGCCTCAGGAAAAGCTTCTTTTAAAATTTGAGTGAGCTGTTCACTATTCATTGCAAAGACCTCTGACACAACCTACGGTGTAAAACGAAGTATTTTACTATAACTTTTTCAAAGAATTCAGTACGTGTTTATATTTTATCAATAAAAAAGAGGCTATATTTCAAGCCTCTCTCAATTATAAAAAACTTATTAAATAGAAACAGCAACTTGAGAATACGTACATTGCATTTTCCGATATTTTAACAATTGTTTTTTTAATTTTTCAGTCAGTTTTTTTATTGAAGTATACATATCATCCGCTGTTGCTTGAGCAAACAGCTCAATTCTAGGTAATCGAACTATCGCTTCAGCCACATGATTAGAGCTACCTTTATGCGAACGCTTATCAATCTGATGATCTTTCGTTAATTTAATCTGCATACTATTCACCTGATCAAGATGTTTCGTTAACTGATTAAATTTTGCTTTAATATTTTCTTCTATAGCTGGTGTAATTGCTAAATGATGTCCACGAATCGTTATTTGCATAATTCTATCCCTCACCTTTTTGGGTTATATAAAGAAGAACTAAAACGATTTAATGCAATCTAAAAAGATGATTTGGGACAATTAAACCATTTTAGCTACTCCTCTTGGTGAAAATGAAATTTCATTATTTCGTCATAATGAATGAGTAGAATAGCCATACTTCAAAATTTAGATCAAGACTTTTCTCTCGGATGACGATGGAATATGTAACGATTCTCTATATTTTGCTACAGTCCTTCTAGCTACTTCTATTCCCTCCTCTTTCAATAAAGCAGCAATTGCATTATCAGACAAAGGTTTACGCGGATTTTCATTAGAAACTAACTTTTTAATCATTGCCCGAATTGCGGTAGAAGAAGCCTCACCTCCTGTGGTTGTCCCCACATGACTAGAAAAGAAGTATTTCAACTCAAAAAGTCCACGTGGAGTAAGCATATACTTATTTGTGGTAACGCGAGAAACGGTCGACTCATGTAATTCTACTTCTTCTGCAACATCCCTTAGTACTAAGGGTTTCATTGCTTCGGGACCTATTTCAAGAAATGCTTTTTGATGCTCAACAATACAAGTCGCAACTTTCAATAATGTTTTGTGTCGTTCATCAATACTTTTTATAAAATTTTTAGCCTCAAGCATTTGATTACGTAGATATAAATTATCATCACTTTGATCTGCTCTACGAATCATACTCGAATAAAAAGAATTGATTCTTAATTTTGGCATTACATCAGGATTTAACTGAACTTGCCAATGCAAGTCCTTCTTGGCAACGACTACGTCAGGAATTTGATATTCTGATTCTTGCTTTTCAAAATCCATGCCTGGATAAGGCTTTAATGTTTTTAATAAATCAACTGCAAATTTTAACTGTTCCTTAGAAAGCCCTGTTTGTTTTAATAGTTTATTAAGATCATTCGCAATCAGTAATTCGTAATATTGAAGTAGACTTCTAGCTTCTTTCAAATATTCAGTTTCTCGAGGCAAGAACTCCAACTGAACTTTTAAACATTCAGCTAAATTACGAGCTCCAATACCAATTGGATCAAGACGTTGAATATGTTTTAAGACTACTAAAACTTCATCCTCTTCCACTTCCTCATCTATATCCATCTCACTTAATAAATGCTGTACTGCCAAAATAATCTCTTCTAATTCAGCATCCAGAAAACCTTTATCATCTAAAGCATCAACTATGCAATAAGCAATCAACTGATCTATTTTTGAAAAATGTAGTAAGTTCACTTGCTCCAAAATATGTTCTTTAAGCGTCAGGTGAACTTGGCGATTATCTTCACGCTCTTCGAACTCAGGAGTACCCAAAGCAGTGGATTGATGTGTATAAATGTCATCCCATTCAGTATCAACAGGCAAGTCATCAGGTAAGTGATCAGCATTTAACTCTGTTGTAAGATCATCAGTTTCTTTGTGTTCTAAAGTAGATAAACTTTCTGCTAGTGATTCATCTTCTACTTTTTCAAGTAATGGATTACTATCTAATTGAATTTGGATTTCTTGCTCTAACTCTAGGCTAGAAAGTTGTAGTAAACGGATTGCCTGCTGCAATTGAGGCGTTAACGATAATGAATTCGCAACTTTCAATCCAACAGATAATTTCATATATTTCTCTTTCCAAAAAACAAGCAAAAATCATGCCTATTAATTATTTATAGCATAGAGTAATGATTTATCCTATACATTGACTCATCAATTCATGAGAAAAATAGAAATTTATTTATTAAAAACGATAGGATTTTTATTCTGTCTTATTCTTTAGTATCGATGATTCTTTGAAATAATTCTTTATTGATTGATTTCTTGCTATAAAAAAAACACCCCAACCTCTTTTGAGATTGGGGTGTTTAGAATAATGAGCTGGCGATGACTTACTCTCACATGGGTAATCCCACACTACCATCAGCGCTAAGAGGTTTCACTTCTGAGTTCGGGAAGGGATCAGGTGGTTCACTCTTGCTATGGTCGCCAGCACAACTGTTTATGGATACTTGCTTAGGTCTTACTTGATGCCGAAGCGTTTTCCAAATCTGTAACAGACTGGGCTGAATTGAATCTTACTTTATCTGTTCATTTTAGCTAGAGGTATAACTAAATCAAGTTGTCTTGCATATTTAAGAATCGATTGATGCTTCATATACAACTGCTTGGGTGTTGTATAGTCAAGCCTCACGAGCAATTAGTATTGGTCAGCTTCACATATCACTATGCTTCCACATCCAACCTATCAACGTCCTAGTCTCGAACGGCTCTTTAGAGGACATAAAGTCCTAGGGAAATCTTATCTTGAGGTAGGCTTCCCGCTTAGATGCTTTCAGCGGTTATCCCTTCCGAACATAGCTACCCGGCGATGCGACTGGCGTCACAACCGGTACACCAGAGGTTCGTCCACTCTGGTCCTCTCGTACTAGGAGCAGATCCTCTCAAATTTCCAGCGCCCACGGTAGATAGGGACCGAACTGTCTCACGACGTTCTAAACCCAGCTCGCGTACCTCTTTAAATGGCGAACAGCCATACCCTTGGGACCTGCTTCAGCCCCAGGATGAGATGAGCCGACATCGAGGTGCCAAACACCGCCGTCGATATGAACTCTTGGGCGGTATCAGCCTGTTATCCCCAGAGTACCTTTTATCCGTTGAGCGATGGCCCTTCCATACAGAACCACCGGATCACTAAGACCTACTTTCGTACCTGCTCGACTTGTGGGTCTCGCAGTTAAGCGCGCTTTTGCCTTTATACTCTACGCGTGATTTCCGACCACGCTGAGCGCACCTTCGTACTCCTCCGTTACTCTTTAGGAGGAGACCGCCCCAGTCAAACTACCCACCAGACACGGTCCTCGTCCCGGATCACGGGACAGAGTTAGAACCTCAACATTACCAGGGTGGTATTTCAAGGACGGCTCCACTGGAACTAGCGTTCCAGCTTCAAAGCCTCCCACCTATCCTACACAAGTAAGGTCAAAGTTCAGTGTCAAGCTGCAGTAAAGGTTCACGGGGTCTTTCCGTCTAGCCGCGGGTACACTGCATCTTCACAGCGATTTCGATTTCACTGAGCCTCTGCTGGAGACAGCGCCGCCATCATTATGCCATTCGTGCAGGTCGGAACTTACCCGACAAGGAATTTCGCTACCTTAGGACCGTTATAGTTACGGCCGCCGTTTACTGGGGCTTCGATCAAGAGCTTCGCTTACGCTAACCCCATCAATTAACCTTCCAGCACCGGGCAGGCATCACACCCTATACGTCCACTTTCGTGTTTGCAGAGTGCTATGTTTTTAATAAACAGTTGCAGCGGCCTGGTTTCTGCGGCTGTCGTCAGCTCAGGAAGCGAGTTCCATCACCAACAACAGCGTACCTTCTCCCGAAGTTACGGTACCATTTTGCCTAGTTCCTTCAGCAGAGTTCTCTCAAGCGCCTTGGTCTACTCGACCTGACCACCTGTGTCGGTTTCGGGTACGATTCCTGTGTAACTGAAGCTTAGAGACTTTTCCTGGAAGCATGGCATCAACCACTTCGCTGTACAAGTACAGCTTGCTATCAGATCTCAGCATAGAGTACCCCGGATTTGCCTAAGATACATGCCTACATCCTTTCACCTGGACAACCAACGCCAGGCTGATTTAGCCTTCTCCGTCCTCTCATCGCATTACACAGAAGTAATGGAATATTAACCATTTTCCCATCGACTACGCCTTTCGGCCTCGCCTTAGGGGTCGACTCACCCAGCCCCGATTAACGTTGGACTGGAACCCTTGGTCTTTCGGCGAACGGGTTTTTCACCCGTTTTGTCGTTACTCACGTCAGCATTCGCACTTCTGATACCTCCAGCATGCTTCTCAACACACCTTCATCGGCTTACAGAACGCTCCCCTACCACGTATACAAAGTATACATCCGCAGCTTCGGCACATAGTTTTAGCCCCGTTACATCTTCCGCGCAGGCCGACTCGACTAGTGAGCTATTACGCTTTCTTTAAAGGGTGGCTGCTTCTAAGCCAACCTCCTAGCTGTCTATGCCTTCCCACATCGTTTCCCACTTAACTATGATTTTGGGGCCTTAGCTGGCGGTCTGGATTGTTTTCCTCTTGACTACGGACGTTAGCACCCGCAGTCTGTCTCCCGGATAGTACTCATAGGTATTCGGAGTTTGCATCGGTTTGGTAAGTCGGGATGACCCCCTAGCCGAAACAGTGCTCTACCCCCTATGGTATTCGTCCGAGGCGCTACCTAAATAGCTTTCGGGGAGAACCAGCTATCACCAGGCTTGATTAGCCTTTCACCCCTATCCACAAGTCATCCCCTGGCTTTTCAACGACAGTGGGTTCGGTCCTCCAGTTAGTGTTACCCAACCTTCAACCTGCTCATGGATAGATCGCCTGGTTTCGGGTCTATACCCAGCAACTAAACGCCCTATTAAGACTCGATTTCTCTACGGCTCCCCTATACGGTTAACCTCGCTACTGAATATAAGTCGCTGACCCATTATACAAAAGGTACGCAGTCACACCACGAAGGTGCTCCCACTGCTTGTATGCATGCGGTTTCAGGATCTATTTCACTCCCCTCACAGGGGTTCTTTTCGCCTTTCCCTCACGGTACTGGTTCACTATCGGTCAGTCAGGAGTATTTAGCCTTGGAGGATGGTCCCCCCATATTCAGACAAGGTTTCACGTGCCTCGCCCTACTCGTCATCATTATGTGTGCCCTTTCGTGTACGGGAATATCACCCTCTACGTTCGCACTTCCCAGAGCGTTCCACTAAAACACACATAACTTAATGGGCTGATCCCCGTTCGCTCGCCGCTACTGAGGGAATCTCAATTGATTTCTTTTCCTAAGGGTACTGAGATGTTTCACTTCCCCTCGTTCGCCTTGCAACACTATGTATTCATGTTGCAATACCTACCTTAAAGTAGGTGGGTTCCCCCATTCAGACATCTCCGGATCAAAGGATATTTGCCGCCTCCCCGGAGCTTTTCGCAGGCTATCACGTCTTTCATCGCCTCTGACTGCCAAGGCATCCACCACATGCACTTAATTACTTGACTATACAACCCCAAACAGTCGATGTTACCTACAAGTTAGTAACTTCAACATTTCAGTTTAGAGCACTGTGCACTTAAGCACCGTACAGCTTCAATCTAAATTCACATACCAAAACGCTTGATTCAGTTAATTTGCTAGTTCTCAATTCATCTAGATTAATCGCTTAACCTAAACTCTTGAGTGAACAATTTATTTCAGACTCAATTTTGCCAATCTGTTAATGAGTTAATGTGTCTTCGTCAGATCACACTAATTACCGTGATAATGAAATCACAGAAGTTAATAAACCAAGATCTCAATCTTTATTTACTAATTTCTGTAATCCGAACTTATCTTAAGTTCTGGTGGAGACTAGGAGAGTCGAACTCCTGACCTCCTGCGTGCAAAGCAGGCGCTCTACCAACTAAGCTAAGTCCCCAGCTTACATCATCAATCATGTATCTTTTATCTATAACTTCAACCAGTCAAAGTCATGGTGGGTCTGACAAGACTTGAACTTGTGACCCCACGCTTATCAAGCGTGTGCTCTAACCAACTGAGCTACAGACCCTCAGATACATCTATGAAGAACAACTTGTTGTGGATTCTTACCAATCGTCAATCTTTCGTTAAGGAGGTGATCCAGCCGCAGGTTCCCCTACGGCTACCTTGTTACGACTTCACCCCAGTCATCGGCCACACCGTGGTAACCGCCCTCTTTGCAGTTAGGCTAGCTACTTCTGGTGCAACAAACTCCCATGGTGTGACGGGCGGTGTGTACAAGGCCCGGGAACGTATTCACCGCGGCATTCTGATCCGCGATTACTAGCGATTCCGACTTCATGGAGTCGAGTTGCAGACTCCAATCCGGACTACGATCGGCTTTTTGAGATTAGCATCACATCGCTGTGTAGCAACCCTTTGTACCGACCATTGTAGCACGTGTGTAGCCCTGGCCGTAAGGGCCATGATGACTTGACGTCGTCCCCGCCTTCCTCCAGTTTGTCACTGGCAGTATCCTTAAAGTTCCCATCCGAAATGCTGGCAAGTAAGGAAAAGGGTTGCGCTCGTTGCGGGACTTAACCCAACATCTCACGACACGAGCTGACGACAGCCATGCAGCACCTGTATCTAGATTCCCGAAGGCACCAATCCATCTCTGGAAAGTTTCTAGTATGTCAAGGCCAGGTAAGGTTCTTCGCGTTGCATCGAATTAAACCACATGCTCCACCGCTTGTGCGGGCCCCCGTCAATTCATTTGAGTTTTAGTCTTGCGACCGTACTCCCCAGGCGGTCTACTTATCGCGTTAGCTGCGCCACTAAAGCCTCAAAGGCCCCAACGGCTAGTAGACATCGTTTACGGCATGGACTACCAGGGTATCTAATCCTGTTTGCTCCCCATGCTTTCGTACCTCAGCGTCAGTATTAGGCCAGATGGCTGCCTTCGCCATCGGTATTCCTCCAGATCTCTACGCATTTCACCGCTACACCTGGAATTCTACCATCCTCTCCCATACTCTAGCTCACCAGTATCGAATGCAATTCCCAAGTTAAGCTCGGGGATTTCACATCCGACTTAATAAGCCGCCTACGCACGCTTTACGCCCAGTAAATCCGATTAACGCTCGCACCCTCTGTATTACCGCGGCTGCTGGCACAGAGTTAGCCGGTGCTTATTCTGCGAGTAACGTCCACTATCTCTAGGTATTAACTAAAGTAGCCTCCTCCTCGCTTAAAGTGCTTTACAACCATAAGGCCTTCTTCACACACGCGGCATGGCTGGATCAGGGTTCCCCCCATTGTCCAATATTCCCCACTGCTGCCTCCCGTAGGAGTCTGGGCCGTGTCTCAGTCCCAGTGTGGCGGATCATCCTCTCAGACCCGCTACAGATCGTCGCCTTGGTAGGCCTTTACCCCACCAACTAGCTAATCCGACTTAGGCTCATCTATTAGCGCAAGGTCCGAAGATCCCCTGCTTTCTCCCGTAGGACGTATGCGGTATTAGCATCCCTTTCGAGATGTTGTCCCCCACTAATAGGCAGATTCCTAAGCATTACTCACCCGTCCGCCGCTAGGTCCAGTAGCAAGCTACCTTCCCCCGCTCGACTTGCATGTGTTAAGCCTGCCGCCAGCGTTCAATCTGAGCCATGATCAAACTCTTCAGTTAAAATCATTTTGCACCTTATTTATAGACAAGGTACCAATTCTGGCTCATCAATTACTGACTTAAATTTCGCTCAAATAAACTTCGAGTAATTTAAACCAATCAATCAATGAAAATTATTTCGATTAATCAATCAGTAAAAATCCACACAAGTTGTTCTTCAATTCTCTTAATGAT
>NZ_JAKTIM010000053.1:102963-143546 GCF_027855455.1 Acinetobacter sp. AOR01_HL | reverse complement strand
TGGTGGGCGCTGACGGGATCGAACCGCCGACATTCTGCTTGTAAGGCAGACGCTCTACCAACTGAGCTAAGCGCCCTTAACGTCTTCATCGTTTGTGAGGTGCATTATAGAGAATCTTTAACAGGTGTCAAACGCTTTTCGACAACTTTTCAAAAAAATGCGAATGAATGATTAAAAATAAGTCATTATTAAGTAAAAAACAATTTTTTGTATTTTATTTAAGCACTTATTTTAATATTTTGATCATTCGGCCAATTAAACAATAATCTTTAAAATCCTATTTTAGGTTAAAGATTGTTCAGACAAATAAACTAATGCATCTTCAGAGACTAAATCAAACAATTCAATGATTTCTTCATTACGCATTCGAATACACCCATGTGACATTGGAACCCCCATCGGTTCTTTATCAGGTGTACCATGAATATAGATATAACGTTGCATCGTGTCGTGGCCTTCGCCTTTGTTAAAGCCCTCTTCTAAGCCATCTAACCAAAGAATGCGTGACAATATCCAATCTCGCTCAGGAAATTGTGCGGCTAATTCACTGTTATAGACTTCACCAGTGGGCTGCCGTGCAATAAAAACTGTATTTTTGGGAGATTGCATACCAAATTTCTTAGCAACCCGATGCCATCCGCGTGGGGTTTTACCCGTATTTTCTTGTTCCCCAATTCCATTTTTCCCAGTAGAAACCACGTAAAACTTATTATGTTTAGGTAGGCTTAAAGTTTGATTTGCTAAATCAATAAGAATATCTGCATCTTCAAGTTTAAATTGGGACATCGAATTTCTTCTCTTATATCAACTCAACTATTTTGAGCTTTAATGAAAAATTATGGGGAAGCTTGTCTTGCGCCAAAATTAAAAGATTATCAATCTTCTTTACTCTACGCGCAGTTTCACTGCTTGTCTTGTGCCAAAATTAAAAGATTATCAATCTTTTAACTTTGGCTCAGGACGTAGCCATAACCAAATTGCAACAACAAGCATGGTAGTATCGGTAAAGACCTTGACCCAAAACGGCGCCGAAGTAAACAGCATCAGAATACCACTTGCGGTCATCATAATGGTTGCAATCCACTTTGCCTTACGCGGTACTGTCCCATTTGCTCGCCAGTCCCGCAGGGTTGGTCCATACTTGGGGTGGTTTAACAACCACGCATCCATCTGAGGCCATCCCTTTGAGGCCGCCCAAGCAGCCAGAATAAGAAACACTGTTGTCGGCATGCCTGGTAAAATTGCTCCAATAATACCAAGCGTGATAAAAATCACGACCAGAGTTCGCCAAAACAATGTTCGCATATATAAACCTTAAGCTATTGTTACTCGTAGTATAAAGTGTTTTTCTGGTATTGTTTTGTTGATTAACCATGAAATTTGGATGAATTATTTCGAGTACTCAACGTATGAATATTGCCTCAATTAAAACATCCTATTTTGAGCCATGGTTACTGTTCAGTCACCCAATGGTAAGACAATTGGCCTTTACAATTGCTAGCCCGAATCTACTTAGCCAGCTTCCTCGTAGCCTTACTATTCGACATAATTTTCAATTACATACGGATCAAAGTTGGGAACAACATTTTCAAAATTACTTACCCCGCCTAAAGCAGCTTGATGCAGCACCAGAACCCTTACTTCAATTTATGTCTCGGCTTAAGAGTACACGCTTAGGTTTACGTTTTGAAAATTTACTTTGGTTTTGGCTACAAGAAGATCAATATCATCCTTATCAGTTATTAGGCCATAGTATTCAAAAAATTGATGGAGCAAAAACTTTAGGTGAACTCGATTTTTTAGTTTTAAATCAAAATACTCAAGAAATTGAACATTGGGAAGTGGCTCTAAAATATTACCTAGGTGAAGGCCAATTAAATTTAGAACAATGGATTGGTTTAAATAGACAAGATACTTTAAGTAAAAAGCTTTACCACTTTACTGACAAACAATTTCAATTTTCAGAAGCTTTGGGCTTTAAAGTTCAACAACGTTTCGCTGTCTTAAAAGGGCAACTTTATCTTCCTCTAAATTTACCTCAAGAACAGCCTATTCCTGAATGGGTAAATTTAAAACGTCGCTTAGGTACTTGGGGTACAGAAATCCCTAAATCTGACTTTTACCGCTTAGAAAGACATGAATGGCTTTGTCCTCATCAAAAAGCGAGTTCAAACACTGCTTATTGGTGGACTGATGGCCTATATTGTCAAAATATTAATGAAACCCGATTTTATATGTTCAGGCACCCTGCTTTACTAAGCTTAAAACCTTCTCTCATCAAAAATAACGGTGTTTTACAAGAGACCACGTCCTTATAGAAACAATTTATAACGTTTTTACTATTAAACAATCATGTTTCTTTTTCCGTTTGTTTTTTAATCTAAATTTACTTCATTATTAAATTTATACGGAGAAAATGATGAAAAAAGTTTTAGTCGCATCTGTAATGGTGGCATTTGTTTTAACAGGTTGTAATACGTTCAAGGGTTTTGGTCAAGATGTCTCTAAAGCTGGTGATGCTGTAACTAACACCGCACAAAAAACTGAAAATAAAATGTAAGTTATGCTTAACATTTAAAAACCTTATCGTTTCGATAAGGTTTTTTTATTTTTAAATACCCATCCCTTAGAGATTCGCCTATTATATCGGACTATATTTCACCTCATCAGTACGCAATTTCCGGTATGAACCACTCAGACACTCTCTCGCTTAGCTTAGAACTTCTACAACAGCCTTCTGTTACTCCTATTGATCATACTTGCCAAACTATTATGGCTGAGCGCTTAGCTAAGGTTGGCTTCCATATTGAACCTATGCGCTTTGGAGATGTCGATAATTTATGGGCTCGACGTGGAACCCAAGGCCCTGTATTTTGTTTTGCTGGTCATACCGACGTAGTACCAACAGGACGTTTAGACGCTTGGAATTCAGACCCATTTGCACCAGAAATTCGCGATGGCAAATTATATGGTCGTGGTTCAGCAGATATGAAAACTGCATTAGCTGCAATGGTAGTTGCATCTGAACGTTTTGTAGCAAAACACCCAAACCATAAAGGTTCAATTGCTTTTTTAATTACTTCAGATGAAGAAGGTCCTGCTGTTAACGGTACAGTTAAAGTCATCGAAACACTGGAAAAGCGTAATGAAAAAATTACTTGGTGTTTGGTTGGTGAACCATCAAGTACTCATAAATTAGGTGATATTGTTAAGAATGGCCGTCGTGGTTCTCTTAATGCTGTATTGAAGGTTCAAGGCAAACAAGGTCATGTAGCTTACCCACACTTGGCACGTAATCCAATTCATGAAGCATCGCCAGCGTTAGCTGAGTTGTGCCAAACTGTTTGGGACAATGGCAATGAGTATTTCCCTGCAACTTCATTCCAGATTTCAAATATCCATGCAGGTACTGGCGCAACCAATGTGATCCCTGGTGCTTTAGAAGTTACTTTTAATTTCCGTTATTCAACCGAGGTTACAGCAGAACAGCTTAAACAACGTGTTCATGAAATTTTAGACAAGCATGGCTTGCAGTATGAAATTGTCTGGAATTTGTCTGGCTTACCGTTCTTAACTCCAGTAGGTGAATTAGTTAACGCAGCTCAAACTGCTATTTTAAATGTGACTGGTACTGAGACTGAGCTTTCAACAAGTGGTGGTACATCTGATGGGCGTTTCATTGCGCCAACAGGTGCACAAGTTTTAGAACTCGGTGTTCTAAACGCAACTATCCATCAAATTAATGAACATGTTGATGTACATGATCTTGATCCATTAACTGATATTTATGAGCAAATTTTAGAGAACCTACTTGCTTAAAATATTAAAGATCAGGAATTAGATAAAAAGCATCCTCTTTAGGGTGCTTTTTATTATTTTTAACTGTGAGAATATTTGTTAAAAATCTTAAAATAAGATTCTTATTTATTAATCCAGATAATTTATTTTCATAATCTTTATAGAACTTCTTTTGAGTTCTTATCTATCCATTGCAATATAGTGGGCCAGACTTCCTTAGCAGCATTTTGGCTCAAAACAATTCGGCTATGAGAATAATTTTCCAAGTTGTTATTTGAGTAACCAAATTCACGAAATACATTATTATGATTTTCAAAAGCTTCTAAATATTTATAACATCCTTTAACGGGTGCAATAAATTTATCACCACTTCCACTAATAGAATATATAGGGGCTCTAATAGAGCTCATATGTTTTTTATAATCAATATTTTTAAACTCACTAATAAAATTTTGTTTTAAATTCCAGTTAAACCATGGCTGCATGGTGTAATAGCTTTCATTTACTCGTCCTAATTTAAATTTATTAGCTGGTATCTGGCCTAGACCTTTAACAACAAGTTTTGCAGAAAAGAGTTTAATAAAGTCAAAAGAGTCATTTACTGCTCCAAATGCTTGGCAAGCTATAAAAGTAATACTTTGGATATTTTTTAAATATTCTGGATAATTAATCAAGAACATTGTTAAGCATAAACCTCCGCCACTATGAGTCACACAATGTAAAGAGTCCATATTAAAATGATGATAAATATAATGAAATGCAGTCTTATATTCATATAACGCAACAGTTTCAAAATTAAATGGAATATCTGTTTTTGGGCTTGTGCCGTGCCCTCGCCATTCTAAAATAAAACAGATATATCCATGATTTGCCAAATATACTGCAATACCCATACAAACAGTCTTGTCTGAAAATGCACCATGAGATAAGAAAATTGCTTCTTTTTTTTATAAGGGTGTTCTCGCTTTTAGCAACTTTCCATAAAGCAAACTCAACATGGTCATCTGTTTCTAAAATATACAGCTCTTTATGAATTGACATTTATTTTCTACTGTTGTTAAAGATTAATTTAATATACTTTTTTATACAAAGATCTTATATTTCTAACTAAAAAAATGAAATTATTTATTTTACTAATTTTATAAAGGAAAAACGACGATTATAATATATTCAGCCACACCCATAAACATCTTAAATTTAAAGTAATTATTTTCTATTTTAAAATTTCCCTAGCTTATACAAAAAAGGAACTCAAATGAGTTCCTTTTTCCTTTATAAACCAAGTGTTTTTTCAATATATTCTAAGTTAGGTATATAGTAGCGTTGATCTTGCATACGCACATATTTAAATACTGCTGGGTGTTGTTCAGCCTCATGCTCATCCATTTCATCGACAATTTCAGAAATACGCAGACGAGTAGAAACTGGCATAGTTTTACAGATTAATGCAAAACGTTGGCTAATATCTTCCCCTTCAATCACTAATGCTACTGCATGTTGATCAATTGCGTTATGTACTGAGTAGACGGGTAGCTTCACATCATGCCATTCAATATGTTTTACGCCATTTTTTACATCCATGGCAGACAACACAATGTTTTGTGGCAATAGCATAGGTACCTGATCGTTACATTCAATGATATAAGCGTCAATAAAACCAGTTGAAACCGTAATAAGATGCTGTAGCTCTTGTTGGTCCATATTAGCGATCAATGATGTATTTACACTACCTTTCATGATTTGACCTCACTTTCAAACGCTACAAGTAAAGCATCAATATTCTCTAGTAACTCTTCTTCTTGGAAAGGTTTACCCATATATTGACTCACACCTAACGAGAATGCTCGTTCACGATGTTTTTCACCTGTTCTGGATGTAATCATAATAATTGGCATGTATTGATGCATATCATGATGTCGTACAAGATTGAGAACCTCAAAACCATCCATACGTGGCATTTCAATATCAAGTAGCATCAAATCTGGCTTAATATTTTCTAGCTGCTCTATGGCGTCAACACCATCTTTAGCCGTAACCACATCATAGCCTTGGCGTTCAAGTAATCGGGAAGTGACCTTACGTACAGTTACTGAGTCATCTACAATCATGATGAGACGGCGTTCATCAGACTCTCGTTGTCTATATATTGCTTCACTAAGTTGTTTATGACGCTGAGTTGACTGAATTTGTCGCGCAATATTTTGTCCGTCTAAAATTAAGCAGACCTGTCCATCACCTAAAATTGTGGCGCCTGCAATTGCTCCAATGCTAGAGAACTGTTGACCAATTGGTTTCACTACAATTTGTGCTCGAGAGCCAATTAACTGATCAACAAGTAATGCCACAGTTTGGCCATTATTGGCTTTAATCATTAACACAGGTAATGAATACATTATACCATTTAAACGTGGTATGGGTTGGTTACCAACAAATTCTGAAAGATAACGTAATGGATAACGTTTATTTTCATACTCAAATAGTTCTTGAGGACTTTCAAAATACTGCTCTAAAGAGGCTGGTGATACTCGAATAATTCGATCGATTTGAGCAAGTGGAATCGCAAATTGTTGATCTGCCACTTTAACCATTAAGGCATCACTTACCGCTACTGTAGTCGGTACGCGAATCGTAAATGTTGTTCCCTGCCCATAGACGGATTCAACGCTGACATGTCCCCCCAAAGACTTAATATCACTCTGCACGACATCAAGACCTACACCACGCCCGGAAATCTGAGTGACATGTTCTGCTGTACTTAAACCCGGATGGAAAATGAGTTGCAGTATGTCTTGCTGTTCTAAGTCTTGTTCTGGCTTGATCAATCCGGCAAGGAGTGCTTTCTGACGTACTTTTTCAACATCAATACCTTGACCATCATCACTAAAGACAACCACAACATCCGTACCTTGACGCTGAATATTAAGTTCAATACGCCCTGTTTCCGGTTTATTTGCTTGTTGCCGCTGCGCTCGGTCCTCTAAACCATGGTCAATTGCGTTTCTGAGCATATGCTCAAGCGGAGTCACTAACCGTTCTAAAATGTTGCGGTCCAACTCACCTTCCGTATTATTTACGAAAAGCTCAGCAGGTCTATTCAATGCTGTAGACGTTTGACGAACAATTCGTTGTAAACGCGGCAATAAACGCGAAAATGGGACCAAACGTGTCCGCATTAAACCTTCTTGAATTTCCGCTTGAATTCGTGATTGTTGTAAAAGCAAACTTTCGGTATCTCTGATCTTGTCAGTTAACGTATTTTTAAAGTCGACCAAGTCCGATGCAGATTCAGCAAGCGATTTCGACAATTGATTTAAAGATGAATACTGGTCCATCTCTAACGGATCAAAGTCGGTATAACGAGAATGTTCAATTCCATGTTTAGCAATAATCTGTGTTTCTAACTCACCTTCCATTCGACGTAACTGATCGGCAAGTCGTTGAATCGCCAACTCCATTTCAACTAGTGTATGGCTAAACTGGCTTAGGTCCATTTCAATTCGTGAACGGTTAATGGAGTTTTCACCAGACAAATCAATCATTTTCTCGATTAAGTCGGCTGAAACACGGATCATTTCATTATTCTGATCCAGACGCTCTGTTTGCTCCCACGCTCCCATCATTGGTGGAGGCTCTGTACCATCACCTTGTATAAAGGTCATCACTGGTTCTGAGCTAAACAAGTCCGCTCTAGTTAACTTAGTTGGAATCTGGATTGTAGTTTCAAAGAATTGAATATTTTCTAAACTTTGCTGTAATCCATCGAAATGCTGATAATTATGGTTGAAAATTGCATCTTTTAACCATGCAATCGCACTTTCTAATAAATGATCATAAATATTCGAATTGAAGTGATGTAGCGCAAATTGTTCAAAAGCATTTTCTAGTTGGTAGGCAATTGCTTGTACGGCTTCTAAACCCACCATCCGTGCACCACCTTTTAAACTGTGCACGGCTCTTTGAAGCTGAAGCAAAATACTACGGTTTGTACGCTGTTCAAACCATTGTTTTAATAGCGACTCAGCCATTTCTAACAATTCAGTAGCTTCTTCTAGGAACGTCTGTTCAACAACAGCCTCAATGTCCTGTTCATCAGCTGCAACTCTATTCTCTTGCGATGTAACCGAGGTAATCACTTCAACTGGAGTAGCTAACTCGGTAACCGCTGTATCGAATACCTGATCGTGATGAGTTTCTAGCTCTGCAAGAGCAGGTTCAAATTCTACCGGTATCTCATCTATTATTACTTCAGATATCACCTCTTGCTCAGAGAATATCTCACTTTCAGTATCAAATGCCTCAACCACTGGTAAAGGTTGGAAGTTAGAGTTTTGACCCGCTCGTTTTAATGCGTTAATTGTGTAAGGGGCTGCATAATCTAGTTGTTGTTCACGCATGATTTGTAAACGGTCAGCCAAGTCATCTTGAACCAAACGAATAAAATCAATTAAATCTGAAGTTGCCACTAATTGCTTTTGAATTAAACGCTCATAGATGCTTTCTAATTCATGGGCAATCAAACCAAGATAAGTTGCCTGAACCATATTTGCGCCCCCTTTCAAGGTATGCAAATAACGCATTAGGTTGTTCAGAGCTGCAAAGTTTTCTTGCTCACCTACCCAAATATTAAGATCGGTATCAATTCCCTCAAGTAATTCTTCAGCTTCCTCAAGAAAGATATCTAAAAGATCAGCATCAAAATTTCGATTCACTTGTGTAGAGGAAATATATTGTCGATCTTGCTGCACACTTTGACCTAATACCGCCCAGTCTGCAGAGTCTGAGAAATTCTCTACAGTAGCTACTACTTCTGGCTCTAGTTCAATATTGGATATTGGTTCAAAAGATGTCGAATCCTGCTGAGGCAGGTCATTTGATAGGTCTGGAGTGTACCGCGTATAAAGTCTTAATTCTTCTAAAATACTTTGATGTTGCTTAACAACACCGACTCGCTGACCAGCAGCTAAAGCATCAAATAATTGAATGAGCTGTTGATGCGCTTTTTGATAAATTTCAAATATATAGTCTGATTGTAATAACGCAGGTTTATCAAGCAGTACTTCATAACTTTCTTTCAGTTGGCTGGTATATTCATGTAAACCCAGCATTGCTTGAGAATGTGTATGTTGCAGTAATAAGTTAGCCTGTTCACTTAGGCGTTCAAGATAATCAGGAAACTCATTACGAATACCCTTCTCAAAATCTAATTCTGCATCCAGTAATTCAGAAACATCTAATTGTAATAATTGTGATACCAAACCATGAGAAGGCATTAACGGATCTGTTCGGTCACCATGTTGCTCAACATATGCATCCCAAGATTGATTAAATTGCTGCAATCTCGCTTCGAGCTGTTCACTTGAACTATATCTAGATAGTAGTTCCAAGCTATCTCGAACAAACTCACGATATTCTTGTAATAATAAAATTTCTTCAGAGTGAGAAGATAACTCTTCTTGCAGCAGTATTTTAAATAAATGCTCAACTTTGGTACTGGCCTCGAAAATTGTTTCGACCTGCGCCATTGCAGAACTACCACGCAAAGTATGTAAAGCGCGGATTAAAGCGTTATAACTGTCGTACTGATGTAACTCTTGATCTAAGAATTGATGGATCGTGGCTAAATGTTCTTCTGCCTCTTCCATAAATAAGGTCAAGGTTTCATCTAGATTTATTTCAATTTCAGTATGTGTAGTTTGAATGATTGGCTCGGCTAACGAATCTTGTTCGATATAACCTAGCTCAAGACCAGTCACTGTTTCGGCCGTAAGCGTATTTGAAAGTTGTAAAAGCTCTTCTAAAGCTGGTTCTAAACTTTGCTGTTGTTGTAGTTGTTGGCCTAATAAAATAAGAGGTCTGAAATCTAAGGTATGTGCTCGTTTTTGCTTAAAATTATCTACTAATTTAAGGAAATAGAACTTAAATACTAACTGCACATAGCTCTGGATAGTTGGCGTTAATTGTAAGCTTTGGTTGATTACCCGGTTGAGTGTATCTTCAACTGTCCACGCAAGCTCAGCTGAAGATTTAGCGCCAATCATTCTTCCGGAACCTTTTAAGGTATGGAAATGACGACGAATTTCAGTGAGCGTAGCAATATTCTCAGACTGCATCCATTTATTTATCAAAGGTTGCAAATCAACAAAAATCTCTTCAATTTCTTCAATGAAGATCTCAAGAAACTCAGCATCTTGTTCAGAATAGCTATCTTCAGGTAGCGTCATTGCTTCAGTTAAAGTTTTTAATATTTCTTTCATAGCAAAGGCTTCTTTTGCTTACCCCCTGAGTGGGGAAAACTACAGAGTCAACACCAGAAAAATAACTATCTCCCCAATATTTGTCTGGCGCTGCTCATACTTTTAAAAGAATAGCGATATGAGAATAGCTATTCTTATCCCCCAATTTAGTCAGGTAATTTAAAGTCCGTTACTGACTCACGTAATGACTCTGCCATATTCGCCAACTCTGATACGGAGCGAGCAGTATCAAACGTTGCCGTTGTTGTTTGCGAAGTAATTTCTTGTACAACCGTCATGGTGGTTGCAATGTGACTCGCAGATGCTGACTGAAGTTTTGCTGCGTCGGAAATGCTCGCAATCAGTTTTGCCAAGTCACCCGATACTTTTTGGATTTCATCCAGTGCAATACCCGCATCTTTTGCCAAATTCGCACCACGTACAACTTCCGTCGTTGTTTGTTCCATTGAAATAACGGCTTCATTGGTATCGGTCTGAATTGTTTTAACCAGTGTTTCGATCTGTTTGGTTGCAGATGCTGAGCGCTCAGCAAGACGTTGTACTTCATCGGCAACCACGGCGAAACCACGGCCAGCCTCACCTGCCATAGATGCTTGAATTGCTGCATTTAATGCAAGGATGTTCGTTTGGTCTGCAATATCGTTAATGAGCGATACGATGTTACCAATTTCTTGAGAAGACTCACCTAAGCGCTTAATACGTTTAGAAGTTTCCTGAATCTGCTCACGAATAGTATCCATACCTTCAATTGAACGATTTACCACTTGTGCACCATTTGATGCAATTTGTACTGAACGCTGTGCTACTTCCGCAGATTCAGAAGCGTTGGCAGATACTTGGTCAATTGACTGTGCCATTTCATTCATGGCAGTAGAAGCACCTGCAATTTCTTGCGCCTGATGTTCTGATGCCTCTGCTAACTGGTTAGTAATACTTTGCGTATCTTGTGTGTAGCGTGCAACTTCCTGAGAGGTTTCATGAATTCGTGAAACCAAATCTCGCAGTTGGTCAATTGCGAAGTTAATCGAGTCGGCAATGGCACCCGTAAAGTCTTCAGATACAGTTGCATATGAACGTAAGTCACCATCCGCCAAATCGGCAATTTCATCAAGTAAACGTAAAATCGCATTCTGGTTACGGTCATATTCTTCCTGTAATCGAGCAACACGTTGCTTATCCATTACACTACGTAGTGTAATTAACTTGAATACAGAGAAAATTAGTCCGCCTAATGAAAGAATAAGAACAGCACCTAAAAATAAGGTGAGCCAGTTCTTTCTTGCAACATCAGATAAATGTCCTAGACTTTCCAACATTACATCCGATTTAGCGAAAATCTGAGAAGAAGCCTGACGAACATTGACAATCTGGCTACCATTTTTTAATACCGTTGCAGCAGCAGATTTTAAGACTTTGTCATATTCAGACTTAATACTTTCTAAAGATTCACGTAAAGCCGGATCAGCAATACGATCAACACCTAACTCGGCATTACCATTCAGTTCAGCATTTAAATAAGTACCAAAAGTCTCAATATCGACACTAAAGTCACTAGTTGATACATTTCCGTCCGTACCACTTAACACCGAGTTAATCGAACGTAAAATACGCTCTGCAATAAATACCTGGTTTTTAGCAATAATTACCTGACTACTTGGCAAACCTTGGCGAGCCATTTGGTCGACCATCAAGTTATATTCTGCCTGAATCTCTGGAACCGTTTCACTAATCGAGATGTTGGTATCATATAACTGGTTAAGTACTCGTTGATGTGATGAAATCAAATCAATATTTTTTGAAACCTCACCCCATATTTTCTCAACTTTTTGATATTCATCGGTCGACTTACCGTGAATATTTTCAATTTCAAGTAAGTTCTCATCAAAGTCTTTTTTAGATTGCTGTAGCTTTGTGATTGCCTCTTGAGAACCCGACTCTGTTGCTTCAGTTGCTTGTTTAGAAATGGTTTGAGATAACAGACGTAACTCACCAAGACTTCGAATTAACTGGTTATGACGAGGTACATTATAAAATAGATAAGCTAATGAAATTAACGCACATACTAAACATAACAGCGCTGCATAAAGGATAGGCTTGGACTTTTCACTTTCCCCAAATAAACTGGCAAACTGCTCAATTTTTGACTGGATTTTTACAATAAAATTGACACTCGATTTTCCGGTAGCACCGCGATTGCCACTTTTCTTTTTAAGTTTAAAGCCCATACAGCTTCTCCCCAGAAAAATACGCTGTTCATTCACAGCATAAAAATTAGTTTATAAATTTTGTCGATGCGTTCATGTAGTGTGGGTTTTGCAATAACCGACTAAATAAAAAGACATGCCAATGTTGATTGTGTTGGTGAAAATACCCTTGGCAATATTCTTTTAGGTTTTCCTCTAAGTCTGAACTCTCAGAAAAAAAACTTTTTTTATTAAAGTGCTGAATCCCCAAAACCTGATCCACAACCAACCCCACATACTGGTCATGATGGCTAATACACAGCACTTTTTGGGTAGACGAAAATGAACTCCGTTGCCCTGAAATAAAATGAGCCAAATCAGATACCGAAAGTAATCTTCCACGAATGTTTGCCAATCCCTTGACCCAACTTTGAGTATTTGGAACTGGTGTATATTTCGGTGGATAGATAACTTCTGACACTTCCCCAAGTGGTGCGACGAAGTATTGCCCTCTCATTTCAAAAGCAATTCCTGACCATCGCTGTGCTTCATTTTGAACTGAAGCGTAATTCTTATTACCCCGTTTAGACAAACGAAGTAACTCGATAAATCCATTCGCTGCCATACTCGATCCTATAAAACGGGCGTATTTATCCCGTTATTTATGTTTTTATGGATGGATGAGTTAATTTAGAAATTGTTTAATTACATCAATTAA
This sequence comes from Acinetobacter sp. AOR01_HL, assembly GCF_027855455.1. Taxonomy (NCBI): domain Bacteria; kingdom Pseudomonadati; phylum Pseudomonadota; class Gammaproteobacteria; order Moraxellales; family Moraxellaceae; genus Acinetobacter; species Acinetobacter sp. AOR01_HL. Next base: position 130,593 of record NZ_JAKTIM010000053.1, on the reverse strand, counting down.
TTGCTTTTCTTCGATTGGCTTGATTAAGTAATCGATTGCGCCTTGACGTTTACCCCATACTCGGTCAGTTGCCTGATCTTTAGTACTCACAATCACCACTGGAATATGCTTCGTGTCTTCATCACGGGTAATCTGGCGCGTTGCCTGAAAACCATTTACACCTGGCATGACCACATCCATTAATACCAAGTCAGGCTGCTCAGCTTTTGCCAAAGTCACACCATCTGCACCGTTAGATGCTTCAAGTACATCATAGCCATGCTTAGTTAGGATTTCTTTAAAACGAAAAGTTTCTGTTGGTGAGTCATCAACAATGAGAATACGTGCCATTTCTTTTGCCCTCAAATTACTTATTATGAACTTACATGATTACGAATCGCATTTAGCAATTCATCTTTGCTAAAAGGTTTCGTCAAGTATTCATCTGAACCTACCACACGCCCTTTTGCCTGATCAAATAAACCATCTTTACTAGAGAGCATGATAACGGGAATGTTCTGATAATTTTGAGAGTTCTTAATCAAAGCACAAGTTTGATAACCGTCTAAACGAGGCATCATGATATCTACAAAAACAATATCCGGATTCGCTTCAGCAATTTTAGATAAAGCTTCAAATCCATCGACAGCAGTAATCACTTCGCAACCTTCGCGTTGCAATAGAGTTTCTGCGGTACGGCGAATAGTTTTTGAGTCATCAATAACCATTACTTTCAGATTTTGGAATGCATCTTCCATTTAATCTTCCATCCCCATAACATAAAATATAAATGCAATTTAACTTAAATTTGTTTTTACAGATTTATACGCATTTTTAACATATCTATACTTCTATTTTCAATGAAAGCTTTTTGTCTACTTTCTCATTTATAAACAATAACTTTTAACCTCATCACACTTTCAAAAAAATTATCATTTTTTTTATAATGTCGATATTTTTATTCAGTTAAATAATAACTAATATATTTAAGATTAATTATTTAAAAATAAGTGACTTACCTTTCTTTTTTGGGGAATTTTATGAATAAGCGGATGAAATATGCCTTTTATAGGAACTGCTTGTCTGTATCTATAGGCATTGCCTCTTGCGGAGCACTGTTTTTCTCTTCCCCAACGTTGGCTGCCAATGCAGCTCCTAAAGCTGTCTGGTATCGTTATTATGATCAGCATGGTATTGCGAATATTAGTACATCCGTAACGCCGGCTCATATTCGCTATGGATATGAAGCACTCGACCAGAATATGCAGGTCATTAAAAGAAATCATCCTTATAATTCTGAAGCCGATTTAAATCAGTCCTCACAGCGTGCATTATCAGCTCGATATAGAGAAGAAGATAACAAATTAAAAAGAGCATATAGCAATAGTAAAACTGCGACGATTAAAAGAGACCAAGCATTATTGGCAATTAAAAAACAAATAAATTATCAGCAGGACCAACTGAGCCAATTACAACAAGACAAAATTTTATTTAAGCGGCAAGAAATGGAATATTTTCGTAAGGGTGAACAAGTTCCCGAAAGACATAAAACCTTGATTGAAAACAATCTTATGAATATTAATAAGGTTAAACAAACACTTGAAATACTTTCGAAAACCTATAATCGCACTAATAAAGATTATGAAAATATTATCGAACGTTTAAAAAAGCTTGAATAAGGTTACAGCTTTATCAAGAATAGGGGCAAAATAAAATTTGAATTACAGGATGATGCTGTATGCGCACAACGCATCTTACCCCTTCTACTTTTTTTAAATTAAGCTTGATCAGTCTGAGTTTAATCTTAGCTGCATGTAACCAGCAAGAAGTACCAAAAACAACAGCATCTGAACCTAAAAAAATTGAACTCATTCCTCAAGATTTAATTCCTGTAAAAGAAGGCTCACTCGCCGCTCAAACCGCTTTTACAGGAACTATTCGTGCAGTACAACAAAGTTCTATTCAAGCCCAAGTTAGTGCAACAGCGACTGCCGTTACAGCCGATGTAGGTCAAAAGGTACAAAAAGGCCAAGTTTTAGTTAGATTAAATAATCAAGACAACGCTGCACGCTTAGCTCAGGCACAGGCTAATCTTGCTTCTGCTCAGGCACAAGCAGAACTTGCACGTAATTTGATGAATCGAAAACAAAGATTGCTCAATCAAGGCTTTATTGCCCGTGTAGAGTTTGAACAAAGCCAGGTGGATTATAAAGGTCAACTTGAAAGTGTTAGAGCTCAACAAGCCAATGTGGATATTGCTAAAAAAGCTGATCGAGATGGTATTATTACCAGCCCCATTTCAGGTGTGATTACGAAACGACAAGTTGAACCGGGACAAACCGTTTCGGTTGGACAAACATTATTTGAAATCGTTAATCCGGATCAATTAGAAATACAAGCGAAACTACCTATTGAGCAACAATCTGCCTTAAAAGTAGGTAGCTCTATCCAGTATCAGATTCAGGGTAACTCAAAACAATTACATGCCATACTGACTCGTATCTCACCTGTAGCAGACCAAGACAGCCGACAAATTGAATTCTTTGCGAGCCCTAAAGAAGCGATTGATTCATTAAGTATTGGTGCGTTTATTAACGGTATTATTTTGCATAATGATAGCAATCAGGGACAAACCATTCCTTTAGATAGCATTCAAAATCTGCAACATGATCCTTTTGTATGGGTAATACGCAATCAAACGATTCAGAAAGTCAAAATTCGAGTGGTTGAGCAACGATACAACGAAAATATCGCTTTAGTTCAGGGTTTACAAAGTACAGATCAGGTAAGTCGTATCCAGTTTGAAGATTCTGATATCAATAAAAAAGTGACGCTTACAACCGAAAAAAATAAATAAGGTAGCAAATAGCTTATGTGGTTTACCCGAATTAGTGTGAAGTACCCCGTTTTTACCATCATGATGATGCTCAGTCTAATGGTACTCGGGTTAGCATCTTGGAAACGTATGACCGTTGAAGAGTTTCCAAATATTGATTTCCCATTCGTAGTTGTCACTACGCAATATGCGGGTGCTTCACCTGAAGCAGTTGAATCGGACATTACCAAAAAACTCGAAGATCAAATCAATACCATTTCGGGTATTAAACAAATTACTTCACGCTCAAGTGAAGGGCTTTCGATGGTGATTGCAGAGTTTAATCTTGATACGTCTTCGGCAATTGCAGCACAAGATGTTCGCGACAAAATTGCTCCAGTTATTGCCCAATTCCGCGATGAAATAGATACGCCGATTGTACAACGCTACGATCCATCATCTAGCCCCATTATGTCAGTCGTGTTTGAATCGAACAGCATGAGCTTGGCTCAATTAAGCTCCTATGTAGACAAAAAAATTGTGCCTCAGCTTAAAACTGTTTCTGGTGTGGGTAATGTCAATTTACTAGGTGGTGCTAAACGTCAAATTCGGATTAAGGTTCATCCTGAACAATTACAAAGCTATGGTATAGGTATTGATCAGGTCATTAACACGCTAAAAAATGAAAATATAGAAGTACCTGCAGGAACCTTACAACAAAAGAATTCTGAACTGGTTGTTCAGATTCAATCAAAAGTCATCCATCCTCTTGGATTTGGTGATTTAGTTATTGCTAATAAAAATGGTTCCCCTATTTTTCTAAAACAAGTAGCAACCGTTGAAGATACTCAAGCAGAACTGCAATCAAGTGCTTTTTATAATGGAAGAACAGCGGTTTCTGTCGATATTTTAAAAAGTTCCGATGCTAATGTAATTCAGGTTGTTGACAAGACCTATCAGACCTTAGAGAAGCTAAAAGCTCAAATGCCTGCGGGTTTGAATTATAAAGTCGCTGCTGACAGCTCTAAAGGTATTCGTGCTTCAATTAAAGACGTTGTTCGCACCATTATTGAAGGAGCGGTCTTAGCGGTTTTAATTGTTTTACTCTTTTTGGGTTCCTTCCGATCTACTGTTATTACAGGTTTAACCTTACCGATTACCCTACTTGGCACATTAACATTCATCTGGGCATTTGGGTTTAGCATTAACATGATGACACTGTTGGCCCTGTCACTGAGTATTGGTCTATTAATTGATGATGCGATTGTGGTTCGGGAAAACATTGTCAGGCATACAGAGCTCGGCAAAGACCATGTCACTGCGGCTTTAGATGGTACTAAAGAAATTGGGTTAGCAGTACTCGCAACCACACTCACCATTGTGGCGGTATTTTTACCAGTTGCCTTTATGGGAGGCTTAATTGGGCGTTTCTTCTATCAATTTGGGGTAACTGTAAGTACGGCTGTTCTTATTTCCATGTTCATCAGCTTTACACTCGACCCAATGCTTTCCGCACACTGGAAAGATCCTGTAAAGAAAAAAGAAAGTCGACTGCAACGTTTCTTTAACTATATTTCTAATCTATTAGATGGCCTAACGCACATCTATGAAAAGCTTTTAAAGCTTGCCTTACGCTTTCGTTTCATCACAGTCATTATTGCAATTGTTTCATTGGTTGTGGCATTAGGCTTATCAAAAATGATCGGAACCGAATTTGTACCTACACCAGATAAAGGTGAAATTCGTATTCAGTTCGAAACCCCTGTTGATTCTTCTTTAGAATATACCCAAGCAAAATTACATCAGGTTGATCAGATTATTAGGCAATTCCCTGATGTCGTTTCTACTTATGGAGTGGTTAACAGTGAAGTCGACTCCGGTAAAAACCATGCAGGTTTAGGAGTCACCCTAAAACCAAAACAAGAACGTAGTGCAGACCTGACAACACTCAACAATGAATTCCGTGATCGTTTACAAAGTGTAGCTGGCATCCGAGTGACTTCAGTCGCTGCTGCTCAAGACTCAGTGTCTGGTGGTCAAAAGCCAATCATGATTTCTATTAAAGGATCTGATCTAAATGAACTACAAAAAATCTCGGATCGTTTCATGGCTGAAATGGAAAAAATTGATGGTGTAGTCGATTTAGAAAGCTCTTTAAAAGAACCTAAACCGACTTTAGGTGTACATATTAACCGTGTACTGGCCAGTGATTTAGGTTTATCTGTTTCTCAAATTGCGAATGCGATTCGACCACTCATTGCAGGTGACAATGTCACAACATGGGAAGATCGTGACGGCGAAACTTATGATGTGAATATCCGTTTAAATGAAAATAAACGTGTGCTTCCCCAAGATGTTCAGAACCTATATCTCAACTCGAATAAAACCAATGCAAATGGGCAAAATATTTTAGTTCAATTAAGCGCCGTAGCCACAACCCAAGAAAAACTTGGAGCTTCGCAAATTAACCGACGTGACCTTGAACGTGAAGTTTTAATTGAAGCAAACACTTCAGGACGTCCAAGTGGGGATATCGGTCAAGATATCGATAAAATGCAAAAAGCATTCAAATTGCCAGCTGGTTATACCTTTGATACTCAAGGGGCAAATGCCGATATGGCTGAATCTGCGGGTTATGCGTTAACGGCAATTACCCTTTCGATTGTATTTATTTATATTGTGTTGGGTTCTCAGTTTAATAGTTTTATTCACCCTGCTGCGATTATGGCATCTTTACCATTGTCCCTGATTGGTGTCTTCCTGGCCTTATTCTTATTTAGGAGTACCCTAAATCTATTTTCAATTATTGGCATTATTATGCTGATGGGGCTGGTAACCAAAAACGCGATTTTGCTTATCGACTTTATTAAAAAAGCGATGGAAGATGGGATAAGTCGTTATGATGCTATTTTACAAGCAGGCAAAACCCGTTTACGCCCAATCTTGATGACAACAAGTGCGATGGTAATGGGTATGGTTCCATTAGCTCTAGGTCTAGGTGAAGGTGGTGAACAAAGTGCACCAATGGCTCATGCTGTAATTGGTGGCGTTATTACCTCTACCTTATTAACTCTTGTGGTTGTCCCCGTCATTTTCACTTATCTGGATGACTTGAAAAACTTTATGCTGCGTCAAACCCGACGATTCATGTCATAATGCAGCGACTATCGTATAATCCGCGTTTTTATAACGCTTAACTTTTAGGACTTTTTCCATGCGCGCAAGCCGCTTTTTATTTGCAACGTTGAGAGAAACCCCAAACGATGCTGAAGTGATTTCACATCAGCTCATGTTACGTGCGGGGATGATTCGTAAATTGGCATCTGGTTTATATACATGGCTGCCGATGGGAACACGTGTGCTTAAAAAAGTTGATGCCATTGTTCGTGAAGAAATGAACCGTTCAGGTGCTATGGAAGTGTTCATGCCCGTAACTCAACCCGCGAGCTTGTGGGAAGAATCAGGTCGTTATGAACAATATGGTCCTGAATTATTACGTTTCAAAGATCGTCACGACAATCCGTTTGTGCTTGGTCCTACACATGAAGAAGTGATTACCGATTTAGCACGTAATGAGCTAAAAAGTTATAAACAGCTTCCTGTAAATTTCTATCAAATTCAAACTAAATTCCGTGATGAGATCCGCCCTCGTTTTGGTGTAATGCGTTCACGCGAGTTCATCATGAAAGATGCTTATTCTTTCCATGCAACTCAAGAATCATTACAAGAAACTTATGATGTGATGTATGACACCTATAGCCGTATTTTCACTCGTTTAGGTTTAGATTTCCGCCCAGTACAAGCAGATACAGGTTCAATTGGTGGTTCAGCTTCACATGAATTCCACGTATTAGCTGCAAGCGGTGAAGATGACATTGCATTTTCAACTGAGTCTGATTATGCAGCAAACGTTGAAATGGCTGAAGCTGTTTTAGTGGGTGAGCGTGCAGCGCCTACACAAGAATTTAAATTGGTTGAAACACCAAATCAAAAAACAATTGCTGATGTTTGCCAGTTCTTAAATGCTGCCCCTAAACAATCTGTAAAAGCCTTATTGGTTCAAGGCGTTGCTGATGAGAAAGGCAATGTACCTGTCGTTGCCCTATTCTTACGTGGTGACCACGAACTTAATGAAATTAAAGCCGAGAAGCATCCTTTAGTGGCCGCTCCTCTTGCGTTTGCCACAGAAGAACAACTTCAAACATTTGGCTTAACTGCTGGCTTCACTGGTCCACAAGGTTTAGTTGAAAAAGGCATCACTGTAATTGTTGACCGTGCTGCATCTGTTCTTTCTGACTTCGTTGCTGGTGCAAATGAGGCAGACAAACATGCTGTAGGCGTAAACTGGGAACGTGATGCACAAATTACTGAAGTTTTCGATTTGCGTAATGTGGTTGAAGGTGACCCATCTCCAGATGGTAAAGGTACCCTACAAATTAAACGCGGTATTGAAGTGGGCCATATTTTCCAACTTGGTACTAAATACTCTGAAGCTTTAGGATGTAAAGTTCTCGGTGAAGATGGTAAACCATTTACAGTAACAATGGGCTGTTATGGTATTGGTGTGACACGCGTAGTTGCAGCTGCAATTGAACAAAACTACGATGACAAAGGGATTATTTGGCCACAAGCGATTGCTCCTTTTGAAATCGCAATTGTTCCAATGAATGCACACAAATCACCACGTACTCTTGAAGCAGCAGAAGCGCTTTATGCAGAACTTCAAGCCCAAGGCTTTGACGTATTACTTGATGACCGTAACGAACGTCCGGGCGTTAAATTCTCTGACCTTGAATTAATGGGTATTCCACACCGTATTGTGATTGGTGAAAAAGGTCTTGATGCGGGTACTTTTGAATATAAAGGTCGCCGTGATGCTGAAGCGAGCAATTTAACTAAAGAAGAACTCTTAGCTAAATTAGCGCGTTAATAAATACATAAATAAAAAAAGCAGCTTTTAGAAGCTGCTTTTTTTAATTTAATTTTACGCCTGAACTGTTAAGTCTTTAATGGTTGTGGAAGATCCATTGTTTTTTAACCGATTCAATGCCTTTATCTCGTGAAGCTTCACTGGCATAAAACTGGCTCGAACCAATAATTTGATGATTTGCAGCTTTTAAATTGAAGTAAGGTTTCCCATTTTTTGCAGTTAAACGATCATATCGCGCATCGTCACTACTATTTTTTTGAACTGACTCAATACCATTGACTGCTGATGCTTTTGCTTTATATAGCTCACTATTTAAAATAATTTCGCCATTACCAGCCTTAAGTACAAAGCGATATTGTCCATCATTCGCTTGTGTAATTTCGTACCATCCTGCCATATGAACCTCGTTTTTTTGTTGGTGTGGGTATGACTTTCGTTATTATTCTGGACGAAAGTTAATTCTTCTTAATGACAATATAAATGAGCTATTAAGCTTTGGATAGTCTACTTTTTATACATTATCGTAATAAAATTATAAGGATGTTGAAATGTAAAAAGGTAGAGATCACGCCTGCGATCTCTACCAAAATGTAATTAAAATTAACAAATTAAGCTTTTTTTACAAATTCAGATTTTAACTTCATCTGACCAATACCATCAATTTTACAGTCAATATTGTGACCATCACTTGCGTCTGGAACTAAACGAATACTTTTTACTTTTGTTCCGACTTTAACAACTGAAGAAGAACCTTTAATTTTTAAATCTTTAATTACAGTAACGCTATCGCCATCCGCCAAAACATTTCCATTAGCATCTTTAATCACTTCTTGCTCTTCAGTTACTAAAGCTTCCCCTTCTTTCCACTCGTGTGAGCATTCTGGACAAATTAATAAATCGCCGTCTTGATATGTATATTCTGATTGGCATTTTGGACAGTTTGGCAAAGACATAAAAAAATCTCAAAAAGTATATTATGCGAGATATGACTCATTTTTTAAAGTTTTAAATAAAAGACTTTTGCCAAAAAAAAATTTATATATTTAACTTTTGCTCTTTTCCAATAAGTATTCTTTTAAAATAATCGCATGGTTATGTTCCACATCTTTAGCCGAATACAAAAGTGTGACTTTATGATGTGAAACGATTTTTAATAACTCTTTAACTGCGGGGTTGGTTGCTAGTTCTTTTAAATAACGTTGTTTGAACTCATCCCAATGTTCTACAGACTCTGCATGAAACCACTTACGAAGTTCGGTTGAAGGAGCTATTTCTTTTAACCATAAGTCTAAATGAGCATTTTCTTTGCTAATCCCTCGACTCCATAGTCGATCAACTAAAATTCGCTTTCCATCATCACCGCTTACATCGTCATAAATTCTTTTAATTTGTATATCCATATCTTTATCTCACAAGAAGGCTTAACACATTGAGCTTCATATGATCATTCAATATTTTGTTCATTTTTGATAGTGTTTAAAAATAAAAAAAATGAGTAGTTTTTCTACTCACTTTTTAGTTAAGTATCAATTAAAAAAAGACAATTATTGATCTGGAATGTCGGCTTCTACTAACAACTTCAATAAAGATAAAGACTCTTGCCAGCCTAAATAGCATGCTTCAACAGGAATAACTTCAGGTATTCCTTCTTGGGTAATGTGTATTTCTGTGCCGACCAATACTGTTTTTAATGTAATGGTGACCTGCATCGTGCCAGGTAAATTTGCGTCGTCAAATTGGTCGTTATAACGAATTAATTCATTGGGAACGAGCTCAACATAAGTACCTCCAAATGAATGCGTTGACCCGGTTGAGAAATTGGTAAAGCTCATTTTGTATGAGCCCCCTACTTTTGCATCAAAACTATGAACCTTCGCGGTAAAACCGTGAGGTGCCATCCATTTAACTAAAGCATCTGGGTCAAGAAAAGCACGATAAACTCGTTCAGCTGGTGCCTTAAACACTCGATGTAATTTTACTGTACCTGTTGCCATTGTCTTCTCCTTATTTTAAGTCCATTTAAGTTATAAAAATTATGTTGAATAGCTTAAACCGTAGAATTTCTTTTAACGTATATTTTTGGTGTTTTTTTAACCTAAACCTATTGTTTTATACAAACGTAAATTACGAAAACTATGGCTGATTTTTTAGTAAAAATGGAGCAAAATAGTCAGCAATCATAAAGAAACATATTGAATTTGAGATTAATCATGAGTCTGCTCGCTTTCTCCTCATATGCATTAAACGGTGTAGATGCACAAAAGTTTTTACAAGGCCAAGTGACTGTAGATACTGAACGTTTAGCTGAAAATGAAACACGCTATACAGCCATTTGTGATCTTAAAGGCCGCATCCATTTTGGCTTGTGGCTAAAAAAGAATAATGCAGAAAGTTTTGACATTATTGTCACTCAAGATCAAGCTGAAGAATTCGCGAAGCACATTAAAAAATATGGTGCTTTTTCAAAAATGACCTTAAGTGAACAAGGTGCTGTATTCCCAAAAGTTGTGAATGGCCATACTGAGTTCAGCTCTACAGAAACTGATATTTCCGAATGGCAAAAACAAGCCATCATGACAGGTCAAGCATGGATTGCTCAAGCGACTGAACATGAGTTTCAGCCACAAGAATTACGTTTACATCAACGCGAAGGCGTCAATTACGATAAAGGCTGTTACTTAGGTCAAGAAATTGTGGCGCGCCTTTGGTTTAAAGCAAAACCAAAACACTGGTTGCATTTAGTTCAAGGTACAGGTGATGCACCTGCTCCAGCAACTCAACTGCACAATGACGTAGAAGTGGTTAATAGTACCCAAACTACTGACGGTTATATTGCCTTAGTTATTGCAAAACCTGCCGCCCTTCAAGAGTTAGGTCTTCAAGTTTTAGATTTACCAGAAGCTTTAAGTGGTGATGTTGCTAGACCACAATAATTATATTTAATAAATTAAAAGCCCGTGGATAAATCTGCGGGCTTTTCTATAGATACAAAATTCTAATGAATTCATTAAATTAGGACATCAATTTTTTAAGTTTTCTATGCCATCATAATCCATGTTGTAATCTAAGAGAAAAAATATGAAAACTAAACTTGCTACACTCATGTTGAGTTTGGCTTTTTTCGGTTCTGCTCATGCTGATGTTAAAACACTTGAACAAAATCTGAAGACAAATTATCCAGACCTCCCTGTAAAAGGTGTCTATCAGTCACCTGTCGCTGGAATTTATGAAGTCTATACAAGTGGCCGTATTGTTTATACCAATCAAGATGCAAAATACTTTTTTGTAGGCAATTTAGTTGATATCAAACAACAAAAAAATATGACAGAAGAGCGAATTGCCGAATTGGGTAAAATTGATGTTAAAAGTCTCCCATTAAATCAAGCAATTAAATACGTCAAAGGTAAAGGAGAACGTACTCTTTATATTTTCAGTGACCCTGATTGCCCTTACTGTCAACGTCTAGAACAAAATATGGTTGGGGTAGATAACGTAACGGTATATGTATTCTTATATCCGCTGACCAGCTTACATCCAAATGCTGAAAAGGTTTCTAATCAAATCTGGTGCTCTAAAAACCCTTCAGAAGCTTGGACAAATTATATGCTTAACCGTAAATTGCCAGCGGCTGGCAAAAGCTGTACAAGTCCAATTCAGAAAAATATTGCTTTAGGCCAGAAATTAAATATAGATGGCACACCAACTCTGTTCTTACAAGATGGTCAAAGAATCTCTGGCGTACCAAGTGATGCAAAACAGATTGAAGCATTATTACAGTCAGTAAAATAATCCAATACGCCACTCTCTTAAGTAGAGTGGCGTATTACTTTTCTCCATAGTTTGCTTTATAGACATCGTTTTATATACAAATCGGCTGTTTACTTTCGGCCATCAATATTTATGATGAGAAATTGAATTGAGCTAATACATCGATGGAATGATGTAGCTACAAAGTAAAAGGTTAAAAAGAAATGAAGAAATTACTTATCGCCAGTCTAATTGCCATTTCAAGTTCATCAATATTTGCAGCAGACACTACGACATCTGCAGCTAAAAACGATGTATTTAAACAGGCTGAGCAGCTATACGCAGCAAAAAATTATCCTGCTGCCTTTCAAGAAGTCCAACGTCTTGCACAAACAGGAAATGCTCAAGCCATCTATAACTTAGGCTATATGACACAAATGGGCCAAGGTACTGCCAAAGATAATGCCAAAGCTCTGAAATATTATGAAGATGCCTCAAATAAAGGTTATGCTCAAGCAAGTTACACGCTTGCACAAATTTATGAGACTGGTGAATTAGGTGTTGCCAAAGATAGCAACAAATTCAGTCAATATATTCAAAAAGCAGCAGCTCAAGGTTCTGATGATGCAACTGTCAAAATAGCGACCATTTTATTTGCACAGAAAAAACCTCAATCTCACCAAATTGCTTTACAAAAGCTAGCGCCTTTGATTAGAAAAGGAAACTACCCTGCTATTCAGGTCAAAGCGCTTTATGATATTAGTCAAGGAGTTGAAAATAAAAATCCTTTAATGAAACGCCAAGGCATTGAGGCTTTGCAAACAATTGCTCAAAAGGGTTATGCACCTGCATCTATGGCTTTAGCAACCATGATGGCGAATGGCAATATCATTCCTCAGAACCTGCCTCAAGCAAAACAGATCTTTACTGAGCTTGCTAAGCAAAATGTTCCTAATGCTAGAGAATCTTTAGCTTCGGTCGAAAAAATTATTGCTGAGAAGAATAAACAAGCTGCCGCCGCTCCTACGCAGCCAGCTCCTAAAAAATAGTAAAGAGACAATAGCCCCACATGGGGCTTTTCTTTTACCACCACAAGGCAATAAGCCCACTCACACCCATAAAGCCAATAATGGTACTAATCATTAAGGGGGTTAATGCTCTTTCATTTAAACCGTAGGCTTGCCCAAAAATACCAAAAGCGATTGGCATTGGCAACGCAGCAAGTAAAGTGCCAGCATATAACATCTCTTGGCTCACGTTTGGCAGTAAAAGGAACAGCCCAAAAATCACAACTGGCATAAGGATGACATTAAATCCAGCCAACAATATACTTTGGAAATTCACGGCGGTAATACCAATACCAACCAAGCTGCCACCAATAGCAAATAATGCTAAAGGCGAAGCTGTTCTTCCTAAAAGTTCTAAGGCTTGCCCAAGTTTTGAAGGCAGATGAATATCTAGCAAAATGCAGCTCATCCCAACTAAAATTGCAATAATTACAGGATTTTTAAGTAAATTAATGAATGTTTTTTTCAGTAAAGGCAAAAGCCGTTGCTGTTGATGCAAACCCGCTTCTGCCAAAATGAGCATTAAAGCAACTATTAATAAATTTTCGATAATTAAGGTTAAAGATATATAGATTGCAGCATGGCTCCCCATTAGCATGGTTAGAATCGCTGTACCCATAAAACCTGTATTTGACATAGAAGCGCCCATCGATATGACTGCACTATGTGTTAGGCTATTTTTAAAATACTTGCGGTAAAGGATAAAAGCCAAAAAAAACAAGATTAAAGAGCCGCCACCATAAGCTATAAAATAAGCTGGGTGCCAAATATCTTGTAAGTTTTTATTGGCTAAAGATTGGATTAAAAAAGCAGGTAAAGAAATTTTAATAACAAATGCACTCAGAGCCTTAATTTGTTCAGGTGTTACCAGTTTAATGAGGACACTACAGTACCCCATCAATAATAAAATCAAAATTGGTAAAATTACCTGAAAAACCACAGACTACTTCCTCACTCATTTCAAAAGAAAAACGGGCAAATCTTAATTTGCCCGAATATTAAAAACTAAAAAGAATCAAAAAGCTGTTTTAAGCCATGTGGTTGGCAACGCAAATATTGAGGAGCAATTTTGACTTTTGCCCCTAATGTAGCTGCAGCATGCCATGGCCAACGTGGGTCATATAACATTGCACGAGCAAGACCAATAGCATCAGCTTGCTGGTTTTCCAGAATTTGTTCAGCATGTTCTGGCTCAGTAATTAGCCCTACAGCAATGACTGGAATAGACACATGCTTTTTAACTTGTTCAGCAAATGGAACTTGGTAACCAGCCCCAATCGTAATAGATTGATGCTCATGCAAACCGCCACTAGACACATGCACATAGGCTGCGCCCAATTGCTCTAAAGCTTTTGATAAACCAACCGTAGATTCAACATCCCAGTGCTCGATACTCTCTAACCAATCGGTTGCAGACAGTCTAACACCAACAGGATAACCTTCTGGTACAGCGAGTTTAATTGCCTGAAGAACCTCAAGAGTCATACGCATACGGTTTTCTAAAGAACCGCCATATTCATCAGTACGCTGATTGGCAATTGGCGATAAGAATTGATGTAGTAAATAACCATGCGCAGCATGAACTTCAATCAACTCAAACCCAGCTTCTACAGCACGTTTTGCAGCCGCTGCAAAGTCTTGTTGAACTTGTTTAATCTCAGCAATGGTCAAAGCATGTGGTGCAGCATCATGCACTGAAAAGGTACTTTCACTTGGAGCAACCGTTTGCCAACCATGAGGCTGATCTTTTGCAATCTGACCTTTACCTAACCACGGCTTTTCAGTAGATGCTTTACGTCCTGCATGTGCTAACTGAATTCCAAATGGCATCGGCGAAAGTGTATGAACCTTAGCTAACAACGTTTTAATTTTGTCACGTTGCTGATCATTCCACAGGCCAAGGTCAGCATAGCTAATCCGACCTTCAGGTTGTACAGCAGTTGCTTCTACAATACAAAGGCCTGCACCAGACAATGCATAATTTGCCCATTGCTGTTCATGCCAATAGGTAATTTCACCATCATCTGTTGCCGAATATTGGCACATCGGAGCAATTACAATTCTATTGACCAGTTGTAGTGAACCAAAGTTAACCGTTTCAAATAATTTTGCCATTTTTAATTCCTAGAATTGCTTAATTACACGTAAACCTGCACTCCAGTTACGTCCATCTGCTGGTTCAAAGTAACGTCCATTACCATCATTTACGATCACTGAACCTGCATAGTTTTTATCAAATAGGTTATCTACATGGGCAAAGCTATTCACTTTCCAGTCGCCCATTACCCATGCATAACCCACATTAGCTGAGGTTACACTGTAGCTTGGCGCTGCGTCACTGTTGGTATCATTCACGTATACTTTATCCATATACTGTACATCTACACCGCCATATAGTCCGTGCGGTGGCTGCCAAGCCAAAGAGGCATAAGCTTGGTTTTTAGCAATTCCAGGGATAGCATTACCCGCAGGAATTGCTGAAGCGAGAACTTTTTCGTCTTGATCAAGTTTTTCAGGAACGTTCGCATCAAAAGTCGCATCTAAATATGTATAGCTTGCAGTCGCAGTTAAATCTCGCCACAACTTTTTATTCCAGGCAAACTCTAAGCCTTCACGTAAGGTTTTATCTGCATTACGGAATGTTGAACGCCCATCTAAGCTTCCAGCTGAAACAATATCATTCTTAGTTTTTGTTTGGAAAACTGCTAACGTAAAATCACCTAAATGGTTTTGTGACTTTAAGCCTGTTTCATAGGTATTGCTTGTGGATGGTTTTAAATCAAAGTTAAAACCTGACTTTGAAGTATCAGTCTGATAAGCCATTTCAGTAAAAGTTGGCGTTTCAAAGCCTTTGGCATAACTCACATAGGCCAGGAGTTTAGGTAAAATTTGCCAGCTTAAAGCAGCAGAAGGTAAAACTTTATCGTAATCTGTTTTGCCACTATCATCACCGTTAACAGTGCCATACTCATCAGGCCCTGAAGTAAAATGATCTTTTGAGTTGTAATGGACATTGCTATAGCGTACACCCGTGTCTAAACGCCATGTTGGTAAAAACTGCCATGACGCTTGTAAATACGGGTCAATATTCCATAAAGTATTATCTTCATCTCGGCGTAAATTACCTTTCACCCCATAAACATCATTTGTATTAAAATTTTCAAAACCTTTACGTTCTTCATCCATTGCATCAAGTGCAACACCGACACTTAGAGTGGTATTTGGAAGTAACTCTTTGCCCGTCCAACGGAAGTCAGCACCATAATAATTACGTTCAAAATCAATGACTCCACCAGCATGCTTAGGACTCTTTTGACCTGTATAAACTGGCTTATCATTTTTTAACGTTACTTCACCTTTTGGAATAGATTGATATTGAGTAACTTGGCGATTACCTAAATATGCCATGGCATAGAGTTCATTTTTATCATTAATCGGTTTAGACCAAGTTATACCTGTTTGAGTTTGCTCAATATCTTTGCGCGCGTTAAACCCCATTTTTTTTACATAAGGAGCAATCTGTTTTGGGTTTGCTTGCCAATCCTTACGCTCCAACCCCATTGGATCGTCTGCATGAATTTTTACATAGTTGGTTACCCAGTTGATTTTACTACCATCATCAAGATTCCAACTGAGTTTTGCATTATTTAGTACTTTTTCTGCACCGCTATGTTCTCGGTAACCATCAGTGTCGAAATACGATGAACTAATAACATAGCTTGGTTCATTCGCACCCTTTGCTCCACCTTGTAGCACGAGCCCTGCTCGGCTTTTATCGTGGCTGCCTCCCGAATAACTTAGCTCAATTGAATCTTTGCCTTGTCCTTCTTTAGTAGAAGTTAAAATTGTCCCACCCGATGAGTTTCCATAAAGTGAAGAAAAAGGTCCTGTTAGAACTTCAACATGGTCCAGACTACTTAAATCGATATTAGACGTTTGGCCTTGTCCATCCGGCATTGTTGCAGGAATACCGTCGACATATAAACGAATACCACGGACACCAAACGTAGAACGTGCACCAAAACCACGCATAGATAGCTGTAGATCTTGCGCATAATTTTCACGGTTACGAATCTGTAAACTCGGTATGCCCTTCACAACTTCAGTTAAATTTACTTGTGAAGAACTATCCACTTGAGGTGCCTCGATTCGGAAAACCGAAGCTGGTGTTTGTAAATAACCGGTGTCAGTACGTGTCGCTTCCACATGTAAAGTTGGTAATTTGGCAACGTCTGAATTTAAGTCTTCTGCCCAAACAAGTGGGCTAGAAATACAGCCCATACTCATCAAAATACAGTAATGAAGTCGGTCTAAGCGTAATAAGGACATGCTTATTTCCTTTATTTATATTGTAGTTATGATAACAAAAAGCAGTGTCTTGTCTGGATATAGAATTCGGTCTACATTGTTGTAAATCTGGAACGCTCGTTTTGCCATATAAATTTGTTTGCCGAATGAGAATTATCGACTTAATGATGGATGATCTTTCCAGCAATACCGTTCAGGCCAGTCTTTTGCTTCTTCGGCATAATCAATTCCAATACGTGGCGTTAAAACCACTTCTGGCTGTGTAATGGCTGCTTCAATCCATAGTCCAGATTCTTCACCTAAAGTCTGGCCTTTTAAGGTCCGATCAATGCCCAAATAACGCGTCAGTTTGCCGGGTCCAGCCAAAAGCTTATATTCTTTTTTAGTTGAAGCACTATTTAAAAATACTGATCGAATCATCACTCCTTCAGGTACACCTTCTGTTTGAGTAATAATATTGAGCATTTCATACATGCCATAAATTAAATAGACATAAATGGTACCACCATGGCGATACATCACCTCTGTCCGTGCGGTACGTTTGTCATTGTAGCTATGGCAGGCTTTATCGCGAACGCCCAAATAAGCTTCTGTTTCACTAATTGTACAGCGGATAACTTGTCCATCCGGCTGTCGCTTACATAATACGCAGCCGATTAAATCATATGCTACTTCCGAAGTTTCTCGTTGAAACCAGCTTAATGGTAAAATATCTGACATAGTATTCTCTGAAATATTACATACCACACGTTATACTTGATTAATCCAGTATATCTGTTAATTTCGCGAGTTGGCATGCCTGAGTTACCCGAAGTCGAAACCACCAAAACCAGTTTATTTCCATTATTGAATCAAAAAGTTCTAAGTGTTGAAGTACGCAATCCTAGCTTACGCTGGCCTATACCAGATAATGTTCAGAAACTTGTTGGACAACGTCTCATCGGGTTAAATCGACGTTCAAAATATATTTTGGCAGAGTTTGAACAAGATCAAATGCTCTGGCATTTAGGAATGTCGGGTAGCTTTCGCCTGTGTCAACCAAATGATGAACTGAGAAAACACGATCATCTCATTATTCAATTTGAAGATCAGCAGTTACGTTACCATGACCCACGTCGTTTTGGCTGTATTCTTTGGCTTAACCCTGAAACTCAAGGCAAACTCATCGATACTTTAGGGCCAGAGCCTTTAAGTACTGACTTTCATGCAGAATATTTAGCTTCTAAACTCAAGAATAAATCTGTCGGCATAAAAATTGCACTCATGGATAATCATGTAGTGGTTGGTGTTGGCAATATCTATGCAACTGAAAGCTTGTTTAATGTTGGCATTCATCCAGCACAGCCCGCTGGTGATTTAACCATGCAACAGATTGAGAAACTGGTTGTTGAGATTAAGCGAATTTTGAAGTCAGCAATTGATTTAGGCGGCTCGACTTTACGAGACTACAGCAATGCCATGGGTGAAAATGGTTATTTTCAACAGACTTTACTCGCTTATGGTCGTGCCGGTGAAATGTGTGTTAACTGTGAAACCACATTAGAAAACTTAAAACTTGGTCAGCGTGCCAGCGTATTTTGTCCACAGTGCCAACCACTTAAAAAGCTGAGAAAGCCTTAATTTTTTGGAGGAAGACAACATGCAAACAGCAATTGTCCGACATATTTTAGTCAAAGATAAAGACTTAGCCGAACAACTGAAAAAGAAGCTACAAAGTGGTGCTGACTTTGCCAAACTTGCCAAACAATACTCCACCTGTAATTCGGCAAAACGTGGTGGTGAACTTGGTGAAGTCAAAAAAGGGCAATTGGTGCCTGTCATTGACAAAGTAGTTTTTACGGCTGCTGAACGTGTATTACAAGGTCCAATCAAAAGCCAGTTTGGCTATCATCTCTTAGAAGTTAAATTCAGAATGACTGGCTTACGTTGATTTCAGCATTTTACTTGTAATTGTGAGAAGCTTTAGCCTGCATATTGATTTGATATGTCCAGGCTTTAACATACTCACCAGATTCTAATTTTATATCTGCTGTCACACGTTGGTATTGAAAGCCTTCAAAATCATCTAACATTTGCCAGTTTTCTGCTAACTTTTCTGTGCTAAACAAATAGCCTTCTACCCAATCTGCTTCGGGATCTAACTCTAAAGCTTTTAAACCTTTGTCTGGTCCCCAATCTAAAATATGAATCACTCCTCGTACACTCGCTTTTGTCCAGTTACCACCAATCTGCTCTAAAATATGAGCATTTGCTTTATTAGGGCATAAAGTTCCATATACAAAAAGCTGATTCATTAATTTATGTTCCTTGTTCTATCTGCTTAGCTAAACTTAACTGTGATTTAGCAAGTTTATCAATATCTCTAGTCCAGTATAAAATGCTATGTAATAAAAAACGGTACTCTAGGTACCGTTTTTTATACTCAAATTCTTTTTATTAAGCTTGTTTTTTCAACTCATCACGAATTTCACGTAATAATTGGATATCTTCTGGAGTTGCAGCTGGAGCTTCTGGCTCATTCTTATCACGGCGAAGTTTGTTTAATAATTTCACCATTAAGAACACAACCCAAGCCAAAATCAGGAAGTTAATTAAAATGGTCAGGAAGTTACCATAAGTTAATACATTGATACCTGCTTTTTGTAGGGCATCTAGAGATTGTAAGTTATTAGGATTTGCACCTAACACGATAAATTTCTGCGAGAAATCAACGCCACCACCAGTAATTACAGTGATAAGCGGCATGATGATATCTTTTACTAACGAGTCTACGATTTTGCCAAAAGCACCACCAATAATTACACCAATGGCTAAATCCATCATATTGCCTTTAATGGCAAATTCTTTAAATTCTTGAATAATACTCATCTAAACA
Organism: Acinetobacter sp. AOR01_HL; assembly: GCF_027855455.1. Lineage (NCBI taxonomy): Bacteria > Pseudomonadati > Pseudomonadota > Gammaproteobacteria > Moraxellales > Moraxellaceae > Acinetobacter > Acinetobacter sp. AOR01_HL. Next base: position 110,872 of record NZ_JAKTIM010000053.1, on the reverse strand, counting down.
TCTCCAGATGTAGGGGGGAGGAACACATCATATTTTTCTTTTTTCACTGGCCTCTTATCCGTCTAGATAGTACTCGCCATGATATTGATAATTTAATATTTTTTTCAAAAAAAGAAAGCTATTTCACACTTTAACAACATATTTGCTTACAAGAAAAATATGACTTTAAGTTTACTTTCAGCCTTATCAGTAAGCAATAAAAAACCGCTAAACGAATTTAGCGGTTTTTCTTTTTCATTTAAGAAAATTATTTATCACGGTTACGTTTACGTTCGTTTTCAGTCAAGTAACGCTTACGGATACGAATTGATTTTGGAGTAACTTCTACTAACTCGTCATCTTCAATAAATTCAAGAGCTTGTTCAAGCGTGAATTCAATTGCAGGTGTTAAAGTTAAAGCATCATCAGTACCAGACGCACGAACGTTAGTTAACTGTTTCGCTTTAGTTGGGTTTACAACCATATCGTCTGAACGAGAGTTAATACCTACGATCATACCTTCGTAAACTTCTAACTGTGGTTTAGCGAATAAACGACCGCGGTCTTGTAAGCTGAATAACGCATAGCCCAAGCATGTACCTTGAACCATAGAAATCAACACACCGTTTTGACGCTTCGCAACAGTACCTTGTTTAAGAGGACCATAGTGAGAGAAGCTTGAAGTCATAATACCAGTACCAGAGGTCATGGTTAAGAATTCAGAACGGAAACCAATTAAACCACGTGAAGGAACAGTTGCTTCAATACGGATACGGCCTTTACCGTCAACTTCCATATTGGTCATTTCGCCTTTACGGTGACCCATTTGTTCCATTACAGCGCCTTGGTGCTGCTCTTCAACGTCAAACGTTACGTTTTCGTAAGGTTCTTGTTTTTCACCATCAATTTCTTTAATGATTACTTGCGGACGTGATACACCTAATTCGAAGCCTTCACGACGCATGTTTTCAATTAAAACTGAAAGGTGAAGTTCACCACGGCCAGATACTTTGAAACGGTCTGGACTGTCAGTATCTTCAACACGTAAAGCTACGTTGTGAATTAATTCGCGGTCAAGACGCTCACGAATATTACGTGAAGTTACGAATTTACCTTCTTTACCAGCAAACGGAGAGTTGTTTACTTGGAAAGTCATAGACACTGTAGGTTCATCTACAGATAAAGGTGGTAATGCTTCAACGTTTTTCGGATCACAAATCGTGTCAGAAATGTTAAGTGCATCAATACCAGTAATACATACGATATCGCCCGCAGATGCAGAATCAACATCAATACGCTCTAAACCATGGTAACCCATGATTTTTAAGATACGACCGTTACGTGTATTGCCTTCTTTGTCAATTACAGTAACAGGAGTATTTAGTTTTACAGAACCACGTTGAATACGGCCAACACCGATAACACCTACGAAGCTGTTATAGTCAAGTGATGAAATCTGCATTTGGAATGGACCATCAACATCAACAGCTGGTGGCTCAACGATGTCTACAATCGTTTCGAACAACGGAGTCATGTCTTCTGCAAGCTCTTCAGGAGCAGGACCCGCTACACCACGTAAACCTGATGCATAAACGATTGGGAAATCAAGTTGCTCATCAGTTGCGCCAAGGTTATCAAACAAATCAAATACTTGATCGATTACCCAGTCTGGACGCGCACTTGGCTTGTCAACTTTGTTGATAATCACGATTGGTTTTAAACCACGAGCAAAGGCTTTTTGAGTCACAAAGCGAGTTTGTGGCATTGGGCCTTCTTGTGAGTCAACAAGAAGTAGTACGCAGTCAACCATCGACATTACACGTTCTACTTCACCACCGAAGTCGGCGTGTCCCGGGGTATCTACGATGTTGATACGGTAAGTTGTATCTGTACGTTTGTCTAACCAAGTAATAGCGGTGTTTTTCGCTAAGATGGTAATACCACGTTCACTTTCAAGCGCATTCGAGTCCATGACACGCTCAATCTCGCCTGCTCGGTCACCGAGAGCACCTGATTGCTGAAGTAGTTTATCGACAAGTGTGGTTTTCCCGTGGTCGACGTGCGCAATAATTGCGATATTACGGAGATTTTTGATATCTGACATGAAAATTCGAAACGCCTAAAATTTGAGGGCAAATTATACAGAAAAACACTACTCTTGAGTAGTGACAGTTTATTGACATTGACAAAAAAATTTTCCAATAGTCTGTATTTCGTTTTGTAAAGATAGGTATCTCGATTAGAATAGCGCCAATTTGCGAAATTGCGGCGTATTTACTCCCATGTCCAATCAACCATCACAAGACCGTCTTGACCTCGTTTATGGGCTAGATGACCGACCAAAACCGTTCGTGGCTTTTTTGGCAGCCTTTCAACATTTGCTTGCAATTATTGTCCCGATTGTTACTCCCGGGCTTCTAATTTGCTTAGCACTAGGCGTTCCACGAAATGAAACCAATATGATTTTATCAATGTCTTTGGTCATTTCAGGAATCGCGACTTTCTTACAATGTAAAAAAGTTGGTCCGTTTGGTGCAGGCTTACTTATTGTTCAAGGTACAAGTTTTAACTTTATTGGCCCGATTATCGGTATTGGCAGTGCAATGGTTGCTGCAGGTACACCAGTCAATCAAGTTATGGCTGCTATTTTTGGTGTTGTAATTGCAGGTTCATTTATTGAAATGGGCGTATCACAAATTCTCCCATGGGTAAAAAAGCTAATTACTCCCCTTGTGACAGGTATTGTGGTACTCCTGATTGGTCTAACGCTCATTAAAGAAGGTTTGATTAGTATGGGCGGTGGTTATCAAGCCATGCAGGACCATACTTTTGCCAGTGCTGATAACCTTATAATGTCGTGTACGGTTCTTGCTATTATTATTGTCCTAAACCGTATTCGTATTGTCTGGATTAAAAGTTCAGCTATTTTAATTGCTTTAGTGATTGGCTACATTCTTGCCGGCTTTATGGGATATCTAGACTTCTCTGGTCTAAAAGATGCGCCCGTGATTCAAATTCCGACACCGATGCATTTTGGCTTAAGCTTCTCATGGGGCTTATTTATTCCAATGGCATTTATTTATTTGGTTACGTCTTTAGAAGCAATTGGTGACGTAACGGCAACCAGTAAACTATCAAACCAACCTGTAGATGGTCCTCAGTGGATGCAACGTATTAAGGGTGGTGTGTTAGTAAATGGTGCAAATTCACTACTTGCTGGCCTATTCAATACTTTCCCAAGCTCCGTGTTTGCCCAAAATAATGGTGTTATCCAATTAACTGGCGTAGCAAGTCGTTATGTAGGAATCTGGATTGCTGCTTTACTCATTTTATTAGGTCTATTCCCTGCTGTAGCTGGGGTAATACAAGCTGTTCCACAAGCCGTATTAGGTGGAGCAGTTATGGTAATGTTCGGCGCTGTTGCTGCCTCAGGTATTAATATTCTTTCATCAATTCATTTAGACCGCCGTGCTCTTTTAATTATTGCGATTTCACTTGCATTAGGCTTGGGTGTTGCTCAAGTGCCACAAATTTTGGAGCATCTGCCAGAATTATTTAAAAATATTTTTAGTTCCGGCGTAGCAACAGGCGGTATTGCAGCATTAATTTTAAATGTTGTACTCCCAGAAACACATAAATAACCAATTTTAATTTTGATTACTGCCCAGTTTTCACTGGGCATTCTTCTTCATGAGAGATGTACATGGACCCTAGAAGTGAAGTGATATTAAGACAACAAGACTATTTAAAAGGTAGGGTCTTGTTAATTAATGCACCGAATGACGCCCTAGTCAGTCAATTACCCACTGAGATTGATGCATCAGTCTGGACATGGAATTATGCTGACTATCAGGGTTTTGTGAATGCAGGCACACCAGCTCATTTCTCGGTTGAGTTTCCATCACAAGAATTTGATCAGGCTATAATTTTTGTTCCAAAATCAAAAGAGCTTTTAAACTATATATTGCATGTAGTGATGAGCCATCTGAAAATTGACCAATCAGTTTTTTTAGTAGGTGAAAAAAAAGGTGGTGTTGAAAGAGCTGCCAAACAACTGCAAAACTTTGGCAAAATACTTAAACTTGATAGCGCTCGACATTGTCAGTTATGGCATTTAAGAATTGAGAAAACTGAAAAGATCAAACCTCTTGAAAGCTGGTTAAAAACCTATACTGTTCAAGTAAATGAGCAAGAACTTACCATTTGTGCCTTACCCGGCGTTTTCAGCCAAACTCATCTAGATGTCGGAACGGCTGTTTTACTCCCTTATCTAAATCAGGTGAAATCAGGTAGAATTGCCGACTTCGGGTGTGGAGCTGGAATTATCAGTTGCTATTTGGCAAAAGCAAATTCAAGTAATATTATCCATGCCCTAGATATTGATGCCTTCGCTTTACAGTCAACGGAAATGACTTTTAGTCGAAATGGAATAGGTTCAGACCAGTTGAGATTGCAGCCTGTTACAGGAATTGCAGACGCCCCAACAGAACTTGATGCCATTGTCAGTAATCCTCCCTTCCATCAGGGTATTCATACCAACTATGATGCAAGTGAAGGACTCTGCCAGAACGCTAAAAAACATTTAAAGGCATCAGGTGAGCTATGGATTGTAGCGAACCGTTTTTTAAACTATCCGATCTTAATTGAGAAGCACTTTGGTCAGTGTGAGATTAAAACTGATCTTCAAGGCTTTAAGGTGTTATATGCCTGTGCATAACAAACTATGTAAGGAATCTCCATGAGCGAAACACATGCTCCTGAAAAACTCCAGCGTAAGCTTGGGGCTCGTCATCTGAATATGATCGCCATTGGTGGTTCCATTGGTACAGGTCTTTTCCTTGCTTCTGGGTCAACCATTGCAAATGCAGGTCCAGGTGGGGCGTTACTCGCCTACTCCCTCATTGGTATTATGATTTACTTCTTAATGACCAGTTTAGGTGAACTTGCGACACACACACCAACATCAGGTGCTTTCTTTACCTATGGAAGTCGCTATGTCGAAGAGGGTTTTGGTTTCGCTCTAGGCTGGAACTACTGGTACAACTGGGCAATTACGGTTGCGTTTGAACTCGTTGCCGTACAGTTTATTATGAAATTCTGGTTCCCAGATGTTCCCGGATTCTATTGGAGCGCACTCTTTCTCGTCATTATCTTTATGATTAATGCGATGACCGTAAAAGGATTTGGTGAAAGTGAATTCTGGTTCTCCATGGTTAAAGTAATTGCCATTGTTGCCTTTATTATTATTGGTATCGCCATGATTATTAAGATTATGTTGACACCAGGAGTAGCAACTTTTGGCAACTGGACTTATAAAGAGGCACCATTCGTAGGTGGTTTACAAGCCATGATTGGGGTAGCCATGATTGCCGGGTTCTCATTTCAGGGAACCGAGATGGTGGGTGTTGCAGCGGGTGAATCAAAAGATCCGAAGAAGACGATTCCGCTTGCAATTAAACAGATTTTCTGGCGAATTTTATTATTCTATATCTTGTGTATTTTCATTATCGGCACCCTTATTGCCTATGATGATCCAAACTTATTACAAGCAGCAGCAACAGAAAATATTGCTCTTTCTCCTTTCACCTTACTTTATGAAAAAGTAGGTTTTGCTTTTGCTGCAAGTTTAATGAATGCAGTTATTTTGACTGCTATTTTGTCGGCAGGTAACTCGGGCATGTACTCTTCTACCCGTATGTTATTTGATATGGCGCAACAAGGCCGTGCACCAAAATGGTTTGCAAAACTCGATAATCGTGGTGTTCCAATGAATGCGTTATATGCAACTACATTCATTGCTGCATTCTGCTTCTTAACGACTTTTATCGGAGAAAAGCAAGTCTTTAACTGGCTCCTCAATATGTCAGGAATGTGTGGTTTCATTGTCTGGTTAGGTATTGCAATTTCGCATTATCGTTTCCGTAAAGGTTATATTGCTCAAGGTTATAAATTAGAAGATCTTGCATACCGCGCTAAGTTTTTCCCATTCGCACCTTGGTTTGCCTTTATCCTCTGTTCTGTCATTATTTTAGGACAAAACTACCAAGCGGTTTTAGGCGGTAAAATTGACTGGATTGGCTTACTTTCTACTTATATCAGCTTGCCTTTATTCTTAGTAATCTGGCTTGGATATAAATGGAAAAATAAAACTAAATTAATTCCTTACGATCAAATGGATGTAAAACCAGAGCAAGATTAATACTGAGTTCAAGTAATTAATCAGCGCTTATCAAAGGTCAAAAACTTGATCTTTAGTTAAAAACAGGTAAAATGCCGTTCAGATTTTCAACGGCACTTTTTAAAAAAGGAGGACATCATGCCAACACTACAAGGTAAAACACAGTAACGATTTGGCACGATGTCAGCTCACGGACAAGTGTACAAATTTAATTCACTTGTCCGAATGCTTGAATTTAAGACCTAGCATTCGCTAGGTTTTTTTATGCCTATTCGGACAATAAATAAGAGAATAATTATGGGCATACAAAAGATATTAAACGAAGAGGCACAATATGGTGTCCCCGTTAAAATTTTCACTCAAGACATAGATAGTGAAAGTATTGAACAACTCAAGAAGATGGCACAACTGCAATTTATATATTCTCATATTGCTGTTATGCCTGATGTGCATGTTGGAAAAGCTGCAACTGTAGGCAGCGTCATTCCTACTAAACATGCCATTATTCCTGCTGCAGTGGGTGTAGATATTGGCTGCGGAATGAATGCTATTCGTTTGAGCCTGAAAGCTTCACAACTTCCAGATAACTTAAGTCGCTTGCGGGACGCCATTGAACGGAAAGTGCCGGTTGGATTTGCTTTGCATAAACAAGTCAAAGCGAAAGCTTCTAGCATTATTCCACTTGAAAAACGCTTAGAACCTATTATTAGAAAGCATCCGGGTCTTGTCCGAATGCTTCGTCAGTTTGAGGCAACATGGCAAAAACAGTTGGGCACTCTAGGCGGCGGTAATCACTTTATAGAGTTATGTATTGATGAAAATCAAGATGTATGGGTGATGCTCCATTCGGGTAGCCGAGGTCTTGGTAACGTCATAGGTACTTATTTTATTGAGTTAGCCAAAAAAGAGGCACAACATCGCTTTGGGCACGTGCCTGATAAAGATTTAAGTTATTTTGCTGAAGGCTCGCAAAGTTTTAATGATTATGTAGAAGCCGTAGAGTGGGCTCAAGAATATGCTTTTGAAAATCGTAAAGAAATGATGCGATTAATATTAGAAGCAATTCGCCCTCTTCTACCTTCTTTTCAAATGACGAAAGAGGCAATCAATTGTCACCATAACTATGTGAGTCAAGAAACACACTTTGGTGAAAACCTTTTTGTTACAAGAAAAGGGGCGATTAGAGCAGGTTTAGATGAGTTAGGAATTATTCCAGGCTCTATGGGAGCACGCTCGTACATTGTTAAAGGTAAAGCAAACCCTGAATCTTTTTGTTCTTGTTCTCATGGAGCTGGCCGCAAAATGAGCCGAAGCAAAGCAAAAGTTCTTTTTAATCAGCAGGACTTGATTGAACAAACACAAGGGATTGAATGCCGTAAAGACAGTGGTGTAGTCGATGAAATTCCAAGTGCCTATAAAGATATTGATGAGGTTATAGCCAATCAGGCAGATCTCATTGAAGTCGTTCATACTCTTAAACAAGTTTTATGTATTAAAGGTTAAGACATGAAAATTAAAGAAATGCCGAAAATTAAGGTCCGTAATCAAGTAGCTCTATCCCCTCTACTTCACAAAGGTGGTATGCACGAAACAGAAAAACCTCGTGCTCAACATCGTAGAAATAGACAAGATACTAAACAGCAATTGAAGAAAGGGGTTTGGTAACTATTTTAAGTAATGATTGGAAGAGATTATGAATCAGGAGATTTACAAATGACCAAATATTTTAAAAATCGCCATAAAAAAAGCGAC
>NZ_JAKTIM010000053.1:0-102956 GCF_027855455.1 Acinetobacter sp. AOR01_HL | reverse complement strand
TCGCTTTTTTACTGTTCAAGAACTCAAATTATTGAGCTGCTGCAGGAGCTGCCGCTTCTTGACCAGGTTGAACTACTACAGTACGGCTACCAGTGATTGTCGCGAATACACGACGGTTCATAGCACGACCTTCTTTAGTTTTGTTGTCAGCAATCGGTTGATCCCAAGCGAAACCTTGAGTAGACAAACGAGAAGCATCAACGTTGTATTCGTTTACAAGAGCTGATTTAACAGAGTTAGCACGAGCTAAAGATAAACGTTCGTTCAACTTACGTGGACCAGTGTTATCTGTGTGACCTTCGATACGTGCAGTAGCGTTAGGGTATTCAGATAATTTTTCAGCAACTTTAGCAATTTCTGGCTTGTATTGGTCTTTGATGTTTGATTTGTTAGTATCAAAGAACACACGAAGTTCCATGTTAAGGTCTTCAGTTAACTCTTGTGGTTGTGGAGCAACTGGAGTTGGTTCAACTGGAGCAACTTCTACTACAGGAGCAGCAGGCTTCAAGTGACCACCAAGAACTACGTTTAAGCCAGCAAGAGCTGTATAGTTCCAGAATTGTTCATCAAAGTTATAAGTACCACGCGCTTCTGTACGAAGAGATAAAGCGTCATTTAAGCGCCAGAAAGCACCAATACCCGCATTACCTAAAGTACCTTCTTCACCATCATGGTAAGCTAAACGAGCATCATCAAAATCATATTTATAATGACCCGCACCTAACAATACATAAGGTTTGATTTTGCTGTCATAGTTTTTAGTAATTAAATCAGAAGTAACATAGAAGTTACCATTGATTTGTTTTTGTTTGTATTCACCATAATTTGGGTCTACATCACCTTTAACTTGGTTATATTCAGCTTCAAAACCTAACCATGGTGTTAACTCGATACCAAGAGCTGCACCAACGAATAAATCGTCTTGAAGTTCTGGGCTATTTGTTAGACTACCTTTGTCACCACCATTGTTGTGTTGGCTGTCTTGGAAAGTGTAACCAAGCAGTAATGGAGTAACTGTTACGCCAGCATTAGCAGCAGCTAATGGAGCAGCAACAAGCATAGTAGCAAGTGCAATACGACTCAATTTCATGGATATCCTCCAGAGATAACAATTGTTGTTCAAGCTCAGCCTAAATTTATTGGCCCCTGAGATATTTTTTTACCCCAGTATTATTTTTAAGCTATTCACATTTGAATCATACAAACACTTGATAGACTTTCCAAGTGCTTGATAATTTTAATCAAGTAAATTATTGACAAAATTACTTACAATTTCCGTTGTAATTCGGTAATTTTTTACCCAACTAGCAAATATGAACAACTTCTTTGTTTCGCTTGCCGTGATTTTACCAGTATTCTAGCCGACTGATAACCCTTATTTAATTTTGTGTTTCCTCATTATAAAAAATAATATAAATCATTGTCAGAAAACATAAAATTGCTCTATTTATACATATATTAAGGTTTTTTAATGTTTAAATCTCCTGGTTTTACTATAGTTGAGCTCACTATAACACTCGTAATTCTTGTGATTATGTCAGTTATAGCCATTCCTTTATACCATCAATTTATGGCATCTGTAGAACTAAAAAATACGCCGCGCATACTCACAATTCATATACAAAAAGCCAAATATGACGCAATTATTAGGCATAAGAATGTTGTTCTTTGTCCAAGTTCTGATCAATTGGTCTGCAATACGAATTGGGATAACCGCGTAATCAGCTTTGTAGATAATAACCGTAATCTACAGCATGATTTAAATGAAGAATTATTGACCTCTATAGATCTTAACCATCACTACGGTTCTATGAAATTACAACGTTTTGGAAAAAAACAAAATAGTATTATTTTTCAAGGTAGTTCTGGACTACCCATCGAGTCGAATGGCAGTTTTATCTATTGTTCTTATGACCAGCTTAAAAACTTTAAATTAATTCTTAGCAAAATGGGCCATGTGCGCTTAGAAGAGCTTAAAAATTGTTAGAACTCTACAGTCTAATGCAGAAGCTAACCCGTTCTTCATTTTGCAATATACTGCTTAGGTTTTAAACATTTCTTATTTTGAGATTAAGAACAATCGGAGATTACAACAATGACTGACATCGTAATTGTTAATGGTGCTCGTACTGCTATGGGTGGTTTTCAAGGATCACTATCAGGACTAACTGCTCCTGAATTAGGAGCGGTAACAATTAAAGAAGCAATCGCACGAGCAGGTTTACAGCCTACAGATGTCGAAGAAGTCATTATGGGTTGCGTACTACCAGCGGGTTTAAAGCAAGGCCCTGCTCGTCAAGCCATGCGTAAAGCAGGTTTACCTGATTCAACAGGAGCTGTGACAATTAATAAGCTTTGTGGTTCAGGTATGAAGGCGGTAATGCAAGCGGCTGATATGATTAAAGCAGGAAGTGCTGAAATTGTAGTTGCCGGTGGTATGGAGTCGATGACCAATGCGCCTTATGTCTTACCCAAAGCACGTGCGGGATACCGTATGGGCCACGGTGAAATTAAAGACCATATGTTCTTTGATGGTTTAGAAGATGCTGAAACTGGTCGTTTAATGGGTTCATTTGCTCAAGATATGGCAAATACACGCGGTTATACCCGTGAGCAAATGGATGACTTTGCAATTCGTTCTTTAAAACGTGCTCAAACTGCGATTACTGAAGGCTACTTCAAAGATGAAATTGTACCTGTTACTGTTTCTACCCGTAAAGGTGATGTCATTGTCGATCAGGATGAACAACCCTTAAATGCCAAGATTGATAAAATCCCATCCCTTAAACCAGCTTTTGCAAAAGACGGTACAATTACTGCTGCAAACGCGAGTTCAATTTCTGATGGTGCTTCTGCACTAGTTTTAACATCGAGTGAAGTTGCAGCACAGCGCGGCTTACAACCACTTGCAAAAATCATAGCCACTGCGTCAAATTCTCAACATCCTTCAGAATTTACAATTGCTCCTGTTGGCGCTATTGAAAAAGTACTTAAAAAAGCAGGTTGGAATGCTCAGGACGTTGACCTTTGGGAAATTAATGAAGCTTTTGCTATGGTAACGATGTGTCCAATTGATGATTTCAAACTTGATCCAGAAAAAGTCAATATTCATGGTGGAGCATGTGCACTTGGTCATCCTGTAGGATCGACAGGCTCTCGTATTATTCTTACGCTTATTCATGCGCTTAAACGTACTGGTGGTAAAAAGGGTGTCGCTGCTCTTTGCATCGGCGGTGGGGAAGCAACAGCTGTTGCCATCGAAATTCTTTAATTAAAACCTTTTTTAAAATCCCACTTCGGTGGGATTTTTTATGAAAAAACTACAAAAAATGACCCACAAAATCTCTTTTCCGTTTTAACTTATTCTTCTAAATGAAAACAACAATGGACAATAACAATGCAACTCAATCACTATCTCAATTTTCAAGGCCAGGCAGAGCAAGCTTTTAATTTTTATAAATCAGTATTCGGCGGTGAATTTGCCATGCTGAGCCGCTATAGCGATATGCCGCCTCATGACGGTGTCACGTTATCGGAAGCTCAAAAAAATTTAGTGCTTCATGTTTCCCTGCCGATTAACGAATACACTGTACTCATGGCATCAGATGTCATTGATCAATTCTGTACACCAAATAGTGTATTTACTCAGGGCAATAATCATTACATTGCAATTAACCTTGAAAAAGATGAGCAAGAAAAGGCAAAGCAACTTTTTGATGCCTTATCTGTAAATGGCAAAATTGAAATGCCACTAGAAAAAACGTTCTGGGGCGCTTTATACGGTGCTTTTACTGATCAATTTGGTGTCAAATGGATGGTTAACTGCCAGTTAGATACTTAATTCTTTAGCCCTTATAGAGATCTCAGTGTTTCTATAAGGGCTTTAAACATCGATATTAGAGTATTGCGCAATAATCATTAAGCCGACTGTAATAAAACCAATCCCAATCCATCCTGCGACATCAATGTTTTGCCCAAGAAAAATCTTTGCGAGAAAAGCGGTCGCCAATACCCCCACCCCAGACCACAACACATATAAAATTCCAGCTTGCATATATTTCAAAGCAATAGCAGCGCATGCAAAAGAGATAATATACAAAACTAGAGCAATTCCCTGAGCAGTTTTATTAACTAATCCATTGCCTTTAGCTGAATAAAAGGTTGAAAGTACATCCGTCACAATAGCGAATATTAACCACAAAGCACCAGGATTTATTTTTGAAATTAAAGCGAACATTCTTATTCTTCAATTCAGTTATTAAAAAATTATTTATAAAAAAAGCTGAACCTGAGTTCAGCCTTTTCACTTAGAAGCTATTTAAGCACCAGTTTGATAACTTGCTTTTGGCACAGCTGTTGAAGCTTGATAAGGATGGGTAAAGTCTTGCAAACCAGCAGCAGCTTCTTGCACATCTTTACCTTCTTTAATGACAAAACTATCAAAACCTGAACGTTTTAAATAATTTAAGACATCCTTAAATACATCACCTGTTGCACGTAGTTCACCTTGGAAACCTTGGCGACGTAATAATGCAGCGAATGAATAACCACGCCCATCTCCGAAACCTGCGAACTCAATGAAGATTGCATCAAGTTCACTTAATGGAAATGTGTGCTCTTCAGGTGAATCATTTACGGTCACATACAAAGCTTTTTTACCTTGAATGTTAGCTAATTGATCGAGTTGAGCTGTTGTTAAAACAACGTCACCTTGAGGAATCACACCATCTTCAGCAATGATTTGATAAGTATTATCTGCAATCGTGCCATCTTTATAAAGCACAGGTAGAGCTGTATTAAGCATATGCACGCTCCTTAAATGGTTGAATTCCTACACGGCGATATGTATCAACGAAACGCTCACCTTCGGTACGTAAATCAAGATACGTATTTAATACTTCTTCAATGACATCAGGCACGGCTTCTGCTGCAAATGATGGTCCTAAGATGTCACCAATGGAAGCATCATGGTCTGAATTACCACCTAAGGTAATTTGATAGAACTCAGCACCTTTTTTATCTACACCTAAAATACCGATGTTACCCACGTGGTGGTGACCACAAGCATTCATACAGCCAGAAATATTTAAGTCTAAATGACCAAGATCATAAACTTTATCTAAATCTTCAAAACGGCGTGTAATCGCTTCAGCAATAGGAATTGATTTCGCATTTGCAAGTGAACAGAAATCACCACCTGGGCAGCTAATAATATCGGTAATAAAGCCGATATGCGCACGAGCCATGTTGTGTTGTTCAAGCGCTTGCCATACATCGAACAAATCTTTTTGAGGTACATCTGCTAAAGCAATGTTTTGTTCGTGAGTCGTACGAAGTTCACCAAACGTATATTTATCAGCGAGATCTGCAATGAAGTTCATTTCTTCAGTGGTCATATCGCCCGGTGCGATGCCTGCACGTTTTAAAGAAATCGTAACAATACGATAGCCCTTTACTTTATGTGCATGCGTATTGATATTGAACCATTGTTTGAATTTTGGATGCTCAGCAAATAAAGCTGTAAAGTCTTCATCTTCTAAATCTTGATAATCAAACGGCGTGAACTCTTCGTCTAATTTTTTCAAGATTTCTGGCTGAATTTTTAATGTTTCACGTGTGTGTTCAAATTCAGCTTCAACTTTCTGTGCAAATACTTCAGGCGTTAATGCTTTAACCAAGATTTTGATACGCGCTTTATATTTATTATCACGACGGCCATGTAAGTTATAAACACGTAAAACTGCCTCTAAATAAGCAATTAAATCTTCACGTGGTAAAAACTCACGAATGACACTACCAATAATCGGAGTACGGCCTAAACCACCACCCACCATGATTTTGTAGCCCATCTCGCCTGCTTCATTACGCACGATATACACACCAATATCGTGGAATGCTGTTGCTGCACGGTCTTTTTCTTCAAGTGCAGAAACGGCAATTTTAAATTTACGTGGTAAGAATGCAAATTCTGGGTGGAATGTACTCCACTGACGAATCAATTCACATGTTGGGCGTGGATCAGCAATTTCACCAGCAACTACACCTGCATACTGGTCAGTAGTCGTGTTACGAATACAGTTACCACTGGTTTGAATGGCATGCATTTGTACAGTTGCGAGTTCAGCTAAAATTTCTGGCACATCTTCAAGTGCAGGCCAGTTTAGCTGAATATTTTGACGCGTAGATACGTGTGCATAGCCACGGTCATATTGAGTTGATACTTCAGCAATTTTACGTAATTGTTTTGAGTTCATTAAGCCATACGGCACAGCAATACGTAGCATTGGTGCATAACGTTGCACATATAAACCATTTTGCAAACGTAATGGGCGGTATTCATCTTCAGAAAGTTTGCCCGCTAAATAGCGCTCTGTCTGATCGCGGAACTGAGCAACTCGTTGATTAATCAGCTGCTGATCGAAATCGGTATATAAATACATGGCGTATGGCTAGTAGATTCATTATTAAGGCGGATAGCATAGCGAGCTTTTATTCATCAATAAAATGCTTTTTTTGCATATTTAATAACGGTTTTATTGATAAGCTTTAATCTAAATTGACATAAAAAAAGCCCAGATAAATCCGGGCTTTTTTGATAGCAAACTTTTATTTGTTATCTGGTAATGCATAAGCCACTAAATAGTCGCCCATTTTTGTACCAAATGAACCATGACCACCGGCCATAATTACAACATATTGTTTTCCATTAATTTCATAAGTCATTGGTGTTGCTTGTCCACCTGCTGGTAAACGCGCTTCCCAAAGTTTCTCACCATTCGTTACGTTAAACGCACGGATGTAGTTATCTTGAGTTGCACCAACAAACATGACATTACCTGCAGTAGAAATAGAACCACCTAAACCAGGAACACCAATTTTTACAGCTGGTAACTGGAACAAGTTCGGTAAACTGTCACGAATTGTACCAATACGTTTTTTCCAAACGACTTCATGAGTTTTCAAATCTACGCCAGCAACATATCCCCAAGCAGGTTGTTTACAAGGTAAACCAAGTGGAGATAAGAATGCGCTGATTTCAACACCATAAGGTACGCCATACATTGGCTGTACACCCTGCTCAGTTCCCGCACCTTTTGCAGTTTGCGCACGGTTTGGATCAGCAGGAATTAAACGACTCACGAATGGCAGACCAATCGGGTTCATTACAGCAACTTGACGGTCAGGGTTAACTGACATACCGCCCCATTCAAACACACCTAAGTTACCAGGGAAAACTAAAGTACCGTTTTCAGATGGTGGCGTATAAATACCATCGTAATTGAGGCGTTTGAAAGACACACGACACATAAGCTGATCAAGCATAGTGGCACCCCACATGTCTTTATCAGTTAATTTATCTTGTGGTGCCAAGTTCAAATCAGAGAATGGCTGAGTTTTTGAATAATGCTCACCTTTAGTCTGTGGTCCACGTTTAACTGTTTGTGGAACTGGTTTCTCAGTTACAGGAACAATTGGCTGACCATTACGACGATCAAGAACAAAGGCATTACCTGTTTTGGTCAAGACATAAATTGCTGGAACAGTTTTACCAGATTTATCTTTAATATCTGCCAAAGATGGTTGTGACGGTACGTCCATATCCCATAAATCGTGATGGGTTGTCTGGAAGTTCCAAATCAATTTACCTGTTGAAGCGTTAATCGCTAACATAGAGTTTGCATAACGTTCTTTCAACTCGGTACGGTCACCACCCCAGATATCTGGAGTACCTACACCTGTTGGAACATAAACGATATCAAGTTTGGCATCGTATGCTAAAGGTGCCCAAGCATTTGGTGAGTTATGAACAAAGGTTGTACCTTCACCTGGCATTGCATTTGGATCTGCTGCTCCAGTATCAAATACCCAAAGAAGCTTACCAGTGTTTACGTCATATCCACGGATAACACCTGATGGCTCTTTATTTGAATAGTTGTCGGTAACTGAACCGGCAATAACCACTGTTGAACCAGTAACAACACCTGGAGATGTTGGGTTATAACCACCTGGATAAGCATATGGCATGAATTCTTGTAAATTCACTTCACCATTTTGACCAAAGTCAGTACATGCTTTACCTGTGTCAGCATTTACAGCAACTAAACGTCCGTCATTGACTGGAACAAAGACTTTACGTGGACATTGAGTTGAAGTCGACTTTTTAGTTTGTAAGCTTGTCGCAAATTCAGTTGTGTTGTTTGCATCGTAATACATTACACCACGACAAGTTAAATGCTGGAACGATTTATCCGTTTTAAGCTTCGGATCAAAACGCCATTTTTCTTTACCTGTAGCTGGGTCAATCGCAATTAATTGCTGGTGAGCCGTACAGATAAACATGTTATTACCAATTTTAATTGGTGTAACCTGATTGGTTGTTTCGCCAGAGTCATTATCTGTTTTGAAATCACCAGTACGGAATGTCCAGGCAACTTTCAGATCTTTTACGTTCTGGTCATTAATCTGTTTCAATGGAGAATAACGTTCACCAGCTTGAGTACGACCATAAGCAGGCCAGTCGCTCTCTGCAACACCTGGAACGGCTTGAGCAGTTTCTGGTTGAGGTGTCTTGATTTCACCATTAATTTCTTGCGGATCATTGAAGATAGAATAAACCATCAACACGATTGCAATTGCTAAAGTTGAAGATAAGGCAACTTTACTTGATCCAAGGTTGTTGATTCCACGAGTTACAGCCGGAACCAATAACCATAAACCAAGAATACCTAAAATATCTAAACGTGGTGCAAGCGCCCAAAAGTCTGTTCCAACTTCCCAGACACTCCAGATAATAGTACCTAGCATTAATGCGGCATAAACCCACAAAGCAGCAGAAGCGCGCTTGTAGAGTTGCCATGCAACAATGAGAAGTAAGACTCCAGCTACAATATAGTAAATTGAACCGCCTAGTGTAGCGAGCCAAATACCTCCAATTAGCAGGAATAACGCCAATAACCCAATAATAATTACGGTAAAAGTCGTTAAACCTGATCTTGAAGAAGGTTGATTCATAAACCACCTCTTATCAATCATCATTTTTATCGGAAAGATGTGCCAAAAAACTTATAGAAAAATGACATCACCAATACGTCTAAAACAAAATTCAGGCATAAAGAAAAAAACGGAAGGTCAGGATACTTCAATCAATGATTTAACCCTCGACAATCCGTTTTCGGAATAATTACTTAGAATGCAGTTGAGAACTTAATACCGCCTACCCAAGTGTTATCACCATTTTTTAATGCACCAACATGACGAACATATTGCACATTTGGACGAATAGTTAGCCAGTTAGTGGCATGAATACCATAGTAAAGCTCGGTATTATATTCGGTGTCGTATTCTTTGGCTTGAACATCGCTCCAATCATCATTGATATGGATACGAGCAACACCAAGTGCCAACTCATCTTGAGGACGTTGATTCAGCAAACCTTTATAGACTAAGCCTATATTTTGCATGTTATCAACTTTGTTGGTATCTGAGTCGTGGAAAGTCAGGTTCACAAACCCTGTTAAACCACGGTCAGTTTGATCAGCTGGCTGGAATAATTTCTGTTTTGCAGTTACCCAAACACCTTGCTTATGAGATGTTTTAGTTGAATCTGCAATTTCTTTGGCATCGGCAGTACTATAGTAATAACCTAAACGGTATTCACCAGGCATGCTTTGCACACCTAGTTTAGGTGACCAAACTACTTCTGCTGGAATAATTGCACCGTGAGAACCATCTGTACTTAGGTTGAAGCCTTTGCCACGTTCCAAGTTTTCAGGGTTATATTCATATACACCCACTTGTGTATATAAATCAGGTTGCAAGTTATATTTGACACGCATTGCCCATTGGCTAACTGGCCAGTTATACCACTGATCGCCTAC
Source organism: Acinetobacter sp. AOR01_HL (assembly GCF_027855455.1). NCBI lineage: Bacteria > Pseudomonadati > Pseudomonadota > Gammaproteobacteria > Moraxellales > Moraxellaceae > Acinetobacter > Acinetobacter sp. AOR01_HL. The sequence goes on along the minus strand of NZ_JAKTIM010000053.1, from coordinate 93,078 downwards.
CCAGTTACCCACTTGTGAACCACAAAGTGCCAAGTTCTGGAAATCACAGTCAAAACTATTAAAGTCTTCACCCTCACCAAAACGGCCCACTTTAACATCTAACTTCTGATCAAGGAATTTTTTCTTGATCCATAAATCTGTTAAACGCCAAGTTTGTTCACGGCCCCACACTTCTTGAACAGAACTTTGGTGCCCAGCCAATGCTGGAGAATGTTCAGAAAGCGATTGCCCATCACGATAAGTTAATGTGATTTGAGCTTCTGTATCTTGCCACCCTAAAATTTTACCTAGGTCCAAATGAGAACCTAAAGCAAGTTGCCCTGTATAAGCACTACCGTGTGTAGATGTTTGTTTGGAATCTAAAATACCGGCATATTCACCGGTATATCCAAAAGAAAAATCATAACCTTGTGCTTGCAACGCTGTACGTTGCCCGTTCCAATCACCCAACATCCAAGAACCATTTGGGTCAAATGCAGCAGCAGCTTGTGCATGCTGAACAAAAAGAGTAATTGATAAAACGGATAAACAGGAAACCATCAAAGATTTATGCGTTTTCATGTTTACGAACCTTTTATGTCTTTGTTTATAAAGGTTACGCTAATTTTATGTAAAGAAATTATTCAAAATGTTAATCAATTGATTATTCAGATAATAATTTCAATACATACTGTATAAGAAATAGCCCCTTAACCTCACCACTGCCCTTCGCCAAGTTTTTGACCTACAAAGGAATATCGCATTTGCGAACGTGAAAACTTAATTGGGCATGCAATTTGTGGTTCTGTATCTGGCGTATTATTTTGCAAAGGAACATTCACAATCCATCCACGTTGTTGTGCTAACGGTGAATTTAAAGCCTCACTTAAACTCAATACGGGTTCTACACAAACATCGAGATTTGCAAAAATTTCATGCCATTCTTTGAATGTTTTGGCTTTAATTTTTTCTTGAATGGCTTGCTTAACTTCCTGTCGATCTTGCTCATCTAATGACGCACCTTTTTGTAATAACACAGGTAATTCTAATGCCGCAGACAAACCTGCCATAAATTGTGGTTCAAGGCTACCGATAGAAAGATAACGGCCATCTTGCGTCATATAATAGTCATAGAAAATCCCCCCATTGAGCATCCCCTGCTCGGGCGCCTGTTCAACTTGTGCGGCAAGCGTGGCTGAAGCTGCCATACTATTTAGACTTGCAACACAGTCCGTCATGGAAATATCAATATATTGACCTATACCGCTACGGCTGCGTTCAACTACAGCAGCCAAGATCGCAATGACTGCATGTAATGAACCACCAGCAATATCGGCAACCTGAATACCAAGCGGTGGCGGACCGCTATCTTGTCGGCCGCTATACCCAGCAATACCAGCTAAAGCTAAATAATTAATGTCGTGCCCAGCCCGATCTTTATAACTTCCAGTTTGGCCATAACCTGTAATTGAACAATAAATTAAACGCGGGTTAATTTCTGCAAGGGTGGCATAGTCCAGCCCTAAACGGCGCATGACATCTGGCCGAAACTGCTCAATCACAATATCAAACTCAGAAATCTTGGCTTTAATCAGATCAATACTTGCAGCATCTTTTAAGTCGAGAACAATCGACTGCTTATTTCGATTTAGATAACTATGTGCAGTCGCCTGCCCATTTGCATAGGGCGGCATAATCCGAATGAGATCTGGACGTGATGGAGATTCAATATGGATGACTTCTGCCCCCATATCGGCTAAATACATTGTGGCGAAAGGTCCAGGTAAGAGCGTCGAGAAATCGAGAACTTTAAGTCCATTTAATGCAGTCGTCATCGTTTTTTTAACCACTATTATTCGAATTTTCTTTTATATTAGTTAAGCAAATATTCTAAAACAATGTCATGTTCAGCCATTTACCTTGATCATTTCGGCAATTTAACATGTAAAAAGTGCTTTTACACTGTTGTAAATCGCCAATTTATTTTTTTAGACGGTCATTTAGGTCAATTTAAAGTGAACATCAAAGAGACTGAAGGATTCAATATGAGTCGCGATACGATTAGCATCCACTTCGTGAATGCGGCTTTGACAGGCGTAAAGCGCCTTGGCATGGATGTCGAGACGTTACTTTCACATGTGGGTATCGAAGCGGAACTATTACGTCAACCTAAAGCTCGAATCTCACCAGAACAATATACCCGTTTTATAAAAATGTTATGGATGGTCACACAAGACGAACACGTTGGTTTCGATGTACAACCGCGTCGTTTGGGCACTTTTGCCATTATGTGTCAGTTGATTATTCATGCAAAAACCTTGGGCCAAGCCCTTGAACTTTCATCTCAATTTTACAAATTATTTGGTGATGAATGGTCAGTAACGCTGGAGCGTGACAAACACGAAGCACGTTTAGTACCTCTCATTCCAAAAACATTAGATCCGGATCATTTCATTACTGAAAGTATGCTCATGATCTGGCATGGATTGGCATCATGGCTGATTGAACGTCGCTTACCATTAGAACGTGTTCATTTTAGCTATCCACGTCCTGCACATGCAGATGAATATGACGCTTTATTCTTTGCGCCGGTTATGCAATTTGACGCACCGCGTACCGAAATAACCTTTGCGGCTGATTATCTTGATTTGCCAATTCGCCAAGATGAAAAAACATTAGAAGAATTCTTAAAAGCAGCCCCTGCTCAGCTTTTAGTAAAATTCAAAAACACCAATTCGTTGACTTCACGTATTCGTGAAGTACTCAAAAGCCAAATTGGTGAAGAAATGCCAACGCTCAATGACGTTGCATCAATGTTGTATTTATCTCCGCAAACTTTACGCCGCCGCCTAGCTGCCGAAGGTAAAAGCTATCAGGGCGTGAAAGACGCTTTACGCCGAGATGCTGCGATTCACTTATTACTCAATCCTGAATTAACACTTGAAGATGTTGCTCAGCAAGTTGGTTTTAGTGAAACCAGTACATTCCACCGTGCATTTAAAAAGTGGACTGGTGTTACTCCCGGTCTATATCGCCAGCTCCATGGTTACCATTGATTCTTAAATCTCTTTAGTTTCACATTTAGCCCAAGTTCAACTTGGGCTTTTTTGTATCGCCATTGGCAAAAATCATCACCTGACTGGTGCGCTTATCGTCATTGCACTCCCTCTTAAAAACAGTACACTCAAAAACACGACAAAGTTTAAGTAATAAAAAAAGGAACTGTTATGAGCGAGGCTTATATTATTGACGCCATTCGCACACCACGCGGAAAAGGAAAAAAAGACGGCTCTCTTTACGAAGTAAAACCAATCACATTACTCACCACTCTATTAAACGAATTACAGCAACGCCATCACCTCGATACATCTAAAGTAGATGATATTGTTCTGGGCTGCGTCACACCAATTGGTGATCAGGGCGGTGATATTGCCAAAACAGCAGCGATTGCAGCGGGCTGGAATGATGATGTTGCAGGTGTGCAAATTAACCGCTTTTGTGCTTCAGGTTTAGAAGCGGTCAACATGGCAGCCATGAAAGTTCGTTCTGGTTGGGAAGATTTAGTGGTTGCTGGTGGCGTTGAATCAATGTCACGTATCCCAATGGGTTCTGATGGCGGACCGTGGGCGTTAGATCCGGAAACCAACCTTAAATCATCTTTTGTTCCACAAGGTGTTGGCGCTGACCTCATTGCAACCTTAGATGGCTATAGCCGAGAAGATGTTGATAATTTTGCCGTAAAGTCACAACAAAAAGCAGCGGCAGCTCAAGCAAATTGTTATTTCGATCAATCAGTTGTGCCAGTTAAAGATCACGCAGGTGTTGTGATTTTAGAAAAAGATGAATTTATTAAAGGCAATACCACACTTGAAGGTCTTGCAAAACTCAACCCAAGTTTTGAAATGATGGGGCAAATGGGCTTTGATGCTGTTGCCCTACAAAAATATCCAGAAGCACAAAAAGTAAATCATATTCATCATGCCGGTAACTCATCAGGTATTGTCGATGGAGCAGCTCTCGTTTTACTGGCTTCAGAAAAAGCAGTGAAAGAACAAAACTTAAAACCACGCGCTAAAGTTTTGGCGACTGCCCTAGTCGGTACCGACCCAACCATCATGTTAACTGGCCCTGCCCCTGCCGCACGCAAAGCTTTGGAAAAAGCTGGTTTAACAATTGATGATATTGACCTATTTGAAGTCAACGAAGCATTTGCAGCTGTCGTGATGCGTTTTATTAATGAGCTCAATGTGCCTGCTGAAAAAGTCAACGTAAATGGCGGTGCGATTGCTTTAGGCCATCCCTTAGGAGCAACCGGTGCCATGATTTTGGGTACATTACTTGATGAGCTTGAACGTCAAAATAAAAAACGCGGTTTAGCAACGCTCTGTGTCGGCGGTGGTATGGGTATTGCCACCATTATTGAACGTGTATAAAAATTTAGGGATATATAAAGATGAGTGCAATTCAATACGAAAAAAATGCCGACAATATTGTCATCTTGACACTTGATTCAACTGGTCAGTCTGCAAATACCATGAATGCCGAGTTTCGTGACTCGCTTGATGAGGTCACCCAGAAACTTAAAGCAGAAACAGAACTTTCAGGTGTTATTTTTCGCTCAGCAAAAAAAACTTTCTTTGCTGGTGGTGATTTAGATGAACTGATTCAAGTTCAACCTGAGCATGCAACTGACTTTTTCAATATGGTTGAGAAGTTAAAAGGTCATCTAAGAACGATTGAGACACTAGGGATTCCCGTGGTTGCAGCATTGAATGGCACGGCACTGGGCGGAGGATGGGAAATCGCATTAAGTTGCCATCACCGTATTGCAATCAATGACCCGAAAAGTAAATTTGGCCTACCAGAAGTTACCTTAGGTTTACTACCGGGCGGCGGTGGTATTGTACGTATGGTCCGTCTGCTTGGTCTTCAAAATGCATTCCCATTTTTAATGGAAGGTAAGCAGTTCGGTGTCGATAAAGCAAAATCTTTAGGCTTAATTCATGACACAGCTGAAAATGAACAAGAACTTTTAGATAAAGCGATTGCTTGGATCAAAGCCAATCCAAAATCTCAACAGCCTTTTGATGTGAAGGGTTATAAAATTCCGGGTGGCGATCCAAAAACTCCGGCAGTTGCACAAGTTCTTGCCATTGCACCAGCCATGTTAAAAGACAAAACCAAGGGCTGCTACCCTGCTCCTGAAGCGATTATGGCTGCCGCAGTTGAAGGTGCTCAAGTTGATGTCGATACCGCCTTGCGCATCGAGTCTCGCTACTTTACTCAACTAGCAACAGGCCAAATTTCTAAAAATATGATTGGCACTTTCTGGCACGGCCTAAATGCAATTAAGTCGGGTGCTAGCCGTCCTGCCGATATTGCAAAATGGCAAGCCACTAAAGTAGGCGTGTTGGGTGCGGGCATGATGGGTGCCGGTATTGCCTACGCCACTGCAATTAAAGGCATTCCTGTTATTCTTAAAGATGTATCTGTTGAAAATGCTGAAAAAGGCAAAGCTTATTCTCAGAAATTGCTAGATAAACGTGTTTCACAAGGCCGCATGACGGCAGAAAAACGTGATCAGATTTTATCGCTCATTACGGCCACAGCTTCTGCTGAAGACTTACAAGGTTGTGACCTGATTATTGAAGCCGTATTTGAAAACCAAGAGCTCAAAGCGAAAGTCACTCAAGAAGCTGAACAATACTTAGCGCCTAATGGTGTAATGGCATCAAATACATCCACCCTACCGATTACAGGTTTAGCGCAAGCAAGCAAGGATGATAAAGCATTTATTGGACTACATTTCTTTAGCCCTGTCGACAAAATGCAGTTGGTTGAGATTATTAAAGGTAAAAACACCTCCGCAGAGACACTTGCTAAAACCTACGACTTTGTACAGCAAATTGGAAAAACACCAATCGTTGTCAATGATAGCCGTGGCTTCTTTACTAGTCGTGTGTTTGGTACTTTTATTCAAGAAGGTATGCGATTACTTGCAGAAGGCGTCCATCCAGCGCGTATTGAAATGGCAGCACTGAAAGCGGGCATGCCGGTAGGACCACTTGCGATTCAAGATGAAGTGTCTTTAACTTTAACGGAGCATGTTGCAAGTGAAACGCGTAAGGCACTACAAGCTGAAGGCAAAGAGTTACCGAAAACACCGGTAGATGAAGTGATTCATACCATGATTCATGAATTAAACCGTAAAGGTAAAGCTGCTGGCGCAGGTTTTTATGATTATCCTGAAAATGGCAAAAAGCACCTATGGGAAGGCTTAAACCGTTGGCAAAAAGATCATGATATCTCCGAGCAAGATATGATTAACCGTATTTTGTTTGTACAAGCCTTAGATACCCTACGTTGTTACGAAGAAGGGGTATTAGAGTCAGTGATTGATGCCAATGTCGGTTCTATTTTTGGAATTGGTTATGCCCCGTGGACGGGAGGAGCGATTCAATTCTTAAATCAATATGGGATTGATAAAGCACAAAAACGTGCCGAAGAGTTGGCTGCCAAATATGGTGAGCGCTTCACGCCCCCAACGTTACTAAAAACTAAAGCTGAGCAGAAGCAAAATATTCAATAAGTTAGCGCTCTTGAATATTTAAAAATTGCATAAACCTTACCCATATAAATATATTTTATTTATATGGGTTTTTCTTTATAACCTTTAAGATTTCAGCCTTATACCTAAATATGCTATAAATAGACTTCATTTCTGTGCTTCTACAGCACATTCGAGATATCCTTATGTCCGATAAAAATTCTTCCGAATCAGCAATTTTAGGCTGGAAATTTGTTCTAATCGTCGGTGTTTTAAGTGCGATCTTCCTTGGCTTTTTCTATTTAGCAATGAGTAATGAGCCTGACTATATGCCAGGAGCACAACGCAAAGCTCAACAGCATGAAATGCAGCAAAAAGCTGAGAAATCAACAGATCAGCAAACTCAGCATGACAATATGCCTGAAATGGACATGCAAGAACATCAGCATTCACATCAGTAATCAGATATTTTTCAAATGACAGATTTTTCTCGCAATGCACTGGTTGTAGAAGGTGGAGGCATGCGTGGTGCCTTTACCAGTGGTGTACTTGATGCTTTTCTACAACAACGGTTCAACCCTTTTGATTTATATGTAGGCGTATCTTCTGGTTCGACCAATGTAGCTAACTACCTGACAGGCCAACAGGGTCGCACCTTAACCTTCTATATTGATCATTCACTACGTCCTGAATTTATCGATTACAAACGCTTCTTTAAAGGTGGTGATTTACTCGATTTAAAATGGATGTGGGAAATTGGCGAGCAAGAACATCCTCTCGATCAACAGAGCCTTTTTGCCAAAAATCCAGATTTTTATATGGTATTGACGCATGCTAAAACTGGTCATGCTGAGTATCTTCGTGCTGGTAAAGATAATTTGCTAAATGCACTGCGTGCTTCTAGCTCAATTCCGGTTTTAACTCGTCATCCCGTCGATATTATGGGTGAACCCTACTTTGATGGCGGCGTTGCAGATGCTCTACCCGTTCGCTGGGCGGCTCAGCAAAGTGGTGTCAAAAAGCTATTAGTTTTACGTACTCGTCCGAAGAACTATTTTAAAGCCAGTAGCCGAGGCGACCAATTCCTTGCGAAATATGCTTTTAAACACCATTATGGTTTTGCAAATAGTTTGCGTAACCGCTGTGCCCGTTATAATGCTTCAGTTGAATTTGTTCGTAGCAGTAACCCAGAACAGCAAATTTTAGAGGTATGTCCACCGCCTCTTAAAAATATGGCAGGGCGTTTAACGACAAATCCGAAAAAGCTTCGTTACAGTTATGAAGTTGGTTTGGAAACAGGCTTACAAGCCATCGAAAACTGGAATGCGATGAAGTAGTTCAAAGTTGAGATTTCTAAAAAGGAATCTCAACTTAACGCTAAAGTCATATCAATATGTGGAATACCACAGTCTTGGTACACTTCACCCTGCACTTTGAAACCTAAAGCTTCGTAAAAAGCCGTCACATAGGTTTGCGCGGAAAGCTTTAAATAAGGCAATTTATGTTGGCGCGCATATTCAATAATATGCTGCATTAGAATTTTACCTATACCCTGCTTTCGATAAAGCATTAAAACAGCAACACGCCCTACGCTATGCTGTGGCAACAAACGTGCTGTAGCGATAGGCTGCTCTTTGTCATACACCATAAAGTGCATAGCGGTGCTGTCAAAATCATCCCATTCATCTTCGGGTGCAATGCCTTGCTCTTGAATAAAGACTTGTTCACGGATGTATTTTGCATCTTCCTCAAACTGCGTCCAACTACCCGCTATAACTTTATACATCCACTCACCTTCCTAGCATTTGCAGCCAATATTTTCGATCGGCAACTGGTCTTGTAATAACAATTCCAAAGTCTGTTTTTTAATTCCATACATTTCTTTCAATGCTTGAATTTGAGCCATAATCTTGGCATCAGGTTGTGTCACGTTTTTGCGTTTAGTCGCCAAAATCATTTTATTTTTGCTGGTGTGTTCAAGCGATACAAACTCAAAAACTTTAGTTTCATAACCATATGCTTTTAAAAGTAACGCACGTAAGGTATCGGTCAACATCTCGGCTTGTTGTCCCGCATGAATACCAAACTGTAGCATGGGTTGTAAAACTTCAGGGCTACGTAGTTGTGGACGCAACTCTTTGTGACAGCACGGCGCACACATAATCATCGAAGCATTTAAGCGAATTCCCGTATGGATAGCAAAGTCAGTCGCAATATCACATGCATGTAAAGCAATCATAACGTCCAGCTTTTCCGGCTGATAACTACGAACGTCACCTTCAAAAAAGTCTAAATGATTAAAATGTACTTTTTCTGCAACGTTCTGGCAAAACTCCACTAAGTTACGGCGCAGCTCTACACCCGTAATGAGCGGAATCTTTTGTTGTTCTTGTAAATAATCATACAAAGCAAAAGTTAAATAACCTTTTCCTGAACCAAAATCGACAATATTTAACTCTTTTTGCTCAGCATCAATCTGCTCATATGCGCTCTCAAAAATTTCGATAAATTTATTAATCTGCTTCCATTTACGAGCCATGCTTGGAATGATTTGAGCTTTCTCATCAGTAATACCCAGCTCTTTTAAAAATGCACTACTCTGCTGTACATAACGCTGTTTCTCACGATCATGCGCTTGTACAGTTGGAGCGGTAGTCATGCTTTGCTTTTTACCCATATTAAGCATGGCTTTTTTCTTATTTTTTTTAAGCTGGATTTCTTGATGCGTTGAAAATAAATTCGCTTGTTTGCATTGCGTAATCAGTGCTGCAATCTGTTCTAAGCCATCTTCGAATGAATAATTTTTAGTCACATCTTGGGTGCTATAATGATATAGCGCGGAAAGTTGTTTTTTTCCATGTAGCTCCACAACACGGAAAGTAATTTTTTCCAGCTGTGACAACTCTCCTTTATATTGGCTCAAAATCAAACGCTCAAAAGTCTGCTGATCAAGCATTTGTTTGATTTCATGAAAGAATTGCTGTTCTTGCTCAAAGGAGAAAACCGACACTGATATACCTAAAAAATGGTGACTCATATAAAGTGAAAGTTTAAAGGGTATAGGATTAAAAATAAAATAACTTTACGACTGTTTTGTATTTCTATACATTTGTATTTTTAATCAAAAAATAAACTTATGAGTAAATCGGTGTTAGAAACCTACGACCCAAAAGAAGAACTTTTTAATGCCTACAGCCATGGCGCTGGTGTGGTTATGGCAGTAATTGCCTCTGTCTTTTTAATTATAAAAGGATCTTATCTTTCCACTGCCCAGTGGATAGGTTTATGGGTATATGCTTTTAGCTTAATTCTCGTGTTTACTAGCTCGACTCTCTATCATTTTGCACAAACACAAAATTTACGTTACTGGTATAAAAAACTCGATCACACGGCTATTTATTATTTAATTGCTGGAACATATACCCCGTTCTTAAGCATTGCTATACCTACACAAAAAGCTCATATTTTACTTATTGCGCTCTGGAGCATTGCTGCAATTGGTACACTTTTCAAGTTAGTTTTTATTCACCGTTTTCAGAAAATTTCGCTACTTGCTTATGTTCTTATGGGTTGGCTTGCCGTTTTTGTAATGGATGATATGCGAACCTATTTAAGCAAAGATACTTTGATGTTATTGATTACTGGAGGTTTAGCTTACACCGTTGGAGCATTGTTTTACGCGTTAAAAAAGGTAAGATATACCCATGCGATATGGCATATTTTTGTGCTTTTAGGTGCAGGTGCACACTTTCTTGCTATCTATTGGTACGTTGTTTAGTCCATTTTTCACTCATATTCAGTGATCCTGAAAGAGTCATGGATGATGTTCTTTCACGCTATTCTTTTAAGAAAAATATGCCTTTAAAGAGAATAGTAAATTAAAAATAAATTTTAACTGATATAAGGACTTATATGGAGTCAACCTCTGCGACTGCTGCTCCTGTAGTAGCCACCAATTCGAAAACACGGGTTTTGTTTGCAAGTTTAGTCGGTACAACCATTGAGTTCTTCGACTTTTATATCTATGCAACTGCTGCCGTTATCATTTTTCCACACCTATTTTTCCCTGCCAGTAGTGGTAGTGCCGCAGTCTTACAATCACTTGCAACTTTTGCAATCGCCTTTATTGCCCGTCCTATCGGTGCAGCACTATTTGGGCATTTAGGAGATCGTATAGGTCGTAAAGCAACATTGGTGGCAGCATTGCTCACTATGGGTATCTCAACCGTATGTATTGGCTTATTACCAACCTATGCTCAGATTGGAATTGTCGCACCGTTATTGCTCGCCTTATGCCGTTTAGGACAAGGATTAGGCTTAGGTGGTGAATGGAGTGGTGCTGTTTTACTTGCTACAGAAAATGCACCTGAAGGCAAACGTGCATGGTATGGCATGTTCCCTCAACTTGGCGCACCTATCGGTTTTATTTTAGCAACTGGTTCATTTTTACTTCTAAGCGCTGCTATTCCTGAGCAAGCATTCATGCAATGGGGCTGGCGTATTCCTTTTATTGCAAGTGCTGTCTTGGTTATTGTTGGCTTATACATTCGTTTAAAACTTCATGAGACCCCTGCTTTCCAGAAGGTTTTAGATAAGCAAAAAGAAGTTAATATTCCATTTAAAGAAGTGGTGACAAAACACACGGGCAAACTTATTCTCGGTACGATTGCAGCAATCTGTACCTTCGTTGTGTTTTATTTAACTACAGTATTCGCACTTAACTGGGGAACAACCAGACTAGGCTATGCGCGTGGTGAGTTCTTAGAACTTCAATTGTTTGCAACCCTTTGCTTTGCAGCCTTTATCCCTCTTTCTGCCATTTTTGCAGAAAAATTTGGCCGTAAAGCTACTTCTATTGGTGTATGTATTGCTGCTGCAATTTTCGGACTGTTTTTCTCTAGTATGTTAGAGTCTGGAAATACACTCATTGTGTTTTTGTTCTTGTGTACTGGCTTAGCAATTATGGGCTTGACCTATGGTCCAATTGGTACTGTCCTTTCAGAAATTTTCCCAACCTCAGTACGTTATACGGGTTCAGCTTTAACGTTTAACTTGGCTGGTATTTTTGGTGCTTCTTTTGCACCGCTTATTGCAACTAAACTTGCTGAAACATATGGTTTATATGCAGTTGGTTATTATCTTACAGCAGCATCACTTTTATCATTAATCGCGTTTTTATTAATACGCGAAACAAAAAATGTAGATGTAAATAATCAGATTTAAATATTTTCAAACACCCTGATATAAAAAAGCCGGTTCAAAATTGACCGGCTTTTTTATATATAGAACTTAGTTCAATGATGCAGGATTTGCAGGTGTAACACTGTTTGGTACAGCCGGGGTAGTTACATTATTCGCTGCAACTGCTGCCGCACCAGCAACAGCAGCTTCACCAATTAATGCAACTTTTGCTTTTTCTTGGCTCTTTGGAGATAGAGCTGGGTTACTTGCAACAATACGGTTAATATTTGCAGAGTTTGCTGGAGCGATCGCAGCAGTTTGTAAAATGATTGGGCGATTACCCGTGTTACCCAATGTGTAACGAATACCTGTACGAGGGCTAATCACCGTCGTATTTTCTTGTTTCACTACAGCCTGAGCCGAAGTTGGGCCTTTTGCCGCAAGTACTTTATCAACCGTTGTGGTTTGAGGGGCTGAAGCTGTTTCTGCTGCGAAAACAAAACTTGGCACAGCAAGAACAGTTAAAAATAAAGGTTGTAATACTTTTTTCATTGTCTTTCCAACATACACTCTGGATGAGAAGTAAATAGCATTTAATGCTTAAAACTGCAAACATTATTCACAGGCTTACTACAAACGAAAAAAAAGCAGAACAATCGTTCTGCTTTTTTTATAACACAAATTAAATTTTGCCGTGACACTGTTTATATTTCAAACCAGAACCACATGGACATGGAGCATTACGACTTTCAGGTACAGGGAACGTTTGTTGTTCAGTAGCCGAATCATTAAGTGCTTCTTGAGAAGCGGTCACTTCACCTGTTAATCCATCCACATCATCATGTTCAAAAGAAAGCTTCATTGCTTCTGCTTGTTGCTGCTGTTGAGCTTCCATTTCTGCAAGCTCTTCTGGTGTTGGGATATGTACGCGAGACAGATCAGTTACAACATCAGTTTTAATTACACCCAGCATGTTCACGAATAAGTTAAATGCTTCTTTTTTATATTCCTGCTCAGGATTTTTTTGCGCATAGCCACGTAAGTGGATACCTTGACGTAAATAATCCATTGCAGCCAAATGATCTTTCCAATGGCGATCAAGAGAATTTAAAACGAAATGACGCTCAAGCATTGCTGCAGATTCATCACCCATTTGTGCACGGCGCTGACGATAACGCGCAATCACTTCATCACTGATGCGTTCAACCAAGCCTTCTTCATCAAGACGTCGATCTTGTTCTAGCCATTCTTGAACTGGTAGCTCAATACCCAAATCAATACGTAAAGCATTTTCTAAACCTTCCACATCCCATTGGTCATGGATTGACTCTGGTGGAATAAAGTTAGCAATCATCGCCTGCATGACTTCACGATGCATTTCTTCAACGTATTCTTGTAAAGTATTTTCAGCTAGGATTTCATCGCGTTGTGAATAAATGATCTTACGTTGTTCATTATTCACATCATCATATTTAAGTAAGTTTTTACGAATATCGAAGTTACGTGCTTCAACTTTACGCTGCGCATTTTCGATAGAACGGCTTACCATTTTGTGTTCAATCGCTTCATCTTCTTTAAGCCCCATTGCACGCATCATGGCAACGACACGGTCACCTGCGAAAATACGCATGAGGTCATCTTCAAGAGATAAATAGAAACGAGAAACGCCAGGGTCACCCTGACGGCCCGCACGACCACGTAACTGGTTGTCAATACGGCGTGATTCATGGCGTTCAGAACCAATAATGTGCAAGCCACCTGCTTGCAATACATCTTCATGGTCCTGTTCCCATTGCGCTTTTAGACGCGCTTCATCTTCAGGGGTAGGATTTTCAAGTTTGGCAAGTTTCGCTTTCCAGTTACCCCCAAGGATAATATCTGTACCACGACCGGCCATGTTTGTTGCGATTGTTACTGCATTCGGGCTACCTGCCTGAGCAATAATGTCTGCTTCACGCTCATGTTGTTTTGCGTTCAAAACTTCATGATGAATACCAGCTTGCTTCAATTTAGACGATAGAATTTCACTGGCTTCAATCGTTGCCGTACCAATAAGAATCGGTGCAACACCCTGCTGACGAATATTCATAATTTCTTGAATAATCGCGTTATATTTACCATTACGGTTTAAGTAGATTAAATCGTTCTGGTCATTACGAATCATAGGTCGGTGTGTCGGAATAATAACGACGTCCAGACCATAAATTTCTTTCATTTCCGCAGCTTCAGTATCGGCAGTACCTGTCATACCTGAAAGCTTTTTATAAAGACGGAAATAGTTCTGGAAAGTAGTTGTTGCTAAAGTCTGGTTTTCAGGTTGAATAGCCAAACCTTCTTTCGCTTCAACTGCTTGGTGTAAGCCTTCTGACCAACGACGGCCCGGCATGGTACGGCCAGTATGCTCATCCACAATAATGACTTCACCGTCATGAATAATATAGTGAACGTCGCGTTGGAATAGGAAGTGCGCACGAATAGCCGCAGAAACATGGTGAACGAGGTTTAGATTTGTAGCTGAATATAAGCTTTCGCCTTCGGCTAACAAACCCATTTGAATAAGTTCTTGTTCTACAGTCTCATAACCAATTTCAGTCATTTCAACTGAACGCTGCTTTTCATCAATCCAGAAATGTCCGCCATCGGCAACTTTTTCTTCTTTTTGCGGGCGTAATTTTGGTGGAATCGTATTGATGGCAGTATAGAGGTGTGAAGAATCTTCACTTTGACCAGAAATAATTAATGGCGTACGCGCCTCATCAATCAAGATTGAGTCGACTTCATCGATAATGGCATAGTGCAAACCACGTTGTTTCTTTTCTGCTAAAGAAAACACCATGTTGTCACGCAAGTAGTCAAAACCAAATTCGTTATTGGTACCATAGGTAATATCAGCTAGATAGGCAGCTGCTTTTTCTGCTGGTTCTTGCATTGAATAAATTGTACCAATGCTTAGACCTAAAAATTCAAATAAAGGGCGGTTTAACTCAGCATCACGTTGTGCCAAGTAATCGTTTACAGTAATGACATGAACGCCTTCACCACTTAATGCATTTAAGTAACACGCTAAAGTACCCATAAGGGTTTTACCTTCACCGGTACGCATTTCGGCAATTTTGCCTTCATGTAAGGTAATACCACCAATTAACTGGACATCGTAGTGGCGCATGCCCATTACACGTTTTGCTGCCTCACGACAAACTGCAAACGCCTCAGGGAGTAACTTATCTAAACTTTCGCCATTGTTATAACGTTGTTTGAATTCTGGAGTTTTTGCAGATAAGTCTGCATCGCTTAAAGCTGATATCGTCGGCTCGAGCGCATTGATTTGCTCAACAATTTTGCGCATGCGTTTGAGTTCACGCTCATTTTTTGTACCGAAGATACCTCCGATCAGACTTGCCAACATGGATAAACTCTCTAAATCTTGCTTGGTCAAATGAATAAATTTTTTCTCAGTCGTTTATTATGGTGTCAGAAATTTGAAGTACAAGGGGTTTGCACAAAACCCATAAAAAAAATCTGATCATTAGACAAATGGTTTTACCCATTTTCTAAGCCCCTTTAAAGCATCTGGCACCTAAAAACTCGACATTAATGCTCATCTATTGAGCACAACTTCCGAGAAATCTAATTTAGCAAATTTATCTTAAAGTTACATTGATTCAGCCCATAAATTCATATGTTTTGGTCATATATATTTACACTTATATAAAAAGTTCATAATAAAATATAAAAACAATAATTTTAATAATAAATAAATTGCGGCATAGTCATTTCAACATATAACAAATTTTAAGCAATTGAGGATTTATCATGACATTACGATTAGGCGACACAGCCCCTGATTTTCAACAAGAATCAAGCGAAGGCACTATTAATTTTTATGATTTTCTAGGTGATAGTTGGGGCATTTTATTTTCACACCCGGCCGACTATACGCCAGTATGTACAACTGAATTGGGTTATACAGCAAAACTAAAAGATGAATTTGAAAAACGTAATGTTAAAGCAATTGCTTTATCTGTAGATGATGTTGAGTCCCACAAAGGCTGGATTAATGACATTAATGAAACTCAAAATACTACAGTCAATTTTCCAATTATTGCTGACAAAGACCGCAAAGTATCTGAGCTATACGGTTTTATTCATCCGAATGCCAGTGAAACCCTTACTGTCCGTTCTTTAGTGATTATTGACCCAAATAAAAAAGTTCGTTTAATCATCACCTACCCTGCTTCGACTGGTCGTAATTTTAATGAAGTCCTACGTGTTGTTGACTCATTACAATTAACCGATAAGCATAAAGTGGCTACACCAGCAAACTGGCAACAAGGGGAAGATGTTGTCATTGTCCCTTCTTTAAAAGATGAAGAGGAAATTAAACAACGCTTCCCTAAAGGTTATACTGCGGTGAAACCTTATTTACGCCTTACGCCACAGCCTGAGCAAGATTAAAGCCTTTAACAAGGCGTTAATCGAAGTGCAAGACAAACGCAGTGCGTAGGCAAGCATCTGAAAAGTTGACTACAAGACAAACGCAGTGCGTAGGCAAGCGTCTGAAAGGTCCCCTGCAAGACAAGCAAAGTGCGTAGGCAAATATTAAAAAAATTCTAAGTCAGTCAGCTCACGTAAGTGAGCAAATATTTCCATCTCAAAAGCCATCTCACCCGATGGCTTTTTTTACATTAATGAATACACATGGTTTTTAGTGTTGAGATCAGTTATAACTTCCCAAGAGTTTGTGCAAAAAACAAAAATCATGATCCATAAAATTCATCATTTAAAATGCGGCAGTATGTGCCCTGTATGTGCACCTTTATTTGGGCAGAAAGGCTGGAAAGCTGAAATTGTTTGTCATTGTCTTTTGGTAGAAACTGATCGAGGCCTTGTACTGATTGATACCGGATTTGGCCTACAAGATTATCTACACATGCAACAGCGCCTTGGTTCTTTAGTCAAACGATTGGGGAAAATTGAACCGAATCTTGAGTTCAGTGCTATCCAACAAATTCAGAAACTGGGTTTCCATCCTAAAGATGTACAGCACATTTTTGTGTCTCACCTCGACTTTGACCATGCAGGCGGAATTTCAGACTTCCCCCACGCCACTGTCCATGTGCTAGCCACTGAATACAATGCTGCGCAACTGCCTAATTTTAAAGGCAAGCTTCGTTATAGAACTAATCAATATAAACAACATCGGTACTGGAACTTTGTTGAGTATCAACAAGGTGAAAAATGGTTTAACCTTGAAAAAGTAAAAGGTTTCCCCCTATTTCAAGATGAAATTTTAATGGTGCCATTATTGGGCCATTCTGCCGGACATTGTGGTATTGCGATAAAACAACAAAATCAATGGTTATTATTTTGTGGAGATGCTTACTACTCACACCTAGAGCTAAATCCAGCAAATAAATTAAGATCCCTTAGCCTTCTAGAAAAGACATTTGCAGAAGACAATGAAAAGCGTCTTATTAACCTAAAAAAATTACAGCATCTGGCTCAACATGAGCCAACGATTGAGATCATTTGTGCACATGACCCCCATGAGCTTCGGCGGTACCAAACATGAAAAAATTTTCGCTCATTGCATTTGCAGTCTGTTTAAGCCTTCAAGGGTGTATGCAACACGAAAGTATTGCCCATGAGCACAGACCTCACGATTGGGGAACCTTAGTTTCTCAAACTCATAATTTTTATCAAATTAGCAATGATGTTTTCCGGAGTGAACAGCCCGATGCAGCAATGATTCCCGAATTAAAACACCATCAAATTGGGACTATTATTAACTTAAGAGCCAAAGCATCAGATGATTTAGTCTTTAAAAATGAAAACTTTAATCTTGTTCATATTCCGATTAATACATGGGCAATTGATCGACAAGATTTATTAGAAGTTATGCAGCAAATCCAACTTGCCAAGCAAAATAATCAACGTGTTTTACTACATTGCTATCATGGTTCAGACCGTACAGGGGCCAGCGTCGCCATGTATCGAATTATTTTTGAAAACTGGGCAATTGATGATGCAGTGAAAGAAATGAAACAAGGGGGTTATGGTTATCATATTATTTGGAAGAATATTGACCGTTTATTTACCCCTGAAAATGTAAAATGGATTCAACAGCAACTGTCGAATCCATCTTAATTAGATTTCAGAATAAAATTTAATCTGACTTACGCTGATCTAAAGGCACCCAGTCAATCACCCAAGCTGACTTCATATTTAAACTGGCGTCAGAAGTAATTTTCTTACGTGTAGTATCTGCCGTATCTCTATCTTTTGCAGGACCAACCATAATACGGATACCTTTACTGGTTGGGCTCGTCGTAACCTTATAGCCTTTTGCACGTAATTTAGAGACTACAGCATCTGCATTTGCTTGGTTAGCAGCCAATGCAACTTGTACCATCCATTTTTTATCACCATTTTCAAGCAACTCACGTGCTTTCTCTGCTTCAGCTTTTTTCTCGGCCTCTGCCTTACGTTTCGCTTCAGCTGCTTTCTTGTCTGCTTCTGCTTGACGTTTCGCTTCAGCAGCCTTTTTGTCAGCTTCTGCTTGGCGCTTCACCTCTGCTGCTTTCTTATCCGCTTCTGCCTGACGTTTCGCTTCAGCTGCTTTCTTATCTGCTTCTGCTTGGCGTTTAGCCTCTGCTGCTTTCTTGTCTGCTTCTGCCTGACGTTTTGCCTCAGCTGCTTTCTTATCCGCCTCAGCTAAGCGTTTCGCTTCAGCAGCTTTTTTATCTGCATCCGCTTTAGCCAGATCTACTGACTTTTTTGTATCAGTTTGCTGCCCTTTTGCCTTATTCTCACTACCCGCGACTTCAGGAGGAATATTATCGGAACTTTCTTGTGCAGCAGCTCGGCGAGCATTAATCGCGGCATATTCAGCAGCAGCTTTACGAGCTGCATCCGCTTCTGCCTGTTGTTGCATAGCCAAGAATTCGGCAGCACGAGCCTCTTGTTCTGCTACAGCTTTTTCACGAGAACGGCGCTGTTCTTCAAGAAGACGTTTTTCTGTTTCAACATCAACTGCAAGTGGCTGTAGCTGTACCATCTGCCCTTCTTGTGCTGATTGCTTTGGCTTAGCTTGTAATTTCGGTGATGTTGAAGTTTGGGGTTGAACATCTACCTGTTTTATTTCTTCATTTCCTTTTAGAAGTAATGCTGCCAATAAAACACCACCACCTAATAAAACAACGCCACCCATCCAGCGTTGTTTGTTATTCATTGACATTCTTCCAAATACTCCCAAATCGCTTCTAAAGTATGAAACGAACCACAGGCTAAAATCAGCTGATTGTTATTTGTTTGCTCAAGCGCTGATTTAAAAGCCTCTTTGATATTGCCAAATTGTTGTATTGTCTGGCCTTGCAGGGCGTCATTCAATTGCTGAATCGGTGCAGCACGCGGCACATTCAACTCAGCAATTTTCCAATGTAAAACAGTAGGTTTCAACAAATCGACTACTGATTTTATATCTTTATCTGCCAGCATTGAAAATACTGCGACAACTTCTGTGTACTGTTTATTGTATTCTAAGAAATTTCGCAATTGCTTTAACAAAAATTCAACACCATGAGGATTATGTCCGGCATCAAAAATAATGGTTTTTCCATTAACTTGGCGCACTTCGAAGCGTCCAGCCAAGCGGGCATTTGTAATGCCCTCCTCTAGCGCTAGTTGCGAGATTTCAAGTCCGCTATTTAATACGGCCGCAACTGCTCCCGCAATATTCTCGATTGCAAGTGTACCAAGCGGCAACCTTAAAGTGGTTCCTTCACTTGCAAAATACCAATGTTTTCCATCATCGGCGATTTTATAAAAATAATCTCTATTAATCGCGTATAGCGTGGCTTGTGAGCTATTTGCCTTATCTTGAATCGCTTGAGGTAAAGATTGCTCACCTGCAAAAATGACAGGAATATGAGGTCGGATAATACCTGCTTTTTCAAAAGCAATTTTTTCGATGGTATCGCCTAACCAATCTGTATGGTCAAGACCAATATTGGTAATCACGGCGATATCAGGGTCAATGACGTTGACAACATCAAGACGCCCACCTAAACCGACTTCAAGAACCCATACATCGCATTGTTGCTGTTTAAAAATAACAAAAGCAGCCAAAGTGGTTGCTTCAAAAAAAGATAGGCTTAAATCACATTCGCGACGAGCCTGATCAACTTGTACAAAAGCATCAATCAGGCTTTGGTCATCAACTTCAACTCCACCTAATTTGACTCGCTCGTTAAAACGATAGATATGCGGTGATTGATACAACCCAACTTTGTACCCTTGTGCTTTTAATATAGACGCAAGCGTTGTTGTGGTTGAACCTTTCCCGTTTGTTCCAGCAACAGTAAAAACTTTGGCGTTGGGTTTAGTCACGCCTAATTTTTCTGCTACGGGAATAACACGTTCCAGACCAAGATCGATCCCTGTAACGTGAACATGGCTCCAATAATTGAGCCATGTATCTAAAGAGTCTGTTGAAAGTGGAGCTTGTTGTTTCAAGGTAAGTTCATCAATTTTGATACAAGACGAGATACAGTATCACGTAAAGCATGACGATGAACAATCTGATCGACCACACCATGATCAAGCAGATATTCTGCACGTTGGAACGGTTCTTCTAGTGTTTCACGTACAGTTTGTTCAATCACACGCTTACCGGCAAAGCCAATCATTGCTTTAGGTTCTGCAATATGGATATCACCCAACATTGCTAAAGAAGCTGTTACACCGCCATATACCGGATGTGTTAACACCACGATATAAGGTAAGCCTGCATCTTTTAATTTTTGGATTGCAGCAGAAGTACGCGCCATTTGCATAAGTGACAACATACCTTCTTGCATACGTGCACCACCAGAAGCTGCAAAGCAGATTAATGGCTGACGTTTTTCAATTGCAAGTTCAGCTGCCTTAACAAAACGGTCACCTACTACAGTACCCATTGAGCCGCCCATAAAGTCGAACTCAAAAGCACATGCAATCATATCTACGCCATTTAAGTTACCTTGCATGGCAATTAAAGCTTCCGTTTCACCAGTTTTAGTTTGCGCTTCACGCATACGATCTGGATACGGTTTGCTATCAACAAACTTTAATGGGTCTTTCGCGCTAAACTCTTGACCTAATTCAGCCACAACATTGTCGAAGAACCAGTTTAAGCGATCGCGAGCTTTCATTCGTAAGTGTTCGTCACACTGTGGACATACATACGCATTAAAAGATATTGCTGTACGTGTCACTAAAGCATGACATTCAGGGCACTCAATAGTTGGCTCAGTAAATGTTGCTTTGAGAGTCTGTTGCTCATCTGCAACTTCAATACCTGGAACTGGACGCTGTGTCCATGGCGTCGAAGGGCTAAGAACTTTCCCTGATTTCACTTCTTGATTCATACTAACTCATCGAGCGCTGCTCGAAGCTCCTTGACTTTATTCACCGTCTGTTCAACAGCTTCATTAGCTGCCAACGTTGCAAAAGATTTAACGAAAGCACTACCTACAATCACGGCATCTGCAACACTACCCATCGCTTTCGCTGAAGCAGCATCACTAATTCCGAAACCAACGCCAACTGGAACGTTAGTCATACCTTTGATTTTTTCAATACGTGCAGCCGCTTCAGAAGTATCCAAAGTCGCTGCACCTGTTACACCTTTGAGTGAAACATAGTAGATAAACCCGCTTGCCTGATTCGCTACGTGTTGAATACGTTGATCAGTTGAAGTTGGTGCAAGTAAGAAAATCTGGTCCATATCATGTTGTTTCAAGATTGCACCAAATTCTTTTGACTCTTCCGGTGGTAAGTCCACAAGTAATAAGCCATCTACACCACATTGTTTCGCATAAGAAACAAACTTCTCGTAACCAATCACTTCAACAGGATTAAGATAACCCATTAAAACTACAGGTGTTTCCTGATCCTGCTCACGAAACTCTTTTACCATGTTCAACGCATCTAAGGTGTTCGTCCCAGCCGCAAGTGCGCGTTCAGCAGCAAGTGCAATTACCGGACCATCAGCCATCGGGTCTGAAAATGGTAAACCAAGCTCAATGACATCTACTCCTGCCGCAACCATTTTATGAAGTAACGGCACCGTTACTTGTGGCTGTGGATCACCCGCCATGACATAAGATACAAGCGCTTTACGTTGTTGGGACTGCAGCTTTTCAAAACGGGTGGCAAGACGTGACATAGGGTTGTGCTTTCCTTGAATTATTTAAAATTGAGGAGTTGTTTGTAGAAATACAAGAACACCGCATTTTAACGCTATTTTTTGTTCATTGAACAGGTCTAACGTTATGGCGATATTCGATTGTATGATTCATACAACCCATGGCGTACATTTATCAATATTTTGAAACTTTTCTCAATGATCAAAGCTTCCTATTTTTGGGCCATTATTGATTTACAAATTGAGCAAAAAAGCATCCAAAATTCTATTTCGTTGCATTTTTCTGGATGAGCTGTAATTGCTTTTTTCGAGTTAATAATGTTTGCCCTGTTAAATTTTTATATGCTCTTGCTAGTGCAGACTGATCCGAATAACCCAACTGGTCGGCAATTGCAGTCAGACTTTCATTTTGACTTAACAATATCTCGCAACGTTTCATACGCTCAGCATCTAAAATTAATTTAAATGAAGTGTTTAATGCCTGTAATTGGCGCTGCAAGCTTCTAACAGAAACATTCAGCTCGATGGCAATATCTTCTATTTTGGGCGCTTGCTGCTTATGCTTAAAGTATTCCTGTACGATCCAATGTATTTGCTGAACTAAATCGGCATGTATTTTCCGCTGAACCAAAGCTTCTTCAGCTTGTTTCACCAAAAGTTGCACTAAAGTTGGGTCTGCATGTTGAGGGCGAACATTTAAACTTTCACTTGCAAAAGTTAATGCATAGTAAGGCCGCTCAAATGACAATTTGCACTGAAAGAAACGTTGATAGTGAACTACTGCCCCACGTGCTCGGTGTACGAACTCTACATGCTGTAAAAGAAACTCATGTACAGGGGCAATCTGTTTAGCAAGCTGTACCATTGCAGCCAAGGTCAGCTCACTTAGTAGAATATTACTGTCGTCGACCAAAGGCCAATATAGGCGAATTTTGGAGGCATCCTGTTCAATTTGTATAGGGACAACCTGTGCACCATCAATGACCAAACGATGAAACTTTGCAATATACTCCACCACTTGACCTAAGGTATCACTTCTGGACGCCATATAACCCAAGACCCCAAAGTTGGCAGGGGTAATACAGGCTGCCATCTCTAAAGCCAAATTAGTCACATGTAATCGCGTTTCAGTTATCTCTAAAAGTTCAATAAAAAGGTCTAAAGAAGATTGAGCATCTATAGAAGCAGATAAAATATTTTGGACTTGGCGTGTTTGAATTTCACTTAAATTAAGTGTCTGCCAATCTATTCCTTTTTCTTTTAAATACGTATTCCAAAGGTAGAAGTAACCATTTGAGATAGTAAATTCTTGCATGGCGCGTCCTTTTTACTGCCATTTTGTCGCAAACTGTATAAAAATTGGCGATAACTGTCAAAACAAAGCCGATCAATCGCGACATACTAATGAAAAGGTTATAGTTGCGAGAAATAAAAGATGAACGCACATGTTTCTTATCAGGTCGAACCAGTAGTTCGTAAAGATCTCGATTTTCATTTAAACGAAGCACCTCGCTTTTGGTTTAACAATGACCCTTTTTTAACTCGTATGTTTGATGCACTCAGCTTAACCTTTCCAGATGGAGAGCGTTACTTCATTGAATGTGTGCGTATGTTCCGCGATAAAATTGATGACCCTGAACTACAAAAACGAGTTGCGGATTTTATTAAACAAGAAGCTCAACACGGTATTGCACATGACAAAATGAATCAGCTCATGAAAGAGCAAGGCATGCCTGTTGACCAGTTCACAACCACCCTTAAAAAGATTTTCCGCTTTGAACTAACAAAACGTTCACCACAATATAATATTGCCATGACCGCTGCCGCTGAACATTTAACAGCGTTAATGGCAGAAACCTTTTATAGCCATAAAAAAACTTTAGAAAACGCTCATCCTTATGTTCGAGCTTTGTTTGCATGGCATGCGATTGAAGAGATGGAACACCGCGATGTAGCTTTTGATGTCATGAAACAGGTGGGTGAAGTTCCTGAGTCGACTCGTCGTTTTGTCTTGGTTCTTACGACCGTACTGATGTTTGGCTTTACACTCTATCGCACCAACATCATGTTGAAATGTGATGGCTTCAGTCCAAGAGAAAGACTTTTGATGAACCTTAAAGGTTTACCTTGGTTCTTTGGCAAAAATGGCACATTAACAGCTATGAAAAAACAATATATGGATTGGTTTAAAAAAGATTTTCATCCAAGCCAGCATCCTGTTATTCGTCAGTATCCTGTTTGGATTGAAACACTCGAAAAGACAAATGACCCTATTGCAGCGGGTGAAGCATTTTGGCAAGCAGGTTTATAACCTGCTTGTTACCATTTTGCATAATGTTGTTCTAGTAAACCGTATTGTTCTTTGCAATTGATTATATCGGTTGTCTCATGCTCAATCGTGCCGCTAATTTTAGCTTGCCATTGATTGAACTGACTGCCAATCATTCTTAAGTTTATATTTTCATATCGGCACCACCCAATATGCACTTGTAGATTAAGTTTTTGATCTAGAGAACTAATTTGCCAAAGTTCATCATTTACTTTTTCAAATAAAACGTCTGTGAGCGGAAATAAAACTCCGTTAATCCATAGGCAGTTTTCATTACCAAAGCTTTCATTAACACCAGAGGCCAAATTTAACCCAATACGACGCCCCTGTTCATCCCAGAAGTTACATGAGAGCCAGAACCAAGCTGTTTCAGGACGTAAAAATCCGCAAGTATCATCAAGTGAAGCAAATGTCTTTTCATCAAATTGTACAACTTGATTTTGCTTATTAATGAACATTCCCTCTACAGCCAAAGTGGTCTGCTTTTGGGTATAGGTCCAACCATTGATACCTGTTGGTGTACACAAGCTTAAAATATCTGTTCCGGCGCAGAAAATACGGGCGCTCAGACAAATTTCCCCATATTTAGTTACCCGAATGTATCGCACACCATTGGCATGCTGAATATCAAACTGATAAGGCGATTTAGAAAAATAACTTTGATTAAACAAAGGCTGTTCATCAAGATACGTCTTGTGACCTAACGGCTGAATAGCATTCCACTCAATGACTTGCCCTGTTTCATGGTCATAGATATAGAAAAAACCGTGTCCGACCCAGCCAATATCTGCAATTGCCAAACCAATACTATAATGTTTATGTTGAATGCCACAAAATTTAAATTTCTTATATTTTAATTGTTTGCGCCAGCCTTTTAGGACTTTGCCATAAGGAGTTTTATAAATATAACGTTGGACATGAATGGTGGACGGTACAGATTCAAAACGCCCATAACGAGGCTGTCCATTTTCTTGAATTAAATCCATTTACCCACTTCCATATGAATATTAGATTTCAAATGACCTATCCCACAGTCAAATATGTATTTTCCCAAATTGTTGCAGCAAAATCGCCTTTTATTAAATGAATATAACGGCCTGCCACGCAATCTATCGCTAAACAGTCATCAATATCAATGACCCGGTCTGTATGTGCTTTTTGCCACTGCCGATCTATAAATTGTTTACCTAATTGTTTGGCAACTACCACATTCGGTGCCACCACAAACTCATAACGATGAAGTTCACCGAATTCACGTGCATTATATCCACCTAGATTAATTAAATATAACTTTAAATCATCTGGTTGTGGAGCAGCATCTGTAAAATGAATTTGATAGTTCTGTCCTTGAGAACTAACTCCTGAGAGCTTAGCCCAAGCATCAATATGTAATCCTTGAGCCTCACCAAACCAAGCTTGTTTAAGTTGAGGATAAACTTCTTCCAAAGTATCTCCTACAGCCATGACCACATCATGAACTTCTGTATTAGCACGTGCATGACGCCCGCCCAACATCACCATAAACAAGCTTGGCATTGTATCCTCTTACATCTCGACCATTTCTACGCCATCAATGCGTGCAACTGTCATTAAGTCTTTATCGCCACGGCCTGAAACAGTCGCAATAATAATCTGATCTTTAGACATCGTCGGTGCAAGCTTAGAGACATACGCCATCGCGTGCGAGCTTTCAAGCGCAGGAATAATCCCTTCGATTTTGGTTAAGTCACGGAAACCTTGAAGAGCCTCTGTATCGTTAATTGGAACGTACTCTACACGCTTCATATCTTTCAAGAAGCTATGTTCAGGGCCAACACCCGGATAATCAAGGCCCGCCGAGATACTGTGTGTCTCAATAATCTGGCCCTGTTCATCACTCATTAAATAAGTACGGTTACCATGTAATACACCCACATGGCCCGCATTTAACGGCGCAGAGTGTTTACCAGTTTCAATACCAAAACCAGCGGCTTCAACACCATACATTTTTACACTGGCATCATTTAAGAACGGATAGAACAAGCCCATTGCATTTGAACCGCCACCAACACAGGCAACTAATGCATCTGGTAAGCGACCCGCTTGCTCCAAAATCTGTTTACGCGCTTCACGACCAATAATTGACTGGAAGTCACGAACAAGTTGAGGATAAGGATGCGGGCCTGCAACTGTACCAATCACATAATATGTTGTATCAACGTTGGTTACCCAGTCACGCATCGCTTCGTTCATGGCATCTTTTAATGTTTTAGAGCCACTTTGCACAGGTACAACTGTTGCACCCAACAAACGCATACGGTAAACGTTCATCGCTTGACGCTTAACGTCTTCAGCACCCATATAAACAACACATTCAAGACCTAAACGTGCTGCAATTGTTGCTGTTGCTACACCATGCTGCCCTGCACCAGTTTCGGCAATAATACGTTTTTTACCAGAAAGCTTTGCCAATAACGCCTGACCAATCGTGTTGTTTACCTTGTGTGAGCCTGTATGGTTCAAGTCTTCACGTTTAAGGTAAATTTGCGCACCACCTAACTCTTTTGACCATCGCTCAGCATAATAAAGTGGACTAGGACGACCTACATAGTAGGCGAGGTCACGGTCGAATTCTGCCAAAAACTGTTCATCATTTTTCATGCGGGAATAGAGATTTTCCAAATCTTCTAATGCCGCCATTAAAGTTTCTGACACAAAACGTCCGCCATGGATACCGAAATGCCCATTTGCATCTGGGAATTGGGTATAGTCAATCACATTATTTTGCTGATCCACGTTGGACTCCTTGCATAAATCGTTCAATGAGTTGTTGGTCTTTTATACCTTTTGCGGACTCTACGCCTCCGCTCACATCTACTGCAAAAGCACCGGTAGTATGAATAGCGTCAATGACATTGTCAGGGGTTAAACCACCTGCCAAGATTAATGGAATATCAAGTTTCGGGAATTTAGACCAGTCAAACTGATGTCCTGTGCCCCCTTTAAGCTCAGGATGCCACGCATCGAGCAATACAGCACTGGCACCAGCTGCCTGATATTTTTGAATTTCAGCAATTACATCCAGATCAGGTTTAACCTGAATCGCTTTATACCAGCGACGTTTACAATGACGCGCTATTTCCTGACATTGTTCTGGAGTTTCATCGCCATGTAGTTGTAATACATCTAGGGGAACACAATCAAGTATATCCTGAATTTCAGTAACACTCGCGTTTACAAACAAACCCACCATTTGTACATAAGGCGGAACGAGTTTTGCTAATTCTTCTGCCTGTTCAACTGTTACATTTCTTGGACTCGGCGGAAAAAAAACAAAGCCTATCGCATCTGCTCCCGCTGCAACTACTGCCTGAACATCTTGCTTGCGAGTAATTCCACAGATTTTTGCTCGTGTACGTTTTTGGTTTGATTGGCTCATGAGCTGCTTAAACTACAACCATTTCTTAAAATAAGCGCCATTGTAATGCAATTTTTGCCCCTTGCGTAAAAGTTCTCAGGGAATTGCTTTAAATGACATTGTACGAAGTAATTCGGCACTTTATACTGCGTTCAAATGGAAGCAAGTGTAAGCAATTCATGCTTTAGGGAAGCTGGTGAAAGTCCGGCACTGCCCCCGCAACGGTAACAATGTAAAGCATATTTTTTAAGTCGAAATCGACTTACACCACTGCAGTAGTGTGGGAAGGTGAATATGTCCATAAATGAATTATGGCGCTGAAGTCCGGAGACCTACTTGTTTCATCTATCTACCCGATCATTCACGTGGGGTGAATGTATGGAGCATGTTATGTCTAAATCTTTTCAACCTACTCGTCTGGTAGGGGCTATCGCTATTGCGATGGGGTGTTCACCTGTTATTTTTGCTGAAGATGCAACAGATGCAACTCAGCTTGACCCAATTGTTATCACTGCTTCAAAAAGTGCTGAAAAAGCAAGTGAAGTTCCAGCGCGTATTTCTGTAATTTCTAAAGAAGAAATTGAAAAAAATCCTGTTTTAAATTTATCTGATGTATTACAAAAAGATGCATCTATTTATATAAAACAATCTGGTGGCGTTGGTCAGCTCACAGACCTATCTTTACGCGGTGGACAAACGGGCTCAACATTATTATTAAAAAATGGCGCTCGCTTAAATACTCAAAATGGCTTAGGCCCTGTTTCACCTGAATTTATTAACCTATCAGATGTAGACCAAATCGAAATTTTAAAAGGCCCAGCATCTGTTCAATATGGTTCAGATGCTATTAGTGGCGTAGTACAATTAATTTCCAATAATCCAACAAAATCTGGAGCAAGTTTAACAGGTGTGTATGGTGAAAACCGTACTTATAAAACACTTGTAAATGCCGATTATGTAGATGACAGTGGTTTTTATGCAAGTATCGGTGGTCAACGGATGGAAACTGATGGTACTAGTATTATCAATATACAAGATAGAAGTGAAAAAGCAGCATTTGACCAAAAAGGATATAATGCAAAAATTGGTTATAGTAATGATGTAATTAACACAAGCTTAGCAATTGACCAAAATCAAGGTACGAATAACTATACTACGAACTATTCAACGAACAATGCAAAACGTAATTTTGAAAATCGTCTAGTAAATTGGCTGGCTAGTTATAAGGCTTCTTCTGATTTAGTCTTAAATGCACGTTATTCTCACTATCTTGATAAAATCGAACAAATAATTTATCAAAGCCACTTTAATACAACCTCTGATGAAGGGGACATAAATGCCAAATGGAATTTTGTACCAAATCAGAATATTTTAGCGGGTGTTACATACAATCGATCAAAATATGATGCTAGCTCATCTCCTGAAGCTGTAAGAGATATCAGCTCTACAGGTTATTATTTACAACATCAATATAACGATAATGGTATTCATACTCAGGTTGGTGTCCGAGTTGAAGATAATGATTGGTTTGGTACACATACAGTTGGACAAGCTGCAATTCGTTATCAAATCTCTCCTCTAACAAGTATCTACACTAACATTGGTACTGCATTCAAAGCACCAACCCTTGAACATCTATATGGCTCTTATGGCTATGATTTTTATAGTAACCCTGATCTAAAACCTGAAGAAAGCAAGTCATATGAAATTGGTATAGATCAGAAATTTAATTATGGTATTTCTGCCTATCTTTCTGGCTACTATACAGATGTTAAAAATTTAATTAGTTATGGTGCTATAAATGGTAGAACAACATATATCAACTTAAATAAAGCTGATATGAAAGGTGGTGAAATAGGTCTAAAGTGGTCTAAGGATAATATCTTTGTTAATGCTGAATACGCTTATGTAGAAGCTAGAGATAAAGATAAAGACATAGATGTCCCTTATCGTCCCCGTCAAACATATACTTTAACTGCAGGCTATGATGATGGTATTTATGGGGTGAATGCTTCTCTAGTCTCTCGCTCTAAAGCAAACGCACAAAATATTGAAAACTCAGTTAAAGTTCCAGGCTATGCAACTGTTGATTTAAATGCTTTTTGGAATATGAATCCAAATATAAAGTTATTTACGAACATCCAGAATATTGGTGATGTACGTTATAACACTGCATATAATGCTCAATCTTCATTCTCTCCGGAATACTGGTATATCAACGGTGGCCGCCAAGCTTCTGTTGGTGTAACTTTCCGTTATTAATTTCTCAATCTGATTATAAAAATATTTTCTTAACTCCAGTTTCGGGGTAATGTTCTGACCGACATTATCCCCTTTTTTATGTTCAGGATATCTATCATGGGACACCGTTTAAGCAAAATCTATACACGCACAGGCGATTCAGGTACCACAGGTTTAGGCGATGGCTCTCGTGTTGCTAAAGATGATCTAAGAATTGCGGCACTTGGTGATGTTGATGAACTAAACGCCATTATTGGGGTACTTCGTGCTCAAATCACAGATAGCCAAGTGGCTAATAAAGCTGATTGGGACAAAAGCTTGAGTCTGATTCAACACTGGCTTTTTGACTTAGGCGGCGAAGTTTGTATTCCAAATTACAATTTGCTTCAGCCCGTTTGTATTGAATTTCTTGAAAAAGAAATTGACCGTATGAATGAAGATTTGCCTATGCTAAAAGAATTTATTCTGCCATCTGGTTCTTTATCTTGCAGTTATGCCCATCAAGCCCGTGCCGTTTGTCGTCGTGCAGAGCGATCACTCATGTCAGTACAAACTCGCGATCAAAATATTCAAGCCACTGCCCTTCAACTTTTAAATCGTCTATCTGACTGGTTATTTGTCGCATCGCGTGCTTTACAGCGTGCTGAAGGTGGACAAGAAGTCCTTTGGCAAAAAAATATTAATGAGATGATTTAAAAATAGATTAAGTTAAGAATGATCTCTACTTTTAAAGAGATCATTATCAAAAAGAACGGACAATAGAAATCTATGCGCATTATTGGTCATCGTGGTGCACGCCAAGAAGCTCCTGAAAATACATTAGGCGGTTTTCAGCACATTAAAAATTTAGGTATTCGTGGTGTCGAATTTGATATTCGTCAGCTGCAAGATCAAGAGTTGGTCGTTATTCATGATGATAATTTTTTGCGCACGGCAGGTGCCGACCAAATTGTAGAGCAATCAACATTGGCTCAAGCATTATCATTTGATCATCGTCAAAATTGGCCTAACTGGCCAACCTCTGAACCAACCCCTACTCTTACAGGCGTTTTAAATTTACTTGATAACTTTGATCATATTGAAGTTGAAGTTAAAGCTGTAAGAGATATGGCATTAGCAGAAAAGTTAATTCAAAAGCTTGAGACTGAGTTACAAGGTTTCGAGAAAGTCGTGACCATCACAAGTTTTGATCTTCAAATTCTAACCGCTTTACGTGATATCAACTCTCAATTTAAACGCGGATTATTAGTTGAACTTCCGGTTGGAGCAACGGCGATTGAACTTGCTCATCAATATGGGTGCTGTCATATTGGCTGGCATGATCAACTTGCAACAGATGAAATGATTCAATTGTCGCATCAAGCTGGTCTGAACATTAGTGTCTGGACAGTGAACGATGTAGAAAGAGCAAAAAGACTACGGGATTTAGATATTCAGGGCTTAATTACAGATATTCCAACCACAATGCTTGAAACTCTTCAAATATAAAAAAGGTGGTACTGACCACCTTTTATTTTTTCTCGGCCTGAATCAAACGCTGACCGCTTTGATCAAGTAGATATAAGGTATTACCTACTAACTGGAAGCGTTTAATACGTTGTAAAGAATCGACCAATTCTGCTTCTTGAGCCAACGCGCCATCACAACTCGAATGACCTGCGTTAACTTCCATATCAAGTTTCTTTTGGCTGAAATCAAAAGTGTATCGCCCAAAAACACGATTACATCCTGTATGACCAGTTACTGTTTTGACTGTAGAGTTCAATGAAAGAGTCGGCCACTGGTTAAAGAATTTTGCCTTATGACCATTTATCTGGGTAATTTGCCAATCTATATCTTGAACACCATCTGGACTCACTTTCTTTTTCACAACTGGCGTTTGTACACGATGTGTTGGTTTTACTTGGCCTTTGTGATTATTTGGTTGCGGCGTGCTTTGACATGCTGCCAATACAAGGCTGATTGCGATGAAAAGACATTTCAATGGCAATTTCCTTGCAATATCAATGCTATTCTTTTTTCTCAATCGCTGTATTTTCATTACACAACTTCTCCTATCTGAAATGTTGTCAGGCATGGTTTAATTCTGTTACGGTTCTTTCAATACATCTGTACAATAATGCTAGTGATTCTCACTAAGCACGTGCTAATATGATGTGCAAAATAGCAATATATCTTGAAGATTGGTTTTGCTATGTCGATTTGTCTTTTTACCTTGTATGACAAGGTTTCTAGGAGCGCTGCCGGATATGACTTCCGCCCCACTCAAGGCCCCAATTAACTGGACCGCTAGCATTACCTTAATTGGTTTACCAATTCTTGCTGCAATCATAATCCCGATTTATGCGTATTATTATGATTTTAGTGTAAGCGCATGGGTAAGCTTATTTTTTCTTTTAGCTTTAAGTAGCATGGGGATTACTGCTGGTTACCATCGTCTTTGGGCACACCGTGCTTATGAAGCGTCGTTACCACTTAAAATTCTTTTAATGATTGGCGGCACATTTGCTGTACAAAACAGTATTCTGTTTTGGGCATCTGGTCACCGTACCCATCACCGTCATGTCGACGATGTAGATGAAGATCCATATTCAATTGAACGTGGCTTTTGGTATGCCCATATGGGCTGGATGATCCGCGATCATTCTCCATCTGAACCAGATTTTAAAAATGCACCAGACTTACTCAATGACAAACTGGTGATGTTCCAACATAAATACTACGCCTTGATGGTCGTAGCAGTTCACGTTGGTATTTTAGGTTTGGTTGGCTGGGCAACTGGCGATTTATGGGGTGTTGTACTTCTTGGTGGTCTATTACGTTTAATCATTAGTCATCAAGTTACATTCTTCATCAACTCACTTTGCCACATGTTCGGTAAACGTCCTTATACCGATGAAAACTCAGCACGTGATAACTTCTGGTTAGCGATTGCAACTTGGGGCGAGGGTTACCACAACTATCACCATATTTTTCAGTACGACTATCGTAATGGTGTGAAATGGTGGCAATATGATCCAACAAAATGGCTAATCTGGACATGCTCTAAGATTGGTTTAGCAAAGAACCTACGTCGTATTCCAAGCTTTAATATTAAAAAAGCAGAATTGGCAATGAAGTTTAAATATGCTGAACAAGACTTGGCTATTTATGGTCATGATGTAAATGCCGACATTAGTCAAATGAAGCAACGTATTGCTCAAGAGTATGAAGCATTTACGCATACTTTAAATGACTGGGCGAAACTCAAAGAACAAGAGTTACAAGCAAAGAAAGCAGCAATGGCTGAAAAGATTCACAAAATGGATCATAAGTTAAAAGTTGATTTCCAATTGCTTGAACATCGTTTGAGTCATCACCGTGAGTGTTTAGAAACTTTAATGCGTAACATTAAAAAGAACACAAACGTCGTACCAGACTAATACGTCTTTATCCCGAAATAGCACCTGTAGAGCCATACTTTGCAGGTGCTATTTTTTTGGCTTGTTTTTAACTATGGTATAGTGAATTTTGCCTCAAATATTTAGTCCAGCCTATGCAATTTAATCCGCTTTATTCATCACTCAATCCTAAGCTTTTTCATATCCAGCAACCTTCTCCGCTTCGTGGTGCAAAGACTGGACACTTTAATTTAGCTTTAGCCGAAGAGTTACAATGGACAGATGAAGAAAAACAGGCTTGGGTAGAAATTTGCAGTGGTCAGCGTACCTTCTCGGAATTCCCGCCTTTGGCTATGGTGTATGCAGGCCATCAGTTTGGACAATGGGCCGGTCAACTAGGCGACGGACGTGGCTTACTCATTGCGCAGATTCTTAATAAAAAAGGCCAAACCATAGATTTACATTTAAAAGGTGCAGGCCCTACGCCCTATTCGCGTATGGGAGATGGGCGAGCAGTTTTACGCTCTGTTATTCGTGAATATTTAGCAGGACATGCTTTAAATGCTTTAGGGGTTGCTTCTAGTCACGCAGTAGGTTTTACAAGCTCCACTCAAGGTGTACAGCGTGAAAAGCTAGAACCTGGCGCAATGTTACTTAGAACATCTGAATGTCATATCCGTTTAGGCCATTTTGAATGGATCAATCAATATGCACCTGAGCTATTGGCCGAGTTCACTCAAAAATGTATTGAATGGCACTATCCAGAATGCCAACAAGAAGAGCAACCTATTTTAGCTTTTGCTAAAGCTGTGATTAGAAATACAGCCATTATGATCGCCAAATGGCAGCTAGTCGGTTTTGCTCATGGTGTGATGAATACCGATAACTTAAATATTACGGGTTCTACACTCGATTTTGGTCCATACGGTTTTATGGAACGTTTCCGTCCAAACTGGATTAACAACCATTCCGATTACCAAGGGCGTTATACCTATCAAAACCAACCGAGTATTGCGCACTGGAACTTATGGACTTGGTTAAATAATCTTATTCCACTTGCTGAACCTGAACAAAAAGAGCAATTCAAAGAAGAATTAGCTGCTTGCTTAGAAGAGTTTGAGCCCACCTTTATTGAGCACTACACCACTGGATTGTGCAAAAAAATGGGGCTTCCTCATTTTCATAAAGACAGTACTGAATGCGGCTTAAGCTTTTTGCGTATTCTGCAAGCGGAGCAGCTCGATTACACCCAAAGCTTCATTCGCCTTCAAAATAAAGAATACAAAGCCTTACGTGATGACTGCCTTGATATTCGACAATTTGATGCATTCCTTACGCAGTATCAAAACATCCGTGAATATCAAGATATTGATGAGCTTGACGCAAACATGCAGCAGGTAAATCCAATTTATATCTTACGTAACCATATGGCACAGCGAGCTATTGAGGCAGCGGAGCGAGATGATTTTAGTGAGGTTGACCGCTTATTTAAGCTACTCAACCATCCCTATACAAGACAACCAGATTTGGAAAAACCGGAAGATTTAGGTCCGTTACCAAGCGATGTACCTGATGTAGCGGTGAGCTGTTCTTCTTAATTTTTTATCCACATTTTCTGTGGATAACATTGTGGTTATCCACAGCATAACTTTTCTAAGCAATTATTCTTCTGGATATTCGAGGCGGTAACCTACTCCATAAACAGCTTGAATCCACTCATGACGGTTACCAGTTTCGGCCACTTCCGTGATTTTTCGACGCAAGTTTTTAATATGGCTATCAATAACTCGGTCTGCAACATCAAAGCTATCCGGATTAATATGATCTAATAATTGTGCACGTGAATAAACTTGCCCCACATGTTCTAAAAATAACTCAAGTAGGCGAAATTCTGTTGGAGTTAAACTTAAAGATTTTTGTTGATACCAAATTCTTTGCTGTGCTTTATCAATACGGAAAGAATCATTTTGCTCTGGCTCAGCCTTACGTTCTAAACGGCGTAAAACGGCCTGTACACGAGCAACCAGTTCTTTTGGACTAAAAGGTTTGCACACATAATCATCTGCCCCCATGTTTAGACCCAAGACACGATCAATTTCTTCGGTACGTGCCGTCACCATAATAATCGGTAAATCTGACTGTTCACGTACCTTACGGCAAATCGTTAAACCATCCATTCTTGGAACCATTAAGTCCAGAATCATTAAATTAGGTTTACGTTGTTGAAAGCTCGTGTAAGCATCCTGACCATCATGAAACATGCTTACTTCGAATCCAGCAGCCTCAAGATAATCACGCACCAGATGCGCTAACTCGACTTCATCCTCAACCAACATAATATGTTTCATGGGCCATTTTTCCTTTTATTTAACTCTGCTTTTTAAAGGTCAGTACACAACGTAAACCACCTAATGGTGAGTGTTCAAAACTGAGTGTACCACCAAGCGCCTGCGCAATTTTACAAGATAAAGCTAAGCCTAGTCCTGTTCCACCTGTACTACGCGTACGCGAATCATCGACACGATAAAAACGTTCACCTAAACGTGATAATTGCTCATCACTTAAACCAAATGGACTGTCATCAACATATAAAGTCCACTCCTGAGGCGTTTGATTTGTATGAATATGAATCTTTCCACTTGTTTCGGTATAGCGAATACTATTACCGATCAAGTTAACAATAATTTGTTTAAATCGATCACGGTCTAACAATAAAGAAGCGCCTTCACCTTCCACCTCAATTTCTAACCCTGCTTGTTCGAGTTTAGGTCTGAAATTTTCAACTTCTTGCAGTATAACTTCCCAAGGATTAACCGAACTCAAATAACATTTAAGTTGTTGAGCATCAGCCTGAGCCAAGTCTGCCAAATCTTGTGTCAATTTCTTTAAACTCGAAACTTGTCGCATCATGGCATCAAGATGTTCAGGTGTTGCCTTTCGGATACCGTCTTGCATCGCTTCAATCTGCGCTTGCAGAACAGCCAATGGAGTTTTCAATTCATGAGAGGTATCTGCAACCCATTGACGTCGTGATTCTTCATGCTGATGTAAAATTTCAGCTAAATGATTTAATTGAGTAGATAAATCACCTAACTCATCATTTCGTTTAATCACAACTTGGTGTTGATAATTACCTTTTGTTAACTCATTTGTTGCATTTAATAGACGCTGAATTGGCTTTTTAAAATAAGTTGCCATTAAAAGTGCTGCAACTAAACTCGACAGTAATGTTAAGGCATAAATTAAAAGTAAATAGCGCTTTTGATTACTGAAGAAATTAATACTTAATGCATCTTCTTTATCTAAAACTGGTTTTAGACCTAAATAACCTACGACCTGACTATTGACCATAATCGGGCGATAAGACATCTGATCCGAAGATGGAGGTTCACCGACTACGAACTGGTGTTTGGCATCATATAAAGATAAACGAGAACTTAAGCCCAGCCGGTCTGGTAAAGCAATAAAACGTTTCTTACCATTTTGCGTCTCAATGTCTTTGAGGCTTCCTTTTTTTGATTTGTTTTTATCATCGCTTGGACGAAACTGGTTTGCACTTAGCGGGAATCTTAAACCTTCAAACGGTTGATATTCCGAAGGTAAGTTTTGCTCAAGCGTACGTAGTTCTTCATCACTAAAAATAGAGTTCTTATTTACCGTTCCCGCATCTGGAGAAATATTAATGAGAGTGTGTTCATCGAAAGAATGCTGCTGAATGGCAATATCATATTGGCGCCGTAACCACCACTGGGAAAGACGGTCATAATCATCTGGTGCTGCCGTTCCTTCAATTTGTAAGATTTGCGCCTGAATCGCATTCCCCCAATCATGATAAACGGTATATACATTTCCCAGATTAGTAATGAGCCGATCTAGCTTTTGCATTTCAACATCGGCTACATATTTGGCAAAGTTCTTTTGCATCGTCCAGTGCAGAACACTCAAACTTGCAGTTGCAATTAACAGCGTGGTAAGCAAGACCGTTAAAAATAACCGCAAGGCTATGGGAACACGTAGAACGTTCAAAAGCACTCTCTCATTTTTACTCTATATTTTGCATTGTAACCAACAACGAAAAGAAAAACTCTCCATTGTTTCTTCATCTTTATTATCTAATCTTTAAGCCATCTTAAAACAAACATTAAAGGGTTTTAACCATGAAAATGACGGCTAAAATTGCATTATTCAGTGCAGCAATTGTAACTATGGGTAGTTTGGCTGCTTGTCAATCAACAACTCAACCACCTAAGCCAGAACATGGCATGATGCAAGATGGCCCACGTGATGGTCACCACCATCGTATGAAACACCGTGAATTTACGCCTGAACAAAAAGCAGCATGGGAACAACACCGTGCAGAGCGTAAAGCTCGTTTTGAGCAAATTCAAAAAGCATGTGAAGGTAAAGCTGTTGGACAAACTGTCAATGTTCAAGTTGGAGATAAAACACTTGAAGGTACATGTAACCTCCGCTTTGAGCCAAAACGTCCTCAACCACCAGTCAATGCACCTGCTCCAGTAACATCTCAAGCAAAATAATTCTAAAAACAGTAAAACAAAAGGCGCCAGAAGGCGCCTTTTGTTTATACATAACTATTTACGATTTTGACTATTTGTCTCATCTAAACTTCATCAAAAGTGTTTACACTCAAAGCACTTACATAGTTCAAGTATTTTTTTCTTGACTTTGCAGTCACAAAGTAAAGGCCCCGAGGTGCTTGTACAGTTATGCAAGTTGTTGCACGATGTAATAGTTCAAGGTGCCTTATGGCACATTATCGTAGATTAGGATTATAACTCTGGTTTCACCAGTATTGAGGAACCCGATATGCCACAATACAAAGCGCCCTTACGTGATATGCAATTCGTTTTGCATGAATTATTAAATGCTGAAGAACACTATGCAAAATTACCAGACTTTCAAGGTAACGTAAGCCGTGAATTGGTTGATCAATATTTAGAAGCTGCGGCAGACTTCTGTGAAAATGAACTTTCTCCTTTAAACCAAGTTGGCGACCGTGAAGGTTGTACTTGGAATGATGGTGTAGTAACTACACCAACAGGCTTTAAAGAAGCTTATCAAAAATACATCGAACTTGGCTTCCCGTCTTTATCAGCAGAAGAACAATACGGTGGTCAAGGCTTACCTAACTCTTTAGGTATCGCAATTTCAGAAATGGTAGGTAGCTCTAACTGGGCATGGGGTATGTACCCTGGTTTGTCTCACGGTGCAGTACGTACATTAGAACATCACGGTTCTGAAGAGCAAAAAAATACTTACTTACCAAATCTTGTTTCAGGTGTTTGGACAGGTACGATGTGTTTAACTGAATCTCATGCAGGTTCAGATTTAGGTATTATCCGTACTAAAGCAGAACCAAATGCAGATGGTAGCTATGCAATCTCTGGCGAGAAAATCTTTATCTCTGCTGGTGAACACGACATGGCTGAAAACATTATCCATATCGTTCTTGCTCGTCTACCAGGCGCACCAAAAGGAACTAAAGGGATTTCGTTATTCATCGTTCCTAAGTTCAACGTCAATGCAGACGGAACTCTAGGCGAACGTAATGCCGTACGTTGTGGTTCAATCGAGCACAAAATGGGTATTCACGGTAACGCGACTTGTGTCATTAACTTTGACCAAGCAAAAGGTTATTTAATTGGCCCTGAAAACCGTGGTTTGAACTGTATGTTTACCTTCATGAACACAGCACGTATTGGTACTGCGGTTCAAGGTTTATCTGCATCTGAGTCTTCTTTCCAAGGTGCTTTAACTTACGCGAAAGAACGTTTAGCTATGCGTTCACTTTCTGGTCCTAAAGCTCCAGAAAAAGAAGCAGATCCAATTATCGTTCACCCTGCCGTTCGTAACATGCTGTTAACTCAAAAAGCGTTTGCTGAAGGTGGTCGTGCACTTGTTTACTTACTTGCTCAATATGCAGATATCGTTGAAAAAGGCGAAACTGAAGAAGAGCGTAAGTTTGCTGACAACATCTTGTCTTTATTGACTCCAATTGCAAAAGCATTCTTAACTGAAACAGGTTCTGAATCTGCTAAGCACGGTGTTCAAGTGTTCGGTGGTCATGGCTTCATTTCTGAGCATGGCATGGAGCAAATCGTACGTGATACACGTATTGCTTGTTTGTATGAAGGTACAACTGAAATTCAGGCACTTGATTTGTTAGGCCGTAAAGTTTTACAAACTCAAGGTGCAATGCTTCGTGATTTCACTAAGATTGTTCACAAGTTTGTAGAAGCAAATAAAGACAATGCTGCCATGAAAGAATTTGTTGAGCCACTTGCTGCGCTGAACAAAGAATGGGGCGATCTCACTATGCAAATCGGTATGCGTGCAATGCAAAATCCGGATGAAGTGGGTGCAGCGGCT
This sequence comes from Acinetobacter sp. AOR01_HL, assembly GCF_027855455.1. NCBI lineage: Bacteria > Pseudomonadati > Pseudomonadota > Gammaproteobacteria > Moraxellales > Moraxellaceae > Acinetobacter > Acinetobacter sp. AOR01_HL. Next base: position 53,448 of record NZ_JAKTIM010000053.1, on the reverse strand, counting down.
GTAGATTACCTCTACTTCTCTGGTTACGTTACTTTAGCTTATCTATGGGCTCGTATGGCGCTTGTAGCACAAGAGAAATTAGCTGCGGGTACAACCGATGTTGATTTCTACAATGCGAAAGTAACTACTGCTCGCTTCTACTTCAAGAAAATTTTACCGCGTGTACGCTCTCATGTAGATGTTATCGCAGGTGGTTTAGACCCATTGATGGCATTAGATGCTGAACATTTCGCTTTCTAATCATAGTTAGTTGCGATATGCAATGTTAAAAACCAAAAAAGGACTGCTCAGTTTTGACGGTCCTTTTTTTATAAAATCAATGATAAATTTAGATTTTAAATTCAATATCCATTTCGTTTTACAGGATATCTAGCACAGGCCGATGTGCACAAAAAAGGTGAACGATTATGCCAATTTACAATGCTCCTTTAGCTGATATGAAATTCATCTTAAATGATGTATTTAAAGCAGAACAATTTTGGCAGGCTAATGAGAAACTCGCTCATGTAGATGCTGCAACAGCTGAAGCAATTTTAGAAGAAATGGCTAAATTTGCTCAGAACGTGACTCATCCATTAAACCGTACTGGTGATGAAGAAGGCGCTCGCTACGAAAACGGCGAAGTCTTTACTCCTGCTGGCTTTAAAGATGCATTTCGTCAATATGCAGAAGGTGGTTGGATTGGCTTAGGTGCAGATGAAGAATGGGGCGGTCAAGGCATGCCAAAAATGCTTACCGTTCTTGCCGATGAAATGTTATTCGCGACAAACCCATCTTTCATGCTCTACCCACTTCTTTCAGTAGGTGCAGGTATGGCTTTAAGTAGCTACGCATCTCAAGAGCAAAAAGAAACGTATTTACCTAAGATTTATTCAGGTGAATGGTCAGGTACCATGTGTTTGACTGAACCACATGCCGGTACTGACTTAGGTATTATCAAAACTAAAGCCGAGCGCAATGAAGATGGTACTTATAACATTACAGGTACTAAAATCTTCATCACTGGCGGTGACAACGATTTAGCAGAAAACATCATTCACTTGGTACTTGCTAAAACTCCAGATGCTCCTGCTGGTTCACGTGGTATCTCGCTATTTATTGTACCGAAATACCTTGTAAATGAAGACGGTTCTTTAGGTGACCGTAACCATGTTGGTCCAGGCTCTATTGAACATAAGATGGGGATCAAAGCATCTGCAACTTGTGTGATGAACTTTGATGGTGCGAAAGGTTACCTCGTTGGTAAAGAAAACGAAGGCCTTGCTGCCATGTTCGTTATGATGAACTACGAACGTTTATCAATGGGTATTCAAGGTTTAGGTGCTTCTGAATTTGCTTATCAAAATGCTGCTCAATACGCGACTGACCGTTTACAAGGTCGTAGTGCAGCTGGTGTTCAGTCACCAAGCAAACCTGCTGACAGCATTTTAGTCCACGGCGATGTACGTCGTATGTTGTTAAACGTACGTGCAAACAACGAAGCTTCTCGTGCCTTTGCAGTCTATGTAGGTCAACAACTCGATATCACTAAATTCTCAACTGATGCAGAAGCCGTGAAAAAAGCCAATGACCGTGTTGCGCTTTTAACTCCAATTGCAAAAGCTTACCTCACAGATACAGCATTCCAAGCAACTTTAGATGCTCAAATGGTATTTGGTGGTCACGGTTATATTCGTGAATGGGGTATGGAACAATGTATCCGTGATCTTCGTATTGCTCAAATCTACGAAGGAACTAACGGCGTTCAATCTCAAGATTTAATTGGTCGTAAAACCATTAAATGTGGCGGTGCATTCATTGCTGAATACATCACTGAAATTCGTGACTTTGCAAATGACCTAGACACTGACTTGAACTTCATTAAAGATGCAACTTTAGATGCTGCAACTGAAATTGAAGCAATCACTCAGTTTATTATTGAGCAAGCTGCTGAAAATGTAGAGTTCCCGAACTCTGCTGCTGTTGATTACTTACATGCAGTGGGTCTACTCAGCTTCTCTTATATGTTTGCAAAAATTGCTGCCGCTGCTAAAGATAAATCTGGTGATTTCTACCAAAACAAACTTGCATTGGCTCAATACTTTGTTGAACGTATCTTGCCAGATATTGATGCACGGATTGCTAAAATCAAAGCTGGTTCAGACTTAATTATGGGCTTTAGTGAAGATTACTTTACCAATCAAGCTTAATTAAGTTCTTTATAAAAGCGCCTGAAAAATCAGGCGTTTTTTATTTTGTATTTACTATTTCCATTGGCACAAAATTTGTTTAATTTCTAAACATTCTCATATTAAAAAAGATTTTACTATGCCTGATCCCAAAAAGTTTGAAAGAACCCTTGATCGGTTTGGACATTATGCTGTTGAGGCTTTTCATTATTTAGCCTTATTTATCATAGGCTGTATGATTGCTTGGTCTGCTGCTCATACCGTTTTTGAAATTCTGACCGTCAAAAAATATGCATCAATCGATGACATCTTATTGTTATTTATTTACCTAGAACTTGGGGCAATGGTTGGGATTTACTTTAAAACCAATCATATGCCTGTACGTTTTCTTATTTATGTCGCCATTACAGCCCTAACACGTTTACTTATTTCTGATATCCAACATGACCATAAAGCCGACCTTGATCAAGTCATTATTACTGGCTCAATTCTTATTTTAGCTCTCTCTATTTTAGTTGTCCGTTTTGCTTCTTGGCACTACCCATCTGTTATGAAAGAAAAACATTCAAAAACACCTACTTCTTTAAAAACACCCCAACCGCAAGATGACGAGTTGGCATAAAAAAATGGCCCTAAGCTGGCCATTTTTTATTTTACGTTTAACGAACTCGATAAATGTGATGTTTCGAGTCAACCAATAAGTATTGGTTAGGAGTCTTCACCCAGTGGTATCCACGTGGTGGTGCATATAAGCGATGTGCACGCCAGTCTGAGACATAATAACGGCTATTACGATATTCCACAGGAATACGATCACCGCGCTTAAAGGCTACATATCGGCCATAATGGTTTCCACGCTCAGAGTGTGACCAAACAGGAGCTCTATGATCATTGCGGTGGTCATAACGATAATCATGACGCTGTTCATAGCGATTATGGTCTTTACCGTGATAGTTATCCCAACGATGATTTGAATCGGCCATCGCAGTTGCCGACATACCCAACATTAATGTTGAAAGTACGAGAACAATAGGCTTTTTCATGGTGTATTCCTTTTTATCTTGATCTGAAGCTAGATTAAGAGAGAGTCAAGGAGAAACCATGAATAAAATGGCTTTGATTGATATTGTTTGTAATGACTATAAAGAAAATATGAAGAATCTGTATCTGTGCTACCATTAGCATTTTTCAAGCTAGGTCAATTGCTGTGTCTGAAATCAGTTTTGAACGTCTTCATCAATTTTTCTGCAAAGTTCCAAGTGTACAAGAAGCCCGTATCATGGCTCATGGAGCAGATGGCGAACACGCTTGGTGGTTTAAGTTCAGTATTGATGTAGAACACCCTCTCGCATGGCAAACCGTTCAAGAACTCGGGCATGTTTTAAATTACCTGTCGACGAATGAGCGTTTACCTACTTTATTCTTTCCTGTATCTCCACCACCTTACATGAATGGTGAAGCAAAAGATTTTTTATCATGGGTTATTCAGTGTAATCACCCTGAGTTTTCTCCAGATGTGGTTTGTGATTGGCTTGAAGCGCGTTTGCCGAATCCTGTAGATGATGAGTCGCAGTGGAAAATTAAGACGGATTTGAGTGAAATAGAGAAGTTAGATGATAAGGCTTTGGATCAATTGATTCCGCCTACGCCTTAACTCGGACTTATGGCACAGCCCTTACTTACAATAATATTTGAATGTCTTTTGTATAAGCTAATGCCTCACTTTTGAGAGGTCAAAAGTGACAAAAACCTTTGTTTCACTGATGTTGCTTCCCTGCAACACAGTGAAACGGCGACATTCATGTCGGCAATCACCTTGCTACTTTTTGGAAAACTTCAAGATAGTGATTAAAAAGTCGATAAACCTGACCATTCCATAAAACGATAAATCCAATACTTCACTTTAGACTCATCGGCATACTTCGCATAGTCCACGCTCATCTGTCTACCTTGTAGGTTTGACCACGAAGTATTGAAGTAATTCTGAGCGTCTTTAAAGACTTGATCTTGAACTTTGCCTACAACCAACATATCCGTTTCAAGGTTATAATTTTTTAAATTACGGGCTGTAAAATTGGCAGATCCTACAATTAACTCAGCTTGTTGAGCATTATATTTTAAGATCATTTTGCTATGGTTCTGCTCACCATGAGTATCACACCAACGAATTGGAATGCCGGCAGCATGTAACTCTGAAGCTACCTGACGGTTTGGGATACCATTCTTTTGTCTACCAAACGCATCTTTATTTGGATCGAGTAAAACACGAACAATAACGCCACGTTCTTGGGCACTTTTTAGAGCTTTAATAATCTTACGTTCAGACAAATAGAACATACTTAAATCAAGATGTTCTTTAGGTTTAGCCGTATTAATTAATTTTAATACAGCTTCATAGATTGCCCCTTCAGTTAGCACTTGAACTTGAGGCTTGCTAACGTCTTTTTCAAAATCGCCTAATATAAGTGATGGTGAACTACTTCCTGACATTTGCGCAACAGCAGCTTCGGTTTGGAGTACATCAACAGCTGTGGCTCCATTTACCACCAATGCCACATTAGAATGGCGCGAACTACCATCATGCGGATTGGCTGAAGTCACCAATGACTTCCAACCCGTATCGGTATCAACGACAACAGTTTTACGATGGTTTGCTTTAAAGTTAAATAAGTTCAAATAACTACGTAGCGTAATTTTTTCATCGCCAAAGGGGTTGGGTAACCAGCCTTTCTCTGGATTATTGCCAATATTTTGACAGCAGATGTACCAAAAGCCTGACCAAAATGGGTTTGAAGCACGTAAAGGTGCCAGATTCGTTTCGATGACATCAACACCAGCTTGGCGTAATTGACGGTAGTGTTCAGGGCTTAGTCCACCATATACCGAATTAATCGGGTCGGTAATCATAACAACCTGAATTTGAGGGTTTTGTCTTTTTTTACTCACTAATGCATCAGTGAGCTCTTGCATCAATGGTCGTTGCTTTAGTTTTGAATCGCCTACTTCTGAATTAAATAAGAACATATCCACCACAATTGTGGTTTTTGCCTCATCAATCATTTTCAAGATTTCATCAAAGATGTGCTGATCAACCTGTTGTTGCCCATTCGCATCAATATACGTTTTATCGGCTAAAAATTTAACATCGGCATGTCTGAGCTTGCCACTAAAGTTAATTCCTTGCGGCAATGGTTTCACTGTGTGATAAATTGCCGATGCAAGATATGCAATAGCAACAACGCAAAGTATGACCGCCATATAACGACGTCCTGACCAATTTAACTTTTGATGAATTCGCTGAAAAATACGCATAAAAAAGACCTAACTTGATAGTTTCAAATTAGGTCTTTTGGCTTGATTTTTCAAGTTTAGTTTCGTGTTGAAGCCTTAGAAACTAAAATCTACACCAACGGTAAAGTTACGTCCAACTTGCGGGATATTTGATAAGAACGATGCATGTTGATAAACCGTGTCATCTAACAAGTTATTCGCTTTTAAATAAACGCGATAATCTGTTTTTGCACCATATTGTCCAGAGTATGCTACCCCTAAATTGAGCATGTTGTAGCCTTCTGTTTCGGTTTCATAAGCCGCAATCTTATCTTGATTAAAGACATGATAGTACTCAGCAGAACCACTAAAACCGTCACCAAAATCTGCATCAACTTTAGTACCTAAACGCCCAGCCGGAATACGTGGGGCGTTACCCTCGGCATCAATCTTACCGCGCACGTAATCGCCAAAAGCACTGATCTTGTACATTGGCGTAATTTGATAACCAATTTCACCCTCAGCACCATAGAAACGTGCTTTATCTTGAGTGTATTGAACTAAACGGAAGTCTTTATAACGGTCAAGGGTTTGCGCATAGATGTAGTCATCAAACCAGTTATGGTAAACATGAAGATGATAATCAAGTTTGTCATTATCAAAATGCAAACCTAACTCAACATTATTTGATTTTTCCTTACTGAGTTGATCATTTCCTAACTCATAAGTATTGGTCGCAAAATGGGCACCATTTGCATATAACTCTTGAGCAAGAGGCAGACGCTCTTGATGTGAAGCGACAAAAGAGAGTTTATAGTTCGGTGCAAACTCCCAATTCGCAGCACCTGCGTAAGAAAATGCCGAACCATCAAAATCTTGTTTAGAATTATCGTCTACATCAATTTCTTGCTGATCTGCACGGGCAGAAAGTTCAAAATGAACATCTTTCCATTGTTTATGTTCTAAAGCAAAAACACTCCACTTTTTGGTAGTAGTTGGTGCCATAAATGCTTCTTCACCAGTTAAATTTAGTTTTTGTTGGCCTAACTGGGTACCAATTACCCCTTCCCAATCAGCAATAGGATTATGGACTAACTCAATACGCCCATCATAACCTTTGTTTTGGAATCGAGTCGCGATTGTCCCTTCTTCAATTTCATCATGCTGATAGTCAGTATAGCTCGCTTGGGCACGTAACTTTTGGAAGCCTGCAAATGGATCATTTAACTCGGTTTTAAAATCATAACGCTCAGATTTTAAGTCAATCCATGGGCCGCCATGTTCGTGCTCATGTTCTTCATGGGCATGGGCTTCTTCACCCTCTTCATGATCATGGTCTCCACAATGCAAGCTCAGATCATCTAAATGGCAGGTTTCGTATTCATGGCTATGTCCCGGTAAGCCATACTGGTCTCGACGATTACTATAAGAAATACCCGTATAACCACGATCATAAATCCAAGACAACCCCACATTCACTGAATCACCTTGTGTAAAGGTATTGTCTACACGGCGCTCTTTTTCACCTTCATGAATATAGTTTGGTGCAATATAGTTATTCGCATCACGTGTTAACCCCTCAACACGTAATGCAACTTGGCTTCCCAACCCTACAGTTACCCCAGCACTCGCCAGCTTTTCATCACTTCCAGTGTTGTAACGTAAGCCAACTTGTCCTTCATAACCATTTTCAGGCATTTGTGTAGGGATCTTGTTATCAATAACGTTGACTAAACCACCAACAGTTCCAGCACCAAACAATAAAGTAGAGGGCCCACGAATCACTTCAACTTGTTTTGCGAGAACTGGATCTACTGTTACAGCATGATCAGGAGACAAAGTTGAGACATCCACATTTTCAGATGAATTTTGAAGAACTTTAACACGTGGTCCATCTTGGCCACGAATCACCGGACGACTTGAACCAGCTCCAAACTGATTCGTATAAATCCCCACCTCACTATTAAGCGCATCCCCAATAGTGGCGGCCCCTTCAGTCAAATGCTTTTGGTCAACTACAGTATCTGCGACTGCAAAATCTTTTGAAGTTTGCTCAAGGGGGTGCGCCTTGATGCGGATAGTTTCTAACTTCTCAACATTTTCATTTTCTGCTGCAAATACAGGTATAGATATGGCAGCCAAAATGGATAAGGTCAAAATATTTTTATAGAACAACATGAGGTGAGTCTCTAATCGTACGCCTTTTGTTTTGTTATATTATAACATTTCAATTGTTTTGCAATAAAAAACATTCGCTAATGACATGTTTCGATAGACTCAACTTTTTGATGATGTGAGAAGCTTTCTTTTCTAATGCCTTTTACAATCTCCCATGCAGTTATCGCCCCTCCACTTGCTAAATTGAGCCGAAACACGTTACCCATTGCCGCCTTAGCAATTGGCAGTATGACGCCCGATCTTTACCGCTTATTTACAATGCAATCAGGTATGCTGACTCATCAATGGAAGGGGCTTTTCTACCCTAACCTTGCATTAGGGCTATTATTCTCTGCCATTTGGTATTTACTTTACCGACCTGTGGTTTACCGTTTTTTTGGTATCCAACACGATTTAAAACTAGATTCTTTTAGACATTTTTTTAGCTTTTTTATTGGAATCATAATTGCTCTACTCATTGGTATAGCAACACATCTCATTTGGGATGGCCTTACCCACTCAGACTTTAGAACTTTTATATTTCAAGACTTTTTATCGCAAACTGTTCACTTGTTTGGCCGCCCTTATCCATTGCATCGCCTTCTTCAACTCGGTTCTTCTGCTCTGGCATTACCTTTTTTAGGCTGGATGAATATTCATTACTATCAGCGCCATAAACAGCATTGGAAAGTAAATTATAAAATTAAAATTTTTGCTTGGTGTTTATTTACTTTATCTACACTTTTAGGCTTATTTTCATTTTGGGACTATGCCCGTTATATTCCCCATGAGGTTTGGCATTCTGATACCTATTATTTTACTGGCCGCTCTATTAATGAGTTTATGCAAGGTTGGTTAAGTACTTTTAGTTTGGGATGTCTATTATTCTTATTTTTAGATCGACAACAAAGAATGGGCTAAATAGCTAAAGTTGCTGCCAAATTGCTCATTTTTAGCTAAATTATAGCTGTTTTTTGATCTAGTTCTTGTGGCATGCCATTCAACAGGGCATAATCGAAAACTTATTTTTTTGACGGTGCGCGGTTTACGCATCCGTCTTTTCAGCCAATATAGTTTGGATAATCTTCATCATGATGCGAACTCATTACTGTGGCTCTTTAACTGAAGCCCAAATCGACCAGACCGTTACATTATGCGGTTGGGTACATCGTCGCCGTGACCATGGCGGTGTTATTTTCCTTGATATGCGTGACCGCGATGGTCTCGTTCAAGTGGTTATTGACCCAGATACTCCAGAAGCATTTGCAACTGCAGATAAAGCACGTTCTGAATATGTATTAAAAATTACAGGTCGTGTTCGTCGCCGTTATGAAGGTACTGAAAACCCAAATATGGTGAGTGGTCAAATCGAAGTTTTAGGCAAAGAAATCGAAGTTCTTGCTGCATCTGAAACTCCACCATTCCCATTAAATGACGACACAATTAATGTGTCTGAAGAACACCGTTTAAAATATCGTTTCTTGGACATCCGTCGTCCAGAAATGTTAGAGCGTTTACGCTTCCGTTCTAAAGTAACCAACTTGATTCGTAACTATTTAGACGATCATGGTTTCTTAGACGTTGAAACTCCGATTTTAACTCGTGCAACCCCTGAAGGTGCGCGTGACTATTTAGTACCAAGCCGAGTACAAAATGGTAGCTTCTATGCACTTCCACAATCACCACAATTGTTCAAACAATTGTTGATGGTTGGTGGTATTGATCGCTACTACCAAATCGCGAAATGTTTCCGTGATGAAGACTTACGTGCTGACCGTCAGCCTGAATTTACTCAAATCGACATTGAAACATCGTTCTTAAACGACGATGACATTATGGATTTGATGGAAGGCATGACTGTTAAATTATTTAACGACTTGCTTGGCGTAAAATTTGAAAAATTCCGCCGTATGCCATACAGCGAAGCAATGCGTGATTATGCATCTGATAAACCAGACTTGCGTATTCCGTTAAAACTCGTTGATGTTGCAGACTTAATGCAAGAAGTTGAGTTCAAAGTATTTGCAGGTCCAGCTAAAGACCCTAAAGGCCGTATTGCAGCACTTCGTGTACCGGGCGCAGGTTCATTAACACGTAGTCAGATTGACGAATACACTAAATTTGTCGGTATCTACGGTGCGAAAGGCTTAGCGTACATTAAAGTCAATGAAATCGAAAAAGGAATTGAAGGTCTTCAATCTCCTATCGTTAAATTCATCGAACCAATCGTAATGCAATTGCTTGAACGTGTTGGCGCTGAAAATGGTGATATCGTATTCTTTGGTGCGGACAAAGCTAAAATTGTAAATGATGCAATGGGTGCGCTTCGTGTCAAAATCGGTCATGACTTGAACCTTGCGACTTGTGAATGGGCTCCACTTTGGGTTGTTGACTTCCCAATGTTTGAAGAAACTGACGATGGCAAATGGACTTCTGTTCACCATCCATTCACATTACCTAAATCTAGCGTAGAAGATGTGAAGAGCAATCCAGGCGAAGCACTTTCTGTTGCTTACGACATGGTATTGAACGGTACTGAAGTTGGTGGTGGTTCACTTCGTATTTACACATTAGAAATGCAAAAAGCGATTTTTGAAGCGCTTGGTATTTCCGATGAAGAAGCAGAAGAAAAATTCAGCTTCTTACTCAATGCGCTTCGTTACGGTGCACCTCCTCACGGTGGTTTGGCATTTGGTCTTGACCGTTTAGTAATGCTTATGACTGGCGCGACTTCAATTCGTGATGTTATTGCGTTCCCTAAAACGAAAACTGCTGAATGTCCACTTACTCAAGCACCGGCTCCTGTTGAAGCAAACCAGCTTCGTGACTTGGGCATCCGCTTACGTGAACAACAAAAGAAAGAAGCTTAATTGCTCTTTAATAAAAAACCCTGCAATTGCAGGGTTTTTTATTAGACGGTCTCAAACAAACATTCGGTTTTTATAAGCTATGCTTTGCGAAAAAGCACGTCAGTGGCATAATAAGCTGCTTTCAATTAAGAGGTCAGCTTTATGGCTATGCGCCCAGATGTACGTCGACATGCTTTAGTCGTGATTGTATTCTCCCTCGCACAATGGTTTTTCATGCGCTACATCCTTGCGAATGAATTATTTAACCTCACGACGAACCAACGTATTCTTTATTTCTGTGTAAGCAGTTTAGTCGGTGCATTACTTATCTTTGTTGCACTGATTTATATGGTGCTCAAAGGTAATGCGGATAAAAAGTAATGCAAAAGAAACTGCTCATCATTGGTAAACGCAGCGGTATTTTGCAGTGGTACGAAAATATTCTTGCTGCTGCCCATCAAAGCCCTGATTATGAAATCCAAGGCTTTGCCTTAAATCATAACAATACCACCGATCGGTTTCTGAAAAAGCTATTACCAAACAAAGATATATATACGGCAAATTTACTCAAAAAGAAACTGCAAACGTTTCAGCCAGATTTGATTCTCATTGCCGATCTTTTTTATTTTAATGATCATTTACTGCAAGTTTTGGCAGACTTTCCATGCAAAAAAGCACATTGGATTGGTGACTTTTTTGATGAACGCTTATTAAAATCTAAAGACGTCATTGATTTATATTGTTTTACCGATTCTAGCTTTATCGAAGATGCGAGAGCAATGGGACTAAATCATGCCATTTATCTGCCTCTTGCTTATAATCCAAATGTCTTCTTTTCTAGCAATGAACAAAAAGATGATCGTCTTTTATTTGTAGGCGCATGGTCGCCTGATCGACAAGAGCTCATTGAACAGATTCCCCTTCCCCTCACTGTCTATGGGAAAGGATGGGATAAACTCAGCAAATCAAACAGTATTGTTCACCCTCACAATATTCCTTTGACTGAAGTTGCCGAACTCTACAGAACGCATCGTTACATCTTGAATGTCATTAACAAGAAAAATATTCGTCAAGGTATGAATATGCGTTGTTTCGAAGCTCCGGCTTGTGGTTGTATTTTGGTAAGCGAGTATGTTGAAGATCTAAACTATGCTTTTGATATCAAAAATGAAATTATTTCATTTGAGAATCCGCAAGAATTGCAATTGAAGTTAAAAGATCCAATAATCAGCGCTGAAGCAGCCATGTATAAAGTTCAACAGAGTCATACTTATAAAAATAGGATAGAGACCGTCGTTGACTTATTGCTTCAAGCTTAAGTTTTAGCTTTTTTAATTTTGTATAGGCCACCCTCACGTGTTTGTTAGTGTTATTGTTCCAAGTTATAACCATGACCAATATTTAGAAGACAGAATTGAGAGCATTCTTAACCAAAGCTATTCGCAATTTGAAGTGATTCTTTTAGATGATCTATCACCCGATCATAGTGCCGAAATTTTAGCGAAATACAAAAGCCATCCGAAAGTTTCACATTGCATCATCAATGAACAAAATTCAGGCTCAACATTTTGCCAATGGAACAAAGGCATGCATCTAGCAAAAGGCGATCTGATCTGGATTGCAGAGTCTGATGATGTTGCCGACTTACAATTTTTGGAAAAATTAGTCCCTCATTTTGAAAAAAATCCTAAGCTTGTTCTTGCCTACAGCCAATCTCATCGAATGAATGCACAAGGTGAAGTCACGGGTTCATGGAAAGATTTTACTGATCAAGTTGATTCAAAATTATTTGAAAATGATTTTGAAATGAATGGTCTCGAATATATCGAAAGATTTTTAAATGCTCAAAACACCATTCCAAATGCCAGTGGTGTCATTTTTAAAAAACAGACTTATTTCGATGTAGGTGGAGCTAATCCAAGTCTACGCTTTATTGGTGATTGGGAAATTTGGGCAAAAATCGTATCGCAAGGTGACATCTTCTTTACGCATGAGTGTTTAAATTATTTCCGCTACCATGACACCAGTGTTATTGCCCAAGCCAAAAAGAAAAAAGATCATTTTGAAGTAAGACGGCAAGTGATTTTGCTCCGCCAAAGCATGTCTCAATTCTTAAAAGACTATTCCAAGACACATCCAGAAGCCAAAAAGGCTTACTGTATTAACCAGCAGAGCTTATCTAAAGAATTGAGAAAAAATGCTTCTTTGGCAATTCGTCGTCGCTATTATGATCGAATTATTCCAACGAGTATCACTGCACTACAGACTCTACCTTTTTATGTTGTCCCTTTTTACATACTCAAATTACTTATTCAGTTCATTTTATCAACCTGTTTAGTCGCACCATATAAAATAATATTGAAACAGCCTCGATAAAAAAAGAGGAGATAAACTCCTCTTTTTTTATGCTTTAAATGCATCTGCAATCTGATCTTTATCACTCACCAACACCTCACCAACCTCATCAAGAGGCCAGTTAATCGCTAGTGTTGGATCATTCCAAATAATAGCGCCTTCACTTTCTTTATTGTAGTAATTGGTGGTTTTGTACAAAAACTGGGTATTGTCTTCAAGTGCGATAAAGCCATGAGCAAAACCTTCCGGTATCCAAAACATGGTTTTATTTTCTGCACTCAGTTCAACACCAACCCATTCACCATAAGTTTTTGAGTCAGGTCGAATATCTACCGCAACATCCCAAACACGACCTTGTACAACACGTACCAGTTTTCCTTGCGCATAAGGTGCATTTTGATAATGCAACCCACGTAACACACTCTTTTGAGACAATGAATGGTTATCTTGTACAAAAGTTGGAACAGGCAAGTTTAATTGTTCAAGTGCTTGTGCAAAACGTTGCTGATTAAAGCTTTCCATAAACCAGCCGCGATCATCACCAAATACATTTGGATGTAGAATCAAAAGCCCTTCTATTTTAGTCGTTTCAACCTGCATTTGACTCTTCCCAGATTTTTTTCAAATATTGACCATATTCTGTTTTTTTCAAAGCTTCAGCACTTTCTAAAAGTTTCTCTTTGCTAATCCAACCTTGATTGAAACCAATTTCCTCTAAACATGCGACTTTTAATGACTGACGCTTTTCTACAGTATAGATAAAGTGACCTGCTTCTAAAAGCGATTCATGCGTGCCCGTATCCAACCATGCAAACCCTCGCCCTAAAAGCTCCACATTCAATGAACCATCTTTCAGATATGCATTATTGATATCAGTAATTTCAAGTTCGCCACGTGCAGATGGCTTCACTTGTTTAGCAAACTCTACAACACGATTGTCATAGAAGTACAAACCCGTCACGGCATAAGGTGATTTTGGCTTTAATGGTTTTTCTTCAATGCTGAGAACTTTTCCAGTTGGGTCAAACTCGACAACACCAAAACGCTCTGGGTCTGTCACATGGTAACCAAATACTGTTGCACCATGCTCTCGATTACTCGCAGCTTCTAATTGTTTGCCAAAACTTTGACCATAGTAAATATTGTCACCCAAGATCAAACAAACATTATCTTGACCAATAAACTCTTCACCAATTAAAAATGCCTGTGCCAAACCATCTGGAGAAGGTTGTACTTTATAAGTAAGTTCAATACCAAATTGAGAACCATCACCGAGCAGTTTTTCATATTGGGGTAAATCTTCTGGTGTCGAAATCAATAAGACTTCACGAATACCGGCAAGCATCAATACAGACAATGGATAGTAAACCATTGGTTTATCGTAAATTGGCAAAAGCTGTTTCGATACACCTTTGGTAATTGGATGTAAGCGTGTACCTGAACCACCCGCTAAAATAATACCTTTACGTTTGAGACTCATTTATTTAATAGCTCCACTATGGTTCGCTTTACACCATCTTGCCAGTTAGGTAGACAGAGTTTAAAAACATGCTGTATTTTTTGGTTGTTCAATCTTGAATTGTGTGGTCTGGTTGCTGGTGTTGGGTAAGCCTTTGTTGGAATTGGATTAACCTTTTGTACAATCAGCGCCTGTCCTAATGACCGTGCTTGCTCAAATACATAACTTGCGTAGCCAAACCATGATGTTTCACCACTCGCCACCAAATGATAGACACCAGCTTTACTCACATCGGCTACGACTTGAGGAATAGCATGTGCGGTAATATCAGCAATTAGCTCAGCAGAAGTTGGAGCACCAATCTGATCATCAATAATCGACAACTCTTCACGTTGCTGAGCCAAGTTCAACATCGTTTTCAAGAAGTTTTTTCCTTTACTTGCATAGACCCATGATGTTCTGAAAATTAGATGCTGACAGCCACTCTCAACAATTGCCTGTTCGCCTAATGCCTTGGTTTTACCATAGACATTTAATGGTGCAATTGCATCTGTTTCAACAAAAGCTGTTTCACCTGCCCCGTCAAAAACATAATCGGTAGAGTAATGCACAAATAAAGCTTTAATTTGCAAACATGCATCGGCTATAGCTTTTACAGTTTGATGATTCACAAGATCAGCCGAATCCTGCTCAGTTTCAGCCAAATCAACAGCTGTATAAGCAGAAGCATTAACGACTACATCGGGTTTTAGCGCCACAATCGTGTCAAAAATTGCCGATGGTTGAGTCATATCGCCAGATAGACCATTTAAACCATGACGGTCTAATGCAACTACCTCGCCCAAAGGAGCAAGCGCTCGCTGTAGCTCCCACCCAACTTGTCCATTTTTTCCAAGCAATAAGATCTTCATAGTTATCCTTGATATTGCTTGTTTAACCAAGACTGATATTCGCCACTTTGAACGTGTGCAACCCATTCAGTATTACTTAAATACCATTCAACGGTTTTACGCAGGCCCGTCTCAAACGATTCTTGCGGAACCCAGCCTAAGTCATTTTTAATTTTTGTCGCATCAATTGCATAGCGCACATCGTGACCTGGGCGATCTTTGACATAGGTAATTAAATCTTTGTACTGTGCTACACCTTCCGGCTTATTCGGTGCCAATTCTTCAAGTAATGTGCAAATCGCATGAACAACTTCGATATTGGCTTTTTCATTGTGACCGCCAATATTATAAGTTTCCCCAACCACACCTTGCGTTGCAACAGTAAAGAGTGCTCGTGCATGGTCTTCTACAAATAACCAGTCACGAATTTGCTGACCATTGTCATATACAGGGAGTGGCTTGGCTTGCAAAGCATTTAAAATCATAAGCGGAATCAATTTTTCCGGGAAATGAAATGGCCCATAGTTATTTGAACAGTTGGTCACCAACACCGGTAAACCATAAGTACGGTTCCATGCACGGACTAAATGGTCTGAGCTGGCTTTGCTTGCAGAATATGGTGAACTTGGTGAATACGATGTTGTTTCGGTAAATAGGTCGGTTGTACCTTCTAAATCACCATAGACTTCATCGGTTGAAATATGATGGAAGCGGAATGTTTCCTTTTTTGAACCATCAAGGGTTAACCAATAAGTACGGCTTGCTTCCAACATTTGGTATGTACCAATAATGTTGGTCTCAATAAAAGCATAAGGTCCTGAAATTGAACGATCTACGTGCGATTCAGCAGCAAGATGCATCACTACATCAGGTTGAAAACTTTTAAATAATTCATCTAAAGCTGTACGGTCACAAATATCGGTCTGAGAAAACTGATAACGTGGGTGATCGGCAACAGAGCTTAAAGACTCTAGATTTCCCGCATAAGTGAGCTTATCGACATTTAATACTTCATGTTCAGTATTTTGAACAATATGACGAACCACCGCCGAACCAATAAAACCTGCACCACCAGTAACCAAGAACTTCATAATAAATCATGTAACTCCATTTTCTTAGTCACGGATTTTATCACCTATTTCCTATTTAATTTAGCGTTAACCTCAGAAAGCCCTACGCAGTTTGACCATTATTACAAAAAATAAAATATAAATACTTAGCTAAACTTATTTGTCCAAAACCCGATTTAACTTCCGAGTTATTTCGCTGGTATGATCTTGCATCTCTAACTCTTGAACAACCTGAGAGATTTGATAAGAATCTGAAACAGTTAATAAATATAGCCAATGTTGCTGTGCTAAAAACTTTAATTGGTGCTTAATCTGTTCATCCTGCATGGACTGCTCATCATAAAGTACCAGCAACTTACTTCCTGACATGACCACTTCTGCCACCATCGAAGTCGAGTCCGGACTCGTTAGAATCCAGTCAGCTGCTTTAATATAATCTTTGATATCACAGTTTTGGCCTTGTGCTACCCATGTTAACTGGTCATGAGGCTGAAAAATGCCGTACTGCTCAGCAAGCTGCTGTAATTCTTTTTCAAAAGTAATCGGTGTTCTTCGTGATGTTGTCAGTAGCAATCTCGCTGTAGGATATTGCTTTCGAACCTGCTGTAAAACAGTTGCCCATTGTGCCGCTTCACCAATTTTTACTGTTTTAGTGTCAGCACCAATCAAAATTGCAATCGTTTGCTCAGCATTTTGAATACCCAAATGTTCCCGCGCCCGCTCACGTGTTAGAGGTAAAGCACTCATTTTATTCGGTGCAATTGGATAATAAAAATAATGAGGCAATACGGCTTGTTGCTCATGAATGGTAAATACCACATCAAACAAGTCAGCACGAATCCCCCGTAATGAACTTGCGACCAGATTTTTTACAGGCTGATCTTTGAGCAAATGTTGTTTGAGCAGTAGATTGGCAAGTAGAGTGTTTCCCCCTGCCGATACAATATAAGCAACCTGTTTCTGCTCTAATGCACTTAGGGTTTGGGAGTCAAGAAAATAACGTAACCACTCTGTATTTATTGAAAACTTGATCAATAACTTGAGAACACGATACAACCATTTTTTAGGTAGATTTAATTGAACCCATTCCACCTGATAATCTTGTTGTTGATTCAGTAGCTGAACTATTCCTTGTGTTTGAGTTTCATGGCCTGCTTTACCATCGGTCAACGCTAGGATGAAAGGTTTTTGTTGTGTCATCAATCCATCATCCTATGCTGAAAGCAATGATTGATAGACTTTGACCGTATTATCGATCATTTTTGTAAAAGTCAATTGTTCTTGTGCCAAGGCATAAGCCTGTTTAAAACTTGCTTCAGGGGCTACCACATCCAAATAGTTTTGAATCACTTGTTGCAATGCTTCAATATTATTTGGTTCACATAGAAACTCAACAGGAATAAACTCAGCCATCATTCCGACATCAGTTCCTAACACAGGACGTTGAAGCAATAAACTTTCAGCAAGTGTATACGGCCCCCCTTCACGCAAGGAAGACACAATCAAAGCCTCATGGTCTGTAATCAATGGGTGAATATTGTCGCTATACCCATACAAGTGAACCCGATCAGCTAATTGGTACTCTTGAATCAATTGCTCTAACTTTTCTCGTTCTTCACCATCACCAACAATAGTTAATTGGTGTGAAATGTTCCGCCAAGCAGCCAGTAAAAGATCGAAACCTTTCACTTCATTTAAACGTCCAATGGCAATAAATTTTCTATTTTTTACAAATGATTGAGCAGGCATATTCAAAGAAATACCATTATAGACCACACTGAGTTTTTCCGGCTGCCCCACAATCTGCGCGAGTCGCTTACTCACACAAATGATATGATCAAATGCTAAGTAAGAATCAATCTTTTTCTTTGCACCATGGATAGTCACCACACAAGGGAAATCAAAACCTGCAATCATGCCTTGCAACAGTTTGGCCGTTTTAGAAGCATGAGCATGTAGCACTTGTGGTTCTGTCCCCAATATTGTTTTTTTTAGCAGATACTTCGTCCACGGGTTATAACGACTGCCACTCATATCAAAAGCAACAAAGTTTACCGAACTTTCCACCTGACTTTGATATTTCTGATGTGCAATTAAAGAAACTTCATGTGCTTGTGATAAACCAGCAGCCAGCTCAAGTACATGCTTTTCTAAGCCACCTTCCTCTTCACTTGCCATCACAAGCGTAATTTTCATGATTAGCCCTCACGCGTACCAAGTTTTAAACGAAGCTTGACGGCGAATAATGAATCTTTTCCGCTGATCTTAATACGTTGTAGTTGCATAAAGTCCGGCTGTTCATCATCAATGCCTTCCATTGTGGTCACTGCATTGCTATACCCTGACTGTTTTGCCAGTTTAACATCTCGGTCTGAGTAAATACCAAATGGATAAGCAAAACTGGTTACTGGTTTTTCTATCAGTTGTTCAAGCCACTGCTTTGAATCTGATAGTTCTTTTAAACAATCCGTATCATCCAGTTTGTTTAAATTAGCATGCGTTAACGTATGTGAACCAATTTCAATCAGTTCGCTATCTGCCAGTTGCTTGACTTGAGCATCATTCAACTTAGCCTCACGCATGAGTTCACCACTATTATGATGTTCTTTTTTATAGGTTGACCAATCACGATCATGACGATCAACCACCACATATATGGTTGCCTTGGCCTGATATTTTTCTAAAATGGGATAAGCATTTTGTAAGTTGTCTAAATAACCATCATCAAAGGTAATGGCAACTGTTTTGGCTGGGTGCTTTCCCCAGTTCTCTTGCAATTCGTGCATCGTTACAAAATGGAAGCCTTGCGCTTTCATCCAGGCAACTTGCTTTTCAAACTCAGCGGGCTTGACCCGAAGCTTATTAAATTTGGCACCATTAATATGGTCTCGTACCATGTGATACATCAATACACGTGGTCGATTCCAATCCACTGCTGGCTTCCACCACGCATACTTATAGCTAAATAACACAATAAGCAAGACCAGTAAAATCAGGATATAAAACACAATGCCAAACTCATTATTTCGCTAAAAGATATGTTGCCACACGGTCTGCTTCTTTAAAAGCATAAGGTTGTGGCAACTGTACGACACAAGTATTCTGTGAAATTAGTTGTGATTCTATCATTTGATCAATCGAGTGCGTAATTCTATCGTCTTTCAACCGATCGATTGCTATGACCCCTACGCGACAACCCGCAGTAAGTGCTTCAAAAACCATAGAAACGCTATCTTCTGTTACCCATACAGCTTCTGCTTTTTGCATCTCTTCAAAAATCCAGCCTTGAGGTGTTTGCTCAACCGGAAATATTTGTAAATGCTGGGCAAAACTTTGTTGTCTTAAAATATCAATAAACTCTGCTGGGGTTCGACGTGAAGTCGTTAGAATGATTTCAGCATCCGGATTATTCTCAACAATCTTTTGCACGCTTAATAATACTTTTTCTTGGTTCCATTGATGCCGTTTTGACGAACCACCTAATGCAATTAAAATTCTAGAAGCTTGATGGCGTTTTTCATTACGAATGGGATTTAATGCCCCACGCGTAACAACCACTCGATTATTCGCAGGAATACCGTCGTGCTCTGGAATCACAGCATAATTAAACCAAACCGTCGGTAAATTTGGCTTCATTAAAATAATGGTCTTAGCCTTTTTGAAAATTTTACCGAGCAACCAGACACGAAAATGTGTATGACTTCCAACACCAAATATAAAATCGGGTGCCTGTTGAAATAGAGATTTTTTTGAAGAAAAAAGCGCTTTGATTAGAGAAAAAATAGGCAAGTCATTAATAGAAACTTCTTCAAAAGTTGCATTTGCCTGCTGTCTTTGCATCGCCTGAAACAAGCCTAAAGCTTGTGAGCGATGCCCTGCTTTACCATCAGAGACATAGACAATATGCATAAAAGCTCCCTAACCCAAAAATAAAAAGGCGAAACCAACGTTCGCCTTTTCATGTTAACGGATTAACTTATTTTACGTAAGTTAACCAGTGTTCATATTTTGGATTTTTACCTTGAACTGCATCAAAGAAAGTCTTTTGGATTTCAGTGGTAATTGGGCCACGGCAACCCGCACCGATTTGACGGTCATCGTATTCACGAATTGGTGTTACTTCAGCAGCAGTACCTGTGAAGAATGCTTCATCGGCAATATAGAATTCATCACGCGTAATACGACGCTCAACAACTTCATAACCAAGATCTTTAGCAATCGTCATCACGGTTTGGCGTGTAATACCGTCAAGTGCACCACCAGCAATATCTGGAGTGTGTAAAACGCCATCTTTAATCAAGAATACGTTTTCACCAGAACCTTGGCACACATAACCTTGTGGATCCATAAGCATTGCTTCATCGTAACCAGAATGTGCAACTTCTTGGTGAGCAAGAATTGACAACGTGTAGTTACCAGATGCTTTTGCTTTACACATGGTCACGTTTGGATGATGGTGAGTAAATGATGAAGTTTTAACGCGAATACCTTTCGCCATTGCTTCATCACCAAGATATGCACCCCATGCCCATGCTGCAACAGCGGCATGAATAGTGTTATTTGTTGCTGCAATACCAAGTTTCTCTGAACCGATCCAGATCAGTGGACGTAAATAGCAAGAAGCTAATTTATTTTCACGAACAACATCGATTTGTGCTTGTTCAAGCGCTGCTTGATCATACGGCACTTTCATTTGATAAATTTTTGCTGAATTTAACAAACGTTTTGTGTGGTCTTGAAGACGGAAAATTGCAGTACCTTTAGGAGTTTCATAAGCACGAACACCCTCAAATACGCCCATACTGTAGTGTAAAGTATGGGTTAAAACGTGAATCTTTGCATCACGCCAATCAATTAATTGTCCATCTTGCCAAATAAAACCATCACGATCAGCCAAATTCATGGAACACTCCAAATTGTTATAAAATCATTCACTATCCAACTCAACCGAGGCGGTTGGGTCTATTAATCTTTGCCATAAATTGCAAACGACCGCACGGGTACTACGCCAGTCCGCTGCGCTTACTTGCATGGATTGATTCGCAAGGGCTAAGCGGTGGCTTTCGGCACGTTCACTAAGATAGGCTCGAATTAATGCTGTGGCATCTTCACTGGATAAGCAGTCTGCTTTAGCAGCATCTTCTAATATTCTTACATTATCAGAATAATGGGCGAGATCGGGTTTCGTCCCGCTCCATGCAAGTACAGCATACTGTGCCATAAATTCGATATCTACGATACCACCTGCGTCCTGTTTTAAATGAAAAATACCATGTTTTTTTTGTTCAGAAGATGAACCTAAGTGGTCTTTCATTTTCTGACGCATTTTCAGCACTTCCTCACGAACATAAGCCTCATCTCTAGATTGAGTCAATATCTCGCGGCGAAATATTTCAAATTTTTGGCAAAGCGCTTCATCACCTGCAATAGAACGTGCACGAACTAATGCCTGATGCTCCCAAAGCCATGCACTTTTCAACTGATAATGCTCATAGGCTTTCAGGCTTGTCACCAATAAACCTGCCTCACCTGAAGGTCTTAAACGTGTATCAATTTCATAAACGCGGCCATCAAGCGTTTGAGTGGTCATTAAAGACATAAACTTTTGAGCGACACGCATGGCAAACTCAAAACCAGTTATTGACTTAGTACCATCCGTGTCGGCTTGTTCATCTAGATAGTGAATAAAGACCAGATCTAAGTCCGAACCATAGCCCAGTTCAATACCACCCACCTTGCCATAACCAATGACAGCAAAGGCTTTATAATCGAGTGAACAACGTTTTCCCTCGACATCTTTTGGGTAACCATGACGCTTTGCTACGGTCTGATAAGCTAAATTAAGAGTTGCATTAACACTGACTTCTGCAATATCTGTCAAAGCATCAGATACCTTCATAAGAGGGCTTTCAGCTAACACATCACTTGCAGCGACCGTTAACACATTACTCTTTTTAAACAGGCGAAGTACCCGCATTTGATCTTCAACCTGATCAATTTCGATACGAAGTAATTGCTGACGTAATGAGTCTTCCAAATCCTTACGTTTTGGTAATTCAAAGTCCATCGACAAGAACTCATCCAGCAATACCGGATATTGCGTTAACTCTTCACAAATCCACGGGCTCACTGTCGCCATTTTTACTAAGCGTTGTAATGCCCCTTTACTTTCAATCAGCATTACCAAATAGACGGTTCGACGCATGACTGATTCAATCAGTGGCATTAAACGTAATAATGCAGTTTGTGGTTGTTCAGACTGTAAAATGGCTTCAATTAAATGGGGCCAAAACGTTTTTAAACGCTGCACAGCATTGGAAGGAAGTTTTTTAAGTGCATGACCATGCCAGAACTCATGAATTAAATTTTTTGCATTATCATCTAATACTTCATCTAGCTGCTGCTCTAACTGTCCAAAGTTCTCGGTAGCTGCATTGGAACTTGTGTCTTCAATGAGCTGCTTAAACTGAACTTTTACTTTTTGGCGTTTCTCGTTCAGAACATCAAT
This sequence comes from Acinetobacter sp. AOR01_HL, assembly GCF_027855455.1. Lineage (NCBI taxonomy): Bacteria > Pseudomonadati > Pseudomonadota > Gammaproteobacteria > Moraxellales > Moraxellaceae > Acinetobacter > Acinetobacter sp. AOR01_HL. Next base: position 30,722 of record NZ_JAKTIM010000053.1, on the reverse strand, counting down.
AAACTCATTCCAACTCGTAAAACCCAAGGTGTCTATAATGCGTTTTCGTAAATCTGTTTCTTCTGGTAATAGTTGCGTTTGCTGATCATTCAAGGCTTGAATCGCATGTTCAACACGGCGCAAAAACAGGTAAGCATCTTCAAGCTCTAGTACGGCCTGTTTTTCTAACAAGCCTGCCTCACCAATATGTTCAAGACTGACTAAACATTGACGGTCTTGCAGCTCACGTTTAGAACCGCCGTAAATAAGCTGGAACACCTGAACAATAAACTCAATTTCGCGTATACCGCCTGCCCCGAGTTTAATGTCATCTTCAATATGCCGACGTAATACTTCGCGCTCAATCATCGCTTTCATATCGCGCATGGCAGCAAAAGCGGTGTAATCGACATAACGGCGGAATACAAAAGGACGTGTCATTTCTAATAAGTCTTGCCCTTCTTTACCCCCCGTGACAACGCGTGCCTTAATCCATGCGTAACGTTCCCATTCACGGCCATGCTGACTTAAATATTTTTCTAAAGCTGCATGACTAATCGCTAATGCAGAGCCATCTCCCCAAGGCCGTAAACGCATATCTACTCGAAACACAAAACCATCTGCGGTGATATGTTCAAGTAAATAAATAAGTTTTTGTCCCCACAAAATACAGAACTGCTGTACATCAATACATTTACGACCGTTGGTTTCGCCTTGCTCATCAAAGGCAAAAATCAGGTCGATATCACTTGATAGATTTAATTCCTGTGCCCCAAGCTTACCCATGGCAACCACAATCAAATCTTGAACTTTGCCTGAATAACTTAATGGTTCGCCATGTTTAGCAACCAATGCAACACGAGCAAAAGCCTTTGCGGCACAAATACTTGCATCGGCAAAGTCTGAAAGTTCACGAGTAAGTGTAACGACATCCGTCAGTTGATTGGCATCTTGCCAGATCCAGCGAAACATTAAACGACTGCGCAGTATACGAAGCGCACGCATCCACGTTATTTCATCGCCAATTCCATCAAGCGTGGTGTCTACAAGTTGGTAAATTTGTTCTGTTGAGAGCGGTGCAGCAAATTGATCTATTTGATAATCTTGTTCTAAAACAGCCTGATGTAACCCTAAAACTTGTTCAGCATATTGGCTGGCACGCAATGTTTTTTGTAACTGCTCCGCATTCATATAAAAAAGCTCTTTTCCTCAGACTCTCTTTTTAGTTATAGCAGTTCAAGTAGTAGTAGGAAAAGGGATTAAACCAATTTTGCTTCAGATGTATTTTGTTGTTCTATATGATGTTCAGGAACTTCTTGAGCAGAGGGTAATAAAACTTTAAATGTCGTTCCCACTCCTTTTTGGGAAGTTACACTAATTTTCCCCTGATTAATCTCGACAAAACGCTTACATAAGCTCAAACCTAAACCCGCACCTTTTTCCCCAGCGGTGCCTTTAAAGCTTGCTGTAATACGCGGATGGAATAAATTTGCCATTTGCTGTTCAGTCATGCCAAGCCCTGTATCACGCACAGTGATTTCGACATTTGTACCCACCTGCTTTGCTTCAATGAACACTTTTCCAGAGCCGTCAACATCGGTAAATTTCAATGCATTTGACACCAAGTTTTGGATCACGGAAGTCATCATATTGATATCGGCATAGATTTTTAAATCTTCGGAAACCGCATTTACCAATTCAATATTTTTCTTTAAAGCTAAAGTATGCAGCACATCACAAACAATATTGCTCACTTGTCTAAGCTTAAAATTAATTGGGTGATAAACAAAGCGACCACCTTCGGCCATTGCCCATGTCAGCAAACTTTCAAGTAAGTTATAGGTCGATTGAGAAGTGTCGTATAAATAATCGGCAATGTTTTGAATACTCGACTCATCCAGTGTTTCACGTTCTTTAGCTAACACTTCGGAGAAACCTAATAAGCCATGAAACGGCGCCCGCAAGTCATGCGAAATAATAGAAAAGAACTTTGTTTTACTCGAGTTCAGTGCGACTTGCTGCTCATAGAGTTCATTTAATTCTTCATAATTAAACTTCAACTCGACTTGTTGCATAAAACTAGAACAGTAATCGAGAAGCAACTGAATTTGATCATCTTCAAAACAATTTTCATCGTCATCGAAGAAAACTGCAAATCCCATAGATGTCTGGTCAGGCTGCACCAAATGGACAGCTAAGGCACGCCCACATTCAATATTTAGCTCTTTTAAATAGTTGATTAAATTTTGATAAGAAGGATGATTGTGATGAATCACCTGTTGTTTAGCAAAACATTGTTTTAGGTGTCTTGAAGGTTTAAAGGAAATTGCAGTCATGCCATCTGGGCAATGATGCCAAAAATAAGGTTCCTGATTAAAAGTAAGCAAAGCTTTTTGACACTTCAACAGGCGAAGACTAAACCGGAAAAATTGCTCAATATAATTCTGCTCGGCATTTAATCCAAGTAATAGTGATATCTTACAAGCTGTTAACTGCTCTACCTGATGTAGTTCTAATCGCTGTGTCATGCCCGCCTCACAGATTTTGTCATTGTTGGTCGGAACCGCTCTTTTGAAGAATGTACTTATAATCATTATGATCTACTACAAACTTTAACACAGTACATTAAAAGAGCAACTTTCTTTTCGAAATAGAAATGTGAAGTTTCAATTAAAGGTTTTCAGATACATAAAGTGGGTATGCTTTAGAAAAATACAACAATTTTTTTGGAAGAAAGAGTTGTAAGTAATAAGAAATAGGAAGTCAAAATTAGCTAAAAAAGAGATAAAAATTAACTTAAATCATCTTATAAATATGAAACCTTAACTTCGACTCAAATTTTGCTTTTATCAAATGCATTTCATATTTAAATAAAGTCTTCTTAAATTGAAAAATTAAAAGACCTTTAATAGCTCTAAATTTATAAACGATTTGATCCCGACCCTCGGAACCAAAGTAAGTAGTTCACAATTTTTTAAAGTCTAGGAACTTTTTATATCCAACAAAAAACCCCTAAACCGTTAGTTTAGGGGTTTTCGTAGAATCAAAAGATTCTGAATCTTGGTCCCGAGGGTCGGACTCGAACCGACACGTCATCTCTGACAGCGGATTTTGAGTCCGCCGCGTCTACCAATTTCACCACCTCGGGAGAGGAAGTATGTTTGTGTTGCGTATATTAGCGCGTTTGCAAAACTTGTCAAACCCTAAGTGAATATTATCGTTCACTTTTAGATCATTTAAACATTTTTCATGATTTAGGCCAGAAGCACAGCCATTAAAAAGCGAAAAAGTTTATACTAGGCGCAATTTTTGCGGTGTTTTTTCTCAAATATGCAACTGTCTGACTTTTCCTTTGAACTACCCGATGAACTTATTGCCCGTTACCCACTCGAAACACGTAGTGCTTCACGTTTATTGCATTTAGATGCTAAGGGCCAATATCACGATCATATGTTCACAGATATTATTGATCTGTTCGAAGAAGGTGATTTATTGGTACTCAACGATACCAAAGTCATGAAGGCTCGACTGAAAGGAAAACGTGCCACAGGTGGGGCTATTGAAATTTTGGTTGAGCGTATGCTGAACCACACCACAGCGTATTGCCATATTAAAGCAAGTAACTCGCCTAAAGCAGGAGCTGAGCTTTTTGTCGGTGCAGACAATATTCCTGTGATTGTTCGTGGCCGTCACGAAAACTTATTTGTCGTTGAGTTTTCACAGCCAATTTTACCTGTACTTGAGCAATCTGGTCAGTTACCTATTCCGCCTTACTTCAATCGTGAAGCAGAAGAAATTGATACTGAACGCTATCAAACGGTTTTCCATAACCCAGAAAAAATTGCCAGTGTAGCTGCCCCAACAGCTAGCTTGCATTTTGACGAAGAGTTGTTAGCAAAGTTAGACCAAAAAGGCGTTAAGAAAACGTTTGTGACTCTTCACGTCGGTGCAGGTACTTTTATGCCTGTACGTACTGATGACATTACGAATCATGTCATGCACAGTGAATGGTGTGATGTTCCTCAAGAAACTATTGATTTAATTTTGGCAACTAAAGCACGCGGTAATAAAGTGATTGCTGTGGGTACAACTGCAACACGTGCTTTAGAAAGTGCAGCTCAAGCGCATGGCGGAAAAATCGCAGCATGGACTGGTGATACGCAAATCTTTATTTATCCAGGTTATGAGTTCTGCATCGTAGACCGATTAATTACTAACTTCCATTTACCTGAGTCTACCCTGCTCATGTTAGTTTCAGCATTGTCAAATAGAGAAAATATTTTGGCTGCTTACGAACATGCCGTTAAAGATCGCTATCGCTTCTTTAGTTATGGTGATGCAATGCTGATTGATAAATTAGAAGTTTAAAGATTAAAGCTGGGTTAAGTCTTATTAGTTAATTTGAGGTTTAACCCAGCATCTATAATTAAAATAAAAATAGTCTTAGTATTTCTATTTATCTCTTTCAATTTAAAAGATAATCTAGAGTTAGCAATTTATGATAATCAACTCATTACCTTCATGCCAATTGATACCGCACAACAAGCACTTCATATAAGACGTAAAAAAAATACACAGGTCTTTCGTAATATTGCCCGACTTTGGGATGCTGGACAAAAGTCACAAACAGATCAAGAACTCTTAAACGCGTTACATCCATGGCGTGAAGATCATAACCTTCGTTTTGTGAATACCCTGTCGTATTTATTAAGTATTTGCAGTATTACGACGCTATTGTTTGGATATTTTTTTCATCCTCATATTCAATATATTTGGAGTCTATTATGGGCATTTTTATCTGGTTTCCTCGCCTATTTGCTCTATGAACCGCAAAAACCTTTAACTGAAGTTATTCATTATTTAGAACAGCGTATGACTGCTTTACGTTATGGCCTAAAGTTTCAGCAGTTACCAGCTTATCTTCCAATACAAGCCCAACCCATTTTAGTCTTAAGCAAATTAAAACAACACTTTCCACTTTTTAATCGAGGCAATGAAGCGAATGAAATTACCGAGTTTGCTTCAGTAACATGGAATGACGGCATTACAGATCATCAAGTGCTGCTATTTAAATATCACTATGTAAATAATTTACCTATTCTTCAAGACCAGAACAGCGATAAACAAATAGTAAAAGAGATTCATAAAGACTTATGGGGCGCTTTTATTTTTCAAATGCCAGCTTTAGGTATTGCTGTAAGTAATCAACGTTCTCGCTTTTTTGAGCCTTACTTAAGCGAATGGCAAAGTAGCGACATTCTCATTAACCAAGAACTGAGTATTTTCGGAACCGACCAGTACCAGTTAGCTAAAGAAATGAGTCCAAGTCTAACTTTAAAATTTCATGATTTTTTTCAACATTTTAGCGGGGATTTAATTTATCATCATGAAGAGCAACTATTATGTTATCTCGGTGAGCAAGATCTTTTTCAAACCACCAGTAAACGTAGTGAAATTCATGATATTCCCGCATTACGTGGTCACTTACGTACCATGACTATGCCGCAATATGAAAAATTTCAGCAATTCATGCTTAATTTAATTAAATAAATCTCTCGTACTGCTGAACTGGCAACTTATTAAAAAAATAAGAAGTTAGAGGGCATAATGAGGGAATAACAATAAGAGGAGTAAAAATGACAGGCTTATTCATTTTCTTGGGGATTTTCGTTGTACTGATTGCTTGGGGCATCCACATTCGCAATAACATTGTGCGTTATTTCAATGCGACCAAACGCGCTTGGGCTGAGGTTGCCAATTTCGAACGCCAGAAAGTAAAAACACTTGAAGCACTAGAAACCACACTCAATCAATATACTCAGTTCGAGAAGTCAACTTTAGAACAAGTAACTGCTTTACGTCAGCAAATTCTAAGTTTGAATGTCGATCATACTGATATTGCTCAATTACAACAGATTGAAAAAATGAGTAAAGAGCTAATCCGCAGCCTAAATGTCGTGGTTGAAAACTATCCTGAACTAAAAGCAGATACGCTCTATAGCAAAATGATGGATGATATTCAGGAACAAAACGAAAATGTCGGCGCGGCAATCAGCATTTTTAACCGCAACGTCGAAGTATTTAATAATCAGATTGAAGTGTTCCCAAATAATATTATCAATACGATGACTTTATCTAAAAAAACAATTCGTCCTTTTCGAGATAATTTGGTTACTAACAAGTTTGACTATAAACCGAACTTTTAGTCGAAATAAAAAGACAATCGGTCACTCAGAAATTTGACCGATTTTATAGTCAGCTACATTTAGTAGTAGAACTACGTCGCAGAATCAAGGAAAATAGCCCTCTTTTTAGCAGCGAACTGTTTTTTCGCCCTTGCACTGCCCTACGGCATTGCTTGCTATTGTTCAGGATTTTTAAATGAAGTTTGAAAAATTAGGTCAGTCGGGTCGTGCCCGTCGTGGTCGTTTAACTTTAGAACATGGTGTTGTTGAAACCCCTGTTTTTATGCCGGTGGGGACTTACGGTACAGTCAAAGGCATGCTGCCACGTGATATTGAAGATATTCAGGCACAAATTATTTTAGGTAATACCTTCCATTTATATTTGCGTCCGGGCCTTGAAGTGATCAAGCAACACGGCGGCTTGCACGACTTTATTAAATGGAATAAGCCAATTTTGACTGACTCTGGCGGCTTCCAAGTATTTAGTCTTGGCGCTATGCGTAAAATTAAGGAAGAAGGTGTTACTTTCCGTTCTCCGATTGATGGTTCAAAAGTCTTTTTATCGCCTGAAATTTCAATGGAAATTCAGCATGTATTGAACTCTGACATTGTCATGATTTTTGATGAATGTACGCCTTATCCTGCGACACATGAAGAAGCACAAAAATCATTACAGCTTTCTTTGCGCTGGGCAAAACGCTGTAAGGCTCATCACCACGATGAACTTAAAAATAAAAATGCGTTATTTGGCATTATTCAAGGCGGCATGTATGAAGACTTACGTGATGAGTCTTTAAATGGCTTACTTGAAATCGGCTTTGACGGTTACGCAATTGGCGGTTTGTCAGTTGGTGAACCAAAAGAAGAGATGATCAAGGTTTTAGATTATCTTCCAAACAAGATGCCGCATGACAAACCACGTTACCTGATGGGTGTAGGTAAACCTGAAGATATCGTTGAAGCGGTGCGCCGTGGTGTCGATATGTTTGACTGTGTAATGCCAACACGTAATGCACGTAATGGTCATTATTTTGTCACTGATGGTCTGGTACGTATTCGTAATAGTAAATATCGTCATGACCAAGGACCACTTGACCCACACTGCGATTGCTATACCTGTAAGAACTTTACTCGTGCTTACCTGTTCCACCTTGAGAAGTGTGGAGAGATGTTGGCGTCTATGCTTGGTACCATTCATAACTTACGTTATTACCAACGTTTAACTGAAGGTATGCGTGATGCATTAGACAATGGCACTTTTGATGAATTTGTTCAGGACTTTTATGCCCGCCGCGGATTAGAAGTTCCACCATGCCCTGTCGATGAATAAGCGAGATTTGCGCTCAACCTCAAGACAAGGTAAATTGCAAAACGAATTAGGATTATGTCAGGTATCTGACTCATATTTTTTAACTTTAGGAAATTAAAATGAGCTTGTTCATTTCTACTGCACATGCAGCTCCAGCAGCAGCCCAAAGCCCTGGCCTTTTACCAAACATTTTGATGATTGTTGTATTCGTTGCAATCTTCTATTTCTTAATTTGGCGTCCTCAAGCAAAACGTGCAAAAGAACACCGTTCTTTAATCGAAAGCTTGGGTGTTGGTAGCGAAGTTGTCTTTGCTGGCGGTTTAATGGGCAAAGTAACTAAACTTGAAGGTGACTATGCGGTTGTTGAACTTAACCGTGGTGTAGAAGTAAAAATTCAGCGTGCCAGCGTAATTTCTGTATTACCAGAAGGCACTCTAAATAACCTTTAATCATAAAACAGTCGTGCTTTAGCACGGCTTTTTCATTTAAGAAGAAAGCGAATGCGTTACCCTGCATGGAAATATTTACTGATTCTGGTTGTTCTGGTAGTCAGTACATTATACGCACTGCCTAGTCTATATCCGGATGAGCCCGCCGTTCAAATTTCCGGTGCCAAAGCTGGTACCCAAATTGATCAAAGTGTGGTGCAAAAAGCAGAGCAAATTTTAAAAACAGCAAATATTGCAAGCCACGATAATACTTTTACAAATAATGCTGCTCTCTTGCGTGTCAGCTCTTCTGAAGCGCAATTGAAAGCAAAAGAAGTATTACGCCGTGACTTAGGTGATCAATATGTTGTAGCCCTAAACCTTGCACCAACAACTCCAGAATGGTTGCAAAAAATTGGGGCGAAACCAATGAAACTTGGTTTGGACTTACGTGGTGGTGTCCACTTCTTGCTTGAAGTAGATATGGACAAAGCCATTTCCCAACGTATGGAAACCTCTGCCACTGATTTGCGTCGTCAGTTCCGTGAAAACAAAATTAAATTTAACAATCTTGCGTTAAATAATAATGTGATCACTGTTCAGTTTGCTGACAATGCGGATCGTGATGCAGCAATGGATTTTTTACGCCGTAATGGTAATGAATATACCCAACAGGCATTAGCGAGCACGACAGGTTCAATCTTAAAGCTCACTTATACTGATGTACGTCGTCAAGAAATTCAGTCTTATGCAGTTAATCAGAACTTAACAACACTACGTAATCGTATTAACGAACTTGGTGTTGCAGAAGCTTTAGTACAAAGTCAGGGTAGCAACCGTATTGTCGTTGAATTACCGGGTGTTCAAGATACAGCAGAAGCTAAACGTGTTTTAGGCCGTACTGCTAACCTCGAATTCCGTTTGGTATCTGACTTAAATGATCAATATATTGATCCATATACGGGTAAATATAATGGTCAACCGTTACCTCCGGGTACGGAAGTTTTTGCTTATCAGTCTTTAGATAGTGGTCGCCAACTGTTGTTGCAACGTAACCGTATCTTGACTGGTGAACGCGTTCAAAATGCAAGTTCTGGCTTTAGCCAAGACTCTGGTGGTGCCGAAGTAAATATTACGCTCGACAGTGCTGGCGGTAAGCTGATGTCAGATGCAACCCGTAATGCAGTTGGAAAACGCATGGCGGTATTGTTCATCGAAAATAAACAAAAGATTAGCTACGTTACAGATCCAAAAACTGGTGCTCAAACAGAAGTTCGTACACCATATACCGAGTCTGTCGTGATTAATGCCGCAACCGTTCAAGCCGTTTTAGGTTCAACTTTCCGTATTACTGGTTTAAGTTCACCTCAAGAAGCATCTGAACTTGCGTTAATGCTTCGTGCCGGTGCTTTAGCTGCGCCAATGTACTTCGTTGAAGAGCGTGTTGTTGGTCCAAGCCTTGGTCAAGAAAACATTGATAAAGGTGTACTATCAACGCAAATCGGTTTCTTGCTTGTTGCAATCTGGATGGTCGTATTCTTCCGTCTATTTGGTTTAATCGCGAACTTTGCACTTGTATTTAACTTGGCAATGATTTTAACCATTATGTCTTGGATAGGTGCTTCCCTCACCTTACCAGGTATTGCGGGTATCGTCATTACCATTGGTATGGCCGTCGATGCCAACGTACTGATATGTGAACGTATTCGAGAAGAAATGCTCTGGGGGGCCTCACCTAAACAGGCCATTGTGGCGGGTTATGATCGAGCCTATAACACCATTTTCGACTCGAACTTAACAACGTTCCTTGTTGCATTCATTCTGTTTGCAATCGGTACTGGCCCGATTAAAGGTTTCGCCGTGACATTAATGATCGGTATTATTTGCTCAATGTTTACTGCAATTACAGTAACGCGTGCGATTGTACAAATCATTTATGGTAAACGCCGTAACTTGAAAAAGTTGAGCATTTAAGGAGATCTATGATGACTAAAGTGACTCAACAGCCTTCAAAACAATATGGTCGTCCGGATGATGCAAAAATCATCCCGTTCATGAAGATTGCTAAACCTGCAGCAATCTTCTCGATCCTTATTACTTTAGCGAGCATTTTCTTTATTGCGACCAAAGGTCTTAACTTAGGTTTGGATTTTACAGGTGGTGTTTCAGCTGAGCTTAACTATGCTCAGCCAGCAAATCAGGCAGAAGTTATTCAGGCTCTCGACAAAGCTGGTTTTAAAGATGCTGTAGTACAAACTTTGGGTAGTAATAAAGACTTACTTGTTCGCATGCCAGTACAAGATATTAAGGTTGAAGATCTTAATAATGCGATTACCAAAGCTGTGCAATTGCCAAACAATGCAGCAGAAGTTCATAAAGTGGACTCTGTAGGTGGTCAGGTAGGTAACGAGCTTTATGTTCGTTCGGCTGGTGCTGTTGCACTTGCGCTGATTTTAATGTTGATCTATGTCACCATTCGCTTTGAGTTCAAACTCGCAATGGGTGCCGTGATGTCTTTATTCCATGACATCATCATCATTATTGGTGCATTTGCTTTATTCCAATGGCCATTTGACCTAACAGTTTTAGCTGCGGTACTTGCGGTGATTGGTTTCTCGCTTAACGATAACATCGTGGTTTCAGACCGTATCCGTGAAAATTTCCGTAAAATTCGCGGTGCAACTCCACGTGAAATCGTTGATATTGCGTTAACTGAGACTTTACGCCGTACCATCCATACCTCAATGACCTTATTGCTCGTAGTACTTGCAATGATGTTCTTAGGTGGTGATGGCTTACACTGGTTCTCTGTTGCAATGTTTGTCGGTGTCTTTGTCGGTACTTACTCTTCGATTTATATCGGTACAGCATTTGCCTTATGGCGTGGTCTTAACCGTCAAGACTTCATTGTTCAGGTCAAACCTGAATTTGAAGATGAAATCCCTTGATTGTCTAAATAAGACTATAAAAAAACCGCGATTTATTCGCGGTTTTTTTATTTGGTTCAAAAATTATTTACGGCGTAATGCATCCGAAATAGCTTCAACCAATTGTTGAGAAATTTCTTGCTTAGATGCTTTCTCTAACTCACGTTTTTTCATATGGTAACTTTCAGCAAAAAATACTGTCATCGCATTTTCATCAGAAGCAAAGCCAATATCAGCACGAGAAACATCGTTACATGCAATCATATCTAGCTTTTTAGCAACCAGTTTCCCTGCTGCATATTCTTCAACATTCTGCGTTTCGGCAGCAAAGCCCACCATAAATGGACGTTTTTCCTGAGCTGCAATCGTTGCCACAATATCCGGATTTTTTACAAGGGAAACATTCAGCTCATCCCCTGCTTTCTTAATTTTATGCTCTGCCACTTCGGCGACGCGATAATCAGCTACAGCCGCCGTCGCAATAAAGATGTCACAGCCAGTCTCAAGCGACTCCATACTGACATCTAACATTTGTCGAGCCGAAGCAACATTTACACGTTGAACACCGTTTGGAGTATCTAAACTTACGGGACCAGCAATTAACGTAACTTTTGCGCCTGCTGCATAACATGCCGCAGCTAAAGCAAAGCCCATTTTTCCAGTACTATGATTTGAGATATAACGGACAGGGTCAATCGCCTCACGGGTTGGTCCGGCAGTAATTACAACTCGCTTACCTGCCAACAACCCAAATTTTTCAGCAATTGCACGTTGGGCTTGATGGAAATAACCCGCCACTTGCCTTGCAATTTCTTCCGGTTCCGGCATACGGCCTAAGCCTACATCACCACACGCCTGCTCCCCTGCATCTGGCATAATCACATGCACGCCATCTTCAACCAGAGTTTGTAAATTACGCTGAGTTGCTTTTGCAGCCCACATTTGCTGGTTCATCGCAGGAGCGACCCACACAGGCGCTTTAGTTGCTAAAAATAAAGTACTGAGTAAGTCATCTGCCAAACCATTAGCAAACTTAGCTAATGTGTCACAGCTTGCTGGAGCAACCAGTAATAAATCAGCCCAACGAGCCAATTCAATATGGCCCATTCCAGCTTCAGCCTCAGGGTCTAAAAGCTCGGTATGTACAGGATTTCCTGAAAGAGCCTGAAAGGTTAGAGGTGTAATAAATGCTTGAGCCCCGTGCGTCATCACAACCCGAACGTCAAAACCATAATCTTTAAGACGACGGACCAAAATGGCACTCTTATAGGCAGCAATCCCACCTGTAACAGCTAAAACAATGTTTTTATGAGGAATAACACTTAAATCAAAGCTCACGAACAGGATACCTTTCTGTTGCAGTGGCGCTCACAATAGCATTAAATACGCGCAGACCCAAGATTGATTGGGCAAACAAAATAAATTTTTAAGCAGAATATTGCTGGGGAATATGAATACTTCTATTAAAAATTGGCCAGAACAAGAACGGCCAAGAGAACGGTTATTACAACAAGGCCCTCAAAGCCTTTCTGACTCTGAACTACTCGCGATCTTTCTTCGCTCAGGTTCACGTCAACATTCAGCAGTAGAGCTCGCACGTTTACTGATTCAACAGTTTGGTAGTCTAAACGCTGTTTTCGATGCATCTTACAATGAATTAGCTCAATTTAATGGTATTGGAGCTACCAAGTATTCCCAATTACTGGCCGTAAAAGAGCTTGGACGGCGTTATCTCGACTATCATTTTAGTCAGACTGAGCTAAGCCTTCATTCTTCTCATTTAGTTCTAGATTATTTGCGTTACGAATTAAAAGGTGAAAAACAAGAAGTCTTTGCCGTACTTTGCTTAGATGCCGAGTTGAGAAAACTACATTTTAAAAAGTTATTTTTTGGTTCAGTTCAACACTGCGCTGTTTCAGTGAATCAAACCTTACGTTATGCCTTACAACAGCACGCTTGCCAATTAGTAATAGCACATAACCACCCATTTGGTTCCCCACAGCCCTCTCCTGAAGATATTAAACTCACACAGCAACTTGAACAGGCCTGTCAGCTTGTTGAAATTCGTCTGCTGGACCATTTTATTATCTCGCCAGAAGGTAGCTTTTCATTTGCTGAACAACAACTGCTCAACCCTACTTCAATAGCCGTTCAATGATATTGACAAAGCATCACTAAGCTTAGAATATCAAAAACAAAAATAGCGACGTTTAAAATAAAATGATTGTTCGTGAACAGCCCAGTATTTTTAAAGTTTTATTCTCTTGGCGAGGGACGATATTACCAAAAATTTTGCCCTCTTTAGGGGTAGTAATGCTGATTTCGGCAATCATTGGTGGGGTTGAATATATTAATCTCTACCGTTTTCCAGAAATTCCTTTAGTTGGCTTTACTTTAATTGGTGTCGTACTTTCTATTTTTTTAGGTTTTAAGAATACTGCATGTTATGACCGCTGGTGGGAAGCCCGAAAATTATGGGGGGTCCTGATTGCAACTTCGCGTCATTTCGACCGTGACTGCCGGATTTTAACTCAAGCCCGCCGTGAACGTGTCATTCAGCACGTTATTGTATTCGCCAATGTGTTACGTGACCGTTTACGCCGTCAAACAGCCAACCCCACCGAGCTAATACAAACCAGTGGCATGAGCCAACAAGCACTTACCCAACTTTACCAACAAAATAACGCACCTCAATATACGCTTAGCCTTATTCAATGGGAATTATTACAAGCGCTTAAAGAAGGGGAAATTTCAGATATTATTTATGCTCAAATGAATAAGAATGTTGCAGATCTAAGTGTCGTACAAACTGGCTGTGACCGTATTGCAAATACTCCTATTCCGTTTGCTTATTCAGTTTTGCTTAACCGTACTGTTTATTTTTTCTGTTTTATGTTGCCGTTTAGCTTAGGATCTTTGCTTGGTTTAGCAACGCCTTTACTGGTTGGAATTCTGGCTTATACATTTTTAGGACTTGATGCTTTAAGTACTGAAATTGAAGAACCATTTGGCACGCAAAGTAATGATTTACCTTTAGATGCAATGGTACGTAGTATCGAAATTGAGCTTTTGGGGACACTTGGTAAGCCCACACCTCCTCCAATTCAAGCTCAAGATAACAACTTGCTCTAAAATGCGATTAGATAAAACGCTCCCAAATGCCTTGCTGGTTACTCGCTGGTTTAGGGGTGTTTCCTAATTTAATCCACGGCATATTTTCACCATGAAAATCGCTACCAATTGAAATAGCCAAATGATGCTGGTCAATCATACGATCAATCATCTGGCGAGTAGATAAAGGATCTACAGGAGGCGGCAACTCCACTGCATCTCCACCATAACTTGCGAATATCTCAATCAAATACCGGGTATTTGTAGCCGATAAATCATAACGGGTTGGATGAGCTAAAACTGCAAATCCTTTACTGTTATGAATAACCTCAATGGTTTCTTTTAAACTCAATCCTTCAAACTTTACAAAAGCACGCTTCCCTTCTTTTAAAAAACGATCAAAAGCTTGTTGAGGACGACTTACTACATTCTTTTCAACTAAGGTTTTAGCAATATGGGTTCTGGTAATCCGGTCTGGTTGATTTTCAACTTTATCGAGAACATCTTGATAAATATCAAAGCCAATACACTTTTTTAATAGTTCACAAATAACTTCTGCTCTTTGTGCTCTAATTCTTTTTTGTTGTTCTAATGCTTCTAAAATTGGAGCTTCATCTTGCATATTTAAAGCCACAATATGTACGCCATAGCTTTTTTTCGTGCTTGGTCGTGACCACTGGCTTGAAATCTCCACACCAGAAATAATTTGCAAATCATGGGGTTGTGCAGCATTTCTTGCACGCTGCAATCCATCCATCGTATCGTGATCGGTTAGCGCTAAAGTATGCAACTTCACATCGACAGCAGCTTGCACTAGCAATTCCGGAGACAAAGTTCCATCAGAAATATTGCTATGTGTATGTAAATCTATGCCTTGCATCTTTTATACTATGCCATTCACCAAACCTGATCAGATACTCTAACATGAAAGCACTACTGGACTTTGTTCCATTAATTATTTTCTTTTATTTATATAAGACAGTTGATCCAGCCGATACACAGCATCCTTTACTCAAACTGATCGGGTCTGCTGGCGGTGTTGATAATAATAATATTCTTGTCGCTACTACCGGTTTAATTATTTCAATGCTGGTAGTGTATGGTGCGTTGTTCATCATGCAAAAGTTCCGTCTAGATAAACAGCAATGGATTGTGCTGTTCATGACAGTCATTTTTGGTGGTATTACCCTTATGTTGAGCGATGATTTTTACATCCGCTTAAAAGCCGCTATTTTGAATCTAGTTTTTGCAGGTGCTTTCTTAGTTTCACCTTGGTTTGGTAAAGACCGTAAGCCTCTTATTCAACGTTTATTTGATCCGATTTTAGCCTTAAGCGAAAAAGGTTGGAAAAATTTAAACTTTGCTTGGGCAGCTATGTTTGTCGTGATGTCTGGTTTACATGTTTTCTTTGCGTTTTTATTCCACGGCGGAAAATATTGGGGCGAATTTACTGCATTTGGTGACATGATTGTCATGTTTTCATTTATCATTATTCAGTTCATTATTTTACGTAAACATTTTAAGTCACCAGATGCTTAATGTGGTTTCGGATTGATTATAGAGATACGATGACATGCCTTTTTTTGTTCTAAGCTGTACCGATAACGAAGGAACTCTAGAGAAACGTTTAGCAGTACGTCCTCAACATATCGAACGTTTGCAAAAACTTGATGATGAAGGTCGTCTAGTTGCTGCTGGAGCGATGCCAAAAGACCCTAATGACCCGCAAGCTGGTTTCTATGGCAGCACCATGATTGTAGAGTTTGATACACGTGAAGCCTTAGATGAATGGTTAAAAGAAGAACCATTTTTGAAAGAAGGCATCTATAGTCATGTTGATGTCAAACCATTTAATAAAGCATTTCCAAAAGGGTAAACGCATGCAGCTTGCAACCAAAAGCTTTCTTGGCTTGTGTTTGATATGTTCAACTGCCGGAGCAGTTGAACCTGCTGCGACACCAGCAACGCCTCCAACTGCAGCGTCGACACAAAATGCTAAACCAGCACCTACTTCTGCAACTGTAGCTAAACCCGCGACTACAACAGCACCAACCACAACACAACCGCTTACAGCAGAACAAATCGCAAAGAACAAGCAACAGCAAGATGCAAAAATTAAGGCTTTAGTTCAAGATCAAGCATCTCGTCTAAAACAGCTAGAACATGCAAACCTTGAAGCGCTAGCACAAAACCAAGAATTGCAGCTAAAGAACGATAACTTGTCTGTTCAGGTACAAGTTTTACAAAGTGAACGTAGTGCTCAAATGTTCTTATATGGCGCAGTAACTCTTGCAGGTGGCGTACTGCTTGGCTTCTTTATTGCGAGTTATGTTTACACCAAACGTCGACGTCAGTGGTAATCCTGAGCGACTTATTAAACCGAATGAACAAATCAAACCGTATACAAACTGCTGAGCTGGATTGGGAATCTATTGATGGTATTGAAGTTCCCATTTCCAAACAATTTGGTGATGTCTATTTTTCTAAAGATAATGGTCTGCTTGAAACACGGCATGTATTTTTAAATGGCAATGACCTATCAGAACGATTAGCCAATTTACAAGATTTTGAATATTTCAGTGTAGGAGAAACCGGGTTCGGCACTGGTTTAAATATTCTTGCGCTCTGGCAACTATGGCAACAAGTACGTCCAAATAACCACAGTCATTTACATGCAATTAGCGTCGAAAAGTTTCCTTTAAGCAAAGCTGATCTCATTCGTGCTTTAAATGTATGGGATGAACTTAGACCGCTTTCCAAACAACTTATTGAGCAATATCCCTTCCCTCTTGCAGGCTGCCATCGTTTAAGTTTTCCAGAAGAGCGCTTCAGCATCGACCTATGGTTAGGAGATGCACAAGATATTTTTCCAAGTATGGTAAAAACGAAGGCAGTGAATGCTTGGTTTCTAGATGGTTTTGCGCCTTCTTGTAATCCGGACATGTGGGAACAAAATGTTTTAAATAATATTGTTCGGCTTTCCGACTATGGCACTACCTTTGCCTCATTTAGTGTAGCTGGTATCCTCAAACGTGGGCTAAAGGCTCACGGAGTCGATATTACTCGTCCTCGCGGTTTTGGGCATAAACGGGAAATGCTTAAAGCCGTTTGGAAAGCACCTGTAAGTGAAGAAATTTTATTAGAACCAGTTAGAGATACTTTCCAATTTACTCAGCAGCGTATCGCCGTAATTGGCGCTGGGATTGCAGGTTTAAGCACAGCTTGGGCATTTGCTCAACGTGGGCATCAGGTCACTCTATTTGAGCGTACAGTGCCGTTATCAGGTGCTTCTGGCAATCCGTTGGCATTGCTTAATCCGAAACTATGCCCAATTGAACAAAGCCATGAGCATCTCATGACTTTAAGCTGGCAACATGCATTAAATTTCTATAAAAATTTTCAAGCCTTTCGTCCCATTCAAATACAGCAAATGGCTTTAAAAAATGCACAAGATCTTCTCGATCTTACTAATCAATATCCTGCTGATATTGTCACGCAGCAAACAAGCTCACTTGAATCAGACTATCCACATATTTTGTTGACCGAAGCTGGAGCAGTTTCTCCGCACCAATTACGTGATGAAATTTTGCAACATCCAGGTATTGAACTGAAAATTGCCAATATCACGACATTTGTTTCTTTTGAAAATAAAGTTCAATTAAAAAGTGGTAATGAAACTACTTTAGAAGCTGATCATGTCGTGGTGTGCTGCGCCAGAGAAAGTGCTGCTTTATTTGAAAATTATCCGCTATTAAAACCTATACGTGGACAGGTGAGCTGGGTTGATAATTCTTTTGCAACCTTACCTTTAAACGAAGCCTATAGCTATGGCGGTTATTGTATGCAACTGAATACGTCTGAACTTATTCTAGGGGCTTCTTTCTACCCAAACCGAGACGATCAAGAAGTACTGCTTGATGACCATGTGCATAACTTTGAATTAATCCACAGCGTTTTTCCTCATTATGCAAAACAATTACCGCCAGTCGAACAATGGCAAGGACGAGCATCAGTTCGCGCTCAAAGTCCAGATTATTTTCCAGTTGTGGGAAAAATGCAGAATGAAAGCCGTATTTCTACTTTTGCAGGTTTAGGCTCAAAGGGCTTTTTATTTGCGCCGCTTTGTAGTGAAGTTTTAGTGGCCCAAATTTTAGGTGAAGCTTGTCCTGTTCCCAAAAGCCTATTACAGAAATTAGATGCCCAACGTTTTCAAAAGAAAGTTAAACCTAAGAAACCTTATTTTAAATCTCAATAGTGCACTTGAGAAAATTTGGTCCCAATAAAAAAGCACCCGAAGGTGCTTTTTTTATGCGCCCTGCTCTAGAGGTAAACCTGCGTCACGAGCTGCACGCGTCCCTCCCATCAGCACGACATATTCACGCGAGGCATCTAAGCCTTCTAGTTTCTCAGCTGCACGAGGAGCTTTGCTACCACCACCACATAAAATATAAATCGGCTGATCCGCAGCGACCTGGTTCAAAATATCAGCATTTAAATCATTAATTGGGCGGCTTACCGCACCTTTAACATGCCCTTCTGCATAAGCACTTGAATCACGGACATCCCAGATAACGGCATTTTCTGGGAACTCAAATGTTGTAATTTCTTGTTTACGGATCATTGTGCACTCCTTTGATGTAAACAACACTTGGCAAATGAAGAAAACCCTCTTAGCATCTCAAATATTCTTTCACTTTGTAAAGGTCTAAACTATGCCTTCTTTCGATATTGTTTCTGAATTAGAGTTATTTGAAGTTAATCACGCTGTACAAAACACTCAAAAAGAGATTGCAACACGTTTTGACTTCCGTGGTCATGATGTTTCTATCGAATTAAATGAAAAAAATAAAGAGATAAAAATCAGTACAGAAAGTGATTTCCAGTGTGAACAAGTTTATAACATGTTAGAAAATCACTTTTATAAACGTAAAATTGATGTGCAAGCGCTTGACCCACAGAAAGCAACAGCATCAGGCAAAAATTTTGTACAAGTGATTAAACTAAAAGATGGCCTTGACTCTGATACAGCAAAAAAAATTAATAAAGCCATTAAAGAAAGTGGCATCAAAGTGCAATCATCTATTCAAGGCGACAAAATCCGTGTAACTGATAAAAAGCGTGACACTTTACAACAAGTGATGGCTTTTTTACGTGAACAACAATTTGGTCTGCCATTACAATTTAATAACTTTAAAGATTAATGTCTTAGCATGACATTCCCAATTAAGGTAATCCCATGTCTCAATCCAATCGTCTATTAAAACTGGTAAAAGCAACTTCAAAATTCCCTAAAGGTATTCGGAGTACGCTTTGGAGTAAGGCATTTGGCCGCATTGTGCCAATGGTGGGTACAGCAAACATTCGCTATCTGGAAGTAGATGTAAACCATGTGACGGTTCGCTTAGAAAATCAAAAAAATATGCAGAACCATATTAAAGGTGTCCATGCTGCGGCTATGGCGCTTTTGGCAGAAACTGCAACAGGTTTTCTAACGGGTTTACATATTCCAGATAACCGTATTTTATTAATCAAATCATTACATGTTGATTATTTAAAAGTGGTTGAAGGTGGTTTAACAGCAACAGCGATTCTCTCTACCGAACAGCAAAAATATATTGCTGATCATGAGAAAGGTGAACTTATTATTCCAGTTACAGTGATTGATGATGCTGGTAATGAACCAATTCAATGCCAAATGTTATGGGCATGGTTACCTAAACGTAAGAAATAAAGATATAAAAAAAGCCCAAATTCAAATTTGGGCTTTTTTATTACGATTCTTGAGAGATAAGAAATTTCTGTTTCGCTTCCTCAGGAATCTGACGTTTGTTGCCTTTTACATCTACTGCAACAAAGGTAAAGACCCCTTCAGTAATACGAATTGGGGCACGAGAGTCATCATGGCTATCCCAAACTTCAATTTGCATTTGAATAGAGGTATTACCCACTTTTAGGATTTTGGTATAGCAGCTAATGACAAAGCCTACTTTTACCGGAACCAAAAAGGTCATCTGATTAATGGAAATCGTAGCACAGCGACCACGACTAAAACGCTCCGCGTGAATTGCTCCAGCCAAGTCCATTTGTGACACGATCCACCCACCAAACACATCACCACTCCAGTTTGTATCTGCTGGCATGGCAATCGTTTGTAAGGATAAAATTCCTTCTGGTTTGATATAAGCTTCTGACACCTTAGCTCCCGAAATTCGTTTGAAGTTGTTGATCTAGCCACTGTTGCAATTCAGGCGCGCGTAATGCTCCGCTCATTCGAGCAACTTCTGTGGTTTTATTCATTAATACAAGGGTAGGAATACTTCTCACATTAAATGCTTGGCTTAAGCGAGGAGACTCTTCGGTATTAATCTTGGCAAAAATGACACGTGGATTTTGTTTTGCAACTTGTGCAAAATGTGGCGCCATCATTTTACAAGGTCCGCACCATTCTGCCCATAAATCTATCAAAATAGGCAGATCACTATTTGTGATGTAGTTGCTAAAGTTTTGTTCATTTAACTCAATTGGCGCAAGCGGGAGTAATGGCTGATGACATTGTCCACAACTCGGTTGAGCGGTAAGTTTTTCCTCTGGTACTCTATTTTTTGCACCGCACGATGCACATACAATAATCATTTACATCACTCCTATATGCTGATGTAAAAATTCTAATTGGGTCGTCACTGCTTTTTCAAACCATGAACCGTGATAGATATCAAAATGTTTCATATCCCATTCATGATAACTCACAAAAGGAGCAATATTAGTCGCAGCTTCACGACTAGACTCAATTGGAATCAAAGAATCATGCTGAGCCGCAATAAATAAAACTGGAATATTAATTTGACGTACAAGTTGAATTGGGCGATAACGCATCAAATTAAAAAACACGCGTGCCGGGACTTCTCCACTCCAGTAATAATCCGGATTCACAATCGATAAATAACCATAATAGCTATCTGCTGTTGGCATAAAGCACAATTTATATTGATCTACCACAGGCAACCTTTTAGGGTTAAGGCCCATTTTTGAACCCATATAATCTTGGCTCGACAACTTTAAAGCTTGGGGATAACGCTGTAGTGGATATAATTTTGCTGTTTCCGCACCATCAACATATGGAATTTGTACCATAATGGCCTGAATATTCTTTAATTCAGAAGCTAGGCTTAAAGCATATCCCCCACTTAAGGATGTTCCCCACAATACAATTCTTCGGTTATCTATAAATTTACACGTAGAAGCATATTGGATCATGGTCTTCCAGTCTTCTAGTTGAGAGTTGATAGAAATCATCTCTCGGGGCTTACCTGTACTTCCGCCCCAATATCGGTAATCAAATAAAATAACCGCATAGCCAGCTTGAGCAAAACGCTGGGCATATTGGATGAGTTTGAATTGACGCAATCCGGCAAAACCATGTGCCATGATAATTACCGCAGATTTATTATTTGTTTTTGGAATATAAAAGTCAGCTGCGATCATTTCCTGATCACATGGAACATATAAAGGCTCAACCGTATAAGCGTGCATATGTGCTCCGTGGCATTATGGTCGAAGTAATGAATTTACAAAAAACATCCTGATCGCCTTTTAAAAATCTAGAGCTGTTCTTTTACATAAATTTTATCTATGTAGGAACAACGTTTTAGTGTCTTGTATCTCAGGTTAAGCTTAATGCTATGATACAGCATAAGAGGTTTTATTAAATTTTGGAGTGACGAAATGTCAGAGAATGTTGGTTTCGCAGGTCAAATTGGCCCAGAACATGTGGGTCAAGTTGTAGAAAAAGGCTTTAAATCTATTATTAATAACCGTCCTGACATGGAAGGTGGTCCAGAACAACCTACCAGTGCTCAAATTGAAGAAGCAGCACGCCAAGCTGGCCTAGATTATGTTTATCAGCCTGTTGTAGCTGGCCAGATTACTGAACTTGATGTTCGTACTTTTGCAAATCACTATAATGAACTTCCAAAACCGGTCCTCATGTTCTGCCGTACTGGAAACCGTTCAAATAATCTTTATCAATTAGCCAAACAAATGGATTTGTTAGACGATTAAATAAATTCATAAGCTCTATTTTTATTTAAAGATAGAGCTTTTTTTTAATAAAAAAATATATACAACTGCATCAATTCAACAGATATACAAACAGTCTTCAGCTAAAGTTGTGAAATCACTTTTTATTTACTTAGTTATTTTATGAATAAATTGATTTTGTTATTAGTAAGCTGCCTTATTCTCAGCGCGTGTTCATCTATGCAAGTACGCCCTACTGTCGGGGTAAGTATGGGAACAAGCATTTAATTAAATTTTCTTGATGTAAATATCCTGAGCAAGCTCATGAAATATATGTTATTTTGTAAAACTAAAAATTATTTTAAATAACTTATCATTTTAATGGGGATAATGATGAAACTTACTCAAGGGGTATGTGGGCTTACTTTAGCTGTTTTCTTATCAGCTTGTGGTGGAGGTGGTGATGGCTACTATAATCAAAACTCAGACTCGGGTTCAACGACAACACCAACTACACCTTCAACCGATCAAGAACTTGCCAATTCTGTTTTAAATAGTGTAAAGCAAGAAGGAAAATATTTATTTGGTGCATATGATCTTAATAATGAAAGCTTATCAAAAGGTTATATCGATCATGCATTAGATACTTTTGCACAAGGCCCGCTCAAGTTAACTTTAGATATTAGAAAAGTGGACCTTACTAAATATACTGATCATTATCGTGAAAAATGTTTTATTAATAGTACTACAGATTATCGCGCTTGCTACGTATTTAAAGGTGAAGAAATTAAATCATTACTTACAGGTTATAATGATTGGGATTTTGATATTACAGCAGATGATTTAAAGAATATTAAGCTTGCTTCTGATAATATTTCTCCAAATTTACAGGAATATCAATCTAATACCAGAATTTATATTTTTGAGAATGAAAATAAGGATAAAAACTTCCAGGATGTGACTATTACTGGAGCCTTTGCATATCCATTCCAACAGTCATGGGGACTTCAACAAACTAAACAAAAAAGATTTGTCTTAATTAACTCAACCACAAGCGATTATAAAATTACTACAACTACCATGGTCCAAGATCCACAGACAGGCCAGCCAAATGAAAAAGAAGTTACCACAGGCGCAATGAGCGTATATAAAGATAATACCTCAACTGATGGCGATCTCTATGTAATCCAAGGTGGTTCTGGTTTCAATGTACTTATCAATGATAATCCTAATGTTCCTTTCGCAGAACCAATATCATTTGTTGTAAACTCAACTCCTGGCAATACGAATAACGCAACATATAGAGTGAGATTAGGTAAGAATCAAGTATTAAGCTTACCAAATATTACTGGTATTGAAGGAAGTAGAGTTGAGAATGAGGCTCCAACGACGAATATACAGAAGTTTAATGGTAGTATTTATTTAGAAGGACAAAATATTTTTACTTTTAAACAAGATTTGAATGGAAGTACTTTAGACTTTAAACATGTAATTAATGGCGTAAGTATTGAAGGTCAATCTACTAATCAAAATGGAGTTGTTTCAACTACCTTAAAATCACCATTCGCGCAAAAATTTACATTTTAAGTCAAAATAAGCAAAACAAACCCTCTGCTTAGGAGGGTTTTTCTATATATTCTATATGTCTATCTCTAAAAAACAGCCCATTAAGAATGTTCGATCTTATTATCATTGGCGCGGGTACGGCTGGTATTAGCGCTTATAAAGAAGCAGTAAAATACACTAATAATCTTTTAATTATAAATGATGGCCCTTGGGATACCACTTGCGCACGTGTAGGATGTATGCCAAGTAAAGTCTTAATCTCTACTGCAAACCGTATGCATGATATACAAAATGCTCAAGAGGTTGGGCTAAGTGCTTCAGCAGATATTAATACTGATCAGGTTATGGAGCATGTGAGAACCTTACGTGATCGTTTTACTAAGGCCACATTAAAAGATGTCGAACAATGGCCCACTGAACATAAAATTTCGGGTAAAGCTTATTTTATTGATGCAAAAACTATTGAAGTAAATGGTAAACGATATCAGTCAAAAAGTTTTATTTTAGCAGTAGGCTCTACACCTAATTATAATCAAACTTGGAAACAAGAATTAGGTGATCGTCTTATTACTACAGATCAAATATTTGAATTAAGCACCCTACCCAAGTCTATCGCTATTATTGGAAGTGGAGTAATTGCCCTAGAAATTGCTCAAGCCATGCATCGCTTGGGTGTAGAAACCACTATATTCGCTCGTAGTAAAAGAATTGGGATATTTACTAGTCCTAAGCTACAACAACTCGCTCAAGAAGAACTGAGTAAAGAGTTAAATTTTTTATTTGAGACATTGCCTCTTGAGGTTAAGTCTACTTCTGATGGCGTTATTTTGAATTATAAAATTAATGAAAAAGAGGAGTCTATCCAAACTGAGTACGTGTTATCTGCAACAGGTCGTTCGAGCTTACTTGACACGCTAAAGCTAGAAAATATTGATAAGTCTTTTAAAGATATTAAATTACTACCTGTAAATGCAAAAACTAAACAATTAGATAACTATCCAATTTTTATTGCTGGTGATGCATACACTTCTACTCCTTTACAACATGAAGCTGCCCATGAAGGTAAAAAAGTTGTTCATAACTGTTTAAATTATCCACAGGTAAACGCAGTTAAGACCCTCCCTCCCTTAGGAATTGTATTTAGTCATCCAGAAATGGCAATTGTGGGACAAAATTATAAACAACTTAAAGATAATGGAGTAGATTTTGTTACAGGTGAAGCATCTTATGAAAGACAAGGTAGAGCTATCGTACTCGGGAAAAATAAGGGTGCTATTGAAGTTTATATAGAGCGAGAAAGTCAGAAATTGCTTGGTGCAGAGTTATTTACCGAAGCTACAGAACATATGGCTCATCTATTAAGCTGGATTATTGGAGAAGAGCTAACTTTAAATGATATTTTAGAGAAACCTTTTTATCATCCAACACTAGAAGAAGGCCTGCGTACTGCTCTTAAACATGCTCGCAGGCAGTTGAAATAATTATTATTAAAAGAGAGCTTTCTTGCAAAGTTAGCTCTTTATACTTCAAGAAGCCTTCTTCTGTTGAGTGCTACATTTTTGCTTGATTGAGGCTAAGCTTGTTCAGCTAGATAATACACAGTTTATTTTTATTACCTAGCCACTTTTACCCCTTTCCCATATAAAAAAACACCCCAACCTCTTTTGAGATTGGGGTGTTTAGAATAATGAGCTGGCGATGACTTACTCTCACATGGGTAATCCCACACTACCATCAGCGCTAAGAGGTTTCACTTCTGAGTTCGGGAAGGGATCAGGTGGTTCACTCTTGCTATGGTCGCCAGCACAACTGTTTATGGATACTTGCTTAGGTCTTACTTGATGCCGAAGCGTTTTCCAAATCTGTAACAGACTGGGCTGAATTGAATCTTACTTTATCTGTTCATTTTAGCTAGAGGTATAACTAAATCAAGTTGTCTTGCATATTTAAGAATCGATTGATGCTTCATATACAACTGCTTGGGTGTTGTATAGTCAAGCCTCACGAGCAATTAGTATTGGTCAGCTTCACATATCACTATGCTTCCACATCCAACCTATCAACGTCCTAGTCTCGAACGGCTCTTTAGAGGACATAAAGTCCTAGGGAAATCTTATCTTGAGGTAGGCTTCCCGCTTAGATGCTTTCAGCGGTTATCCCTTCCGAACATAGCTACCCGGCGATGCGACTGGCGTCACAACCGGTACACCAGAGGTTCGTCCACTCTGGTCCTCTCGTACTAGGAGCAGATCCTCTCAAATTTCCAGCGCCCACGGTAGATAGGGACCGAACTGTCTCACGACGTTCTAAACCCAGCTCGCGTACCTCTTTAAATGGCGAACAGCCATACCCTTGGGACCTGCTTCAGCCCCAGGATGAGATGAGCCGACATCGAGGTGCCAAACACCGCCGTCGATATGAACTCTTGGGCGGTATCAGCCTGTTATCCCCAGAGTACCTTTTATCCGTTGAGCGATGGCCCTTCCATACAGAACCACCGGATCACTAAGACCTACTTTCGTACCTGCTCGACTTGTGGGTCTCGCAGTTAAGCGCGCTTTTGCCTTTATACTCTACGCGTGATTTCCGACCACGCTGAGCGCACCTTCGTACTCCTCCGTTACTCTTTAGGAGGAGACCGCCCCAGTCAAACTACCCACCAGACACGGTCCTCGTCCCGGATCACGGGACAGAGTTAGAACCTCAACATTACCAGGGTGGTATTTCAAGGACGGCTCCACTGGAACTAGCGTTCCAGCTTCAAAGCCTCCCACCTATCCTACACAAGTAAGGTCAAAGTTCAGTGTCAAGCTGCAGTAAAGGTTCACGGGGTCTTTCCGTCTAGCCGCGGGTACACTGCATCTTCACAGCGATTTCGATTTCACTGAGCCTCTGCTGGAGACAGCGCCGCCATCATTATGCCATTCGTGCAGGTCGGAACTTACCCGACAAGGAATTTCGCTACCTTAGGACCGTTATAGTTACGGCCGCCGTTTACTGGGGCTTCGATCAAGAGCTTCGCTTACGCTAACCCCATCAATTAACCTTCCAGCACCGGGCAGGCATCACACCCTATACGTCCACTTTCGTGTTTGCAGAGTGCTATGTTTTTAATAAACAGTTGCAGCGGCCTGGTTTCTGCGGCTGTCGTCAGCTCAGGAAGCGAGTTCCATCACCAACAACAGCGTACCTTCTCCCGAAGTTACGGTACCATTTTGCCTAGTTCCTTCAGCAGAGTTCTCTCAAGCGCCTTGGTCTACTCGACCTGACCACCTGTGTCGGTTTCGGGTACGATTCCTGTGTAACTGAAGCTTAGAGACTTTTCCTGGAAGCATGGCATCAACCACTTCGCTGTACAAGTACAGCTTGCTATCAGATCTCAGCATAGAGTACCCCGGATTTGCCTAAGATACATGCCTACATCCTTTCACCTGGACAACCAACGCCAGGCTGATTTAGCCTTCTCCGTCCTCTCATCGCATTACACAGAAGTAATGGAATATTAACCATTTTCCCATCGACTACGCCTTTCGGCCTCGCCTTAGGGGTCGACTCACCCAGCCCCGATTAACGTTGGACTGGAACCCTTGGTCTTTCGGCGAACGGGTTTTTCACCCGTTTTGTCGTTACTCACGTCAGCATTCGCACTTCTGATACCTCCAGCATGCTTCTCAACACACCTTCATCGGCTTACAGAACGCTCCCCTACCACGTATACAAAGTATACATCCGCAGCTTCGGCACATAGTTTTAGCCCCGTTACATCTTCCGCGCAGGCCGACTCGACTAGTGAGCTATTACGCTTTCTTTAAAGGGTGGCTGCTTCTAAGCCAACCTCCTAGCTGTCTATGCCTTCCCACATCGTTTCCCACTTAACTATGATTTTGGGGCCTTAGCTGGCGGTCTGGATTGTTTTCCTCTTGACTACGGACGTTAGCACCCGCAGTCTGTCTCCCGGATAGTACTCATAGGTATTCGGAGTTTGCATCGGTTTGGTAAGTCGGGATGACCCCCTAGCCGAAACAGTGCTCTACCCCCTATGGTATTCGTCCGAGGCGCTACCTAAATAGCTTTCGGGGAGAACCAGCTATCACCAGGCTTGATTAGCCTTTCACCCCTATCCACAAGTCATCCCCTGGCTTTTCAACGACAGTGGGTTCGGTCCTCCAGTTAGTGTTACCCAACCTTCAACCTGCTCATGGATAGATCGCCTGGTTTCGGGTCTATACCCAGCAACTAAACGCCCTATTAAGACTCGATTTCTCTACGGCTCCCCTATACGGTTAACCTCGCTACTGAATATAAGTCGCTGACCCATTATACAAAAGGTACGCAGTCACACCACGAAGGTGCTCCCACTGCTTGTATGCATGCGGTTTCAGGATCTATTTCACTCCCCTCACAGGGGTTCTTTTCGCCTTTCCCTCACGGTACTGGTTCACTATCGGTCAGTCAGGAGTATTTAGCCTTGGAGGATGGTCCCCCCATATTCAGACAAGGTTTCACGTGCCTCGCCCTACTCGTCATCATTATGTGTGCCCTTTCGTGTACGGGAATATCACCCTCTACGTTCGCACTTCCCAGAGCGTTCCACTAAAACACACATAACTTAATGGGCTGATCCCCGTTCGCTCGCCGCTACTGAGGGAATCTCAATTGATTTCTTTTCCTAAGGGTACTGAGATGTTTCACTTCCCCTCGTTCGCCTTGCAACACTATGTATTCATGTTGCAATACCTACCTTAAAGTAGGTGGGTTCCCCCATTCAGACATCTCCGGATCAAAGGATATTTGCCGCCTCCCCGGAGCTTTTCGCAGGCTATCACGTCTTTCATCGCCTCTGACTGCCAAGGCATCCACCACATGCACTTAATTACTTGACTATACAACCCCAAACAGTCGATGTTACCTACAAGTTAGTAACTTCAACATTTCAGTTTAGAGCACTGTGCACTTAAGCACCGTACAGCTTCAATCTAAATTCACATACCAAAACGCTTGATTCAGTTAATTTGCTAGTTCTCAATTCATCTAGATTAATCGCTTAACCTAAACTCTTGAGTGAACAATTTATTTCAGACTCAATTTTGCCAATCTGTTAATGAGTTAATGTGTCTTCGTCAGATCACACTAATTACCGTGATAATGAAATCACAGAAGTTAATAAACCAAGATCTCAATCTTTATTTACTAATTTCTGTAATCCGAACTTATCTTAAGTTCTGGTGGAGACTAGGAGAGTCGAACTCCTGACCTCCTGCGTGCAAAGCAGGCGCTCTACCAACTAAGCTAAGTCCCCAGCTTACATCATCAATCATGTATCTTTTATCTATAACTTCAACCAGTCAAAGTCATGGTGGGTCTGACAAGACTTGAACTTGTGACCCCACGCTTATCAAGCGTGTGCTCTAACCAACTGAGCTACAGACCCTCAGATACATCTATGAAGAACAACTTGTTGTGGATTCTTACCAATCGTCAATCTTTCGTTAAGGAGGTGATCCAGCCGCAGGTTCCCCTACGGCTACCTTGTTACGACTTCACCCCAGTCATCGGCCACACCGTGGTAACCGCCCTCTTTGCAGTTAGGCTAGCTACTTCTGGTGCAACAAACTCCCATGGTGTGACGGGCGGTGTGTACAAGGCCCGGGAACGTATTCACCGCGGCATTCTGATCCGCGATTACTAGCGATTCCGACTTCATGGAGTCGAGTTGCAGACTCCAATCCGGACTACGATCGGCTTTTTGAGATTAGCATCACATCGCTGTGTAGCAACCCTTTGTACCGACCATTGTAGCACGTGTGTAGCCCTGGCCGTAAGGGCCATGATGACTTGACGTCGTCCCCGCCTTCCTCCAGTTTGTCACTGGCAGTATCCTTAAAGTTCCCATCCGAAATGCTGGCAAGTAAGGAAAAGGGTTGCGCTCGTTGCGGGACTTAACCCAACATCTCACGACACGAGCTGACGACAGCCATGCAGCACCTGTATCTAGATTCCCGAAGGCACCAATCCATCTCTGGAAAGTTTCTAGTATGTCAAGGCCAGGTAAGGTTCTTCGCGTTGCATCGAATTAAACCACATGCTCCACCGCTTGTGCGGGCCCCCGTCAATTCATTTGAGTTTTAGTCTTGCGACCGTACTCCCCAGGCGGTCTACTTATCGCGTTAGCTGCGCCACTAAAGCCTCAAAGGCCCCAACGGCTAGTAGACATCGTTTACGGCATGGACTACCAGGGTATCTAATCCTGTTTGCTCCCCATGCTTTCGTACCTCAGCGTCAGTATTAGGCCAGATGGCTGCCTTCGCCATCGGTATTCCTCCAGATCTCTACGCATTTCACCGCTACACCTGGAATTCTACCATCCTCTCCCATACTCTAGCTCACCAGTATCGAATGCAATTCCCAAGTTAAGCTCGGGGATTTCACATCCGACTTAATAAGCCGCCTACGCACGCTTTACGCCCAGTAAATCCGATTAACGCTCGCACCCTCTGTATTACCGCGGCTGCTGGCACAGAGTTAGCCGGTGCTTATTCTGCGAGTAACGTCCACTATCTCTAGGTATTAACTAAAGTAGCCTCCTCCTCGCTTAAAGTGCTTTACAACCATAAGGCCTTCTTCACACACGCGGCATGGCTGGATCAGGGTTCCCCCCATTGTCCAATATTCCCCACTGCTGCCTCCCGTAGGAGTCTGGGCCGTGTCTCAGTCCCAGTGTGGCGGATCATCCTCTCAGACCCGCTACAGATCGTCGCCTTGGTAGGCCTTTACCCCACCAACTAGCTAATCCGACTTAGGCTCATCTATTAGCGCAAGGTCCGAAGATCCCCTGCTTTCTCCCGTAGGACGTATGCGGTATTAGCATCCCTTTCGAGATGTTGTCCCCCACTAATAGGCAGATTCCTAAGCATTACTCACCCGTCCGCCGCTAGGTCCAGTAGCAAGCTACCTTCCCCCGCTCGACTTGCATGTGTTAAGCCTGCCGCCAGCGTTCAATCTGAGCCATGATCAAACTCTTCAGTTAAAATCATTTTGCACCTTATTTATAGACAAGGTACCAATTCTGGCTCATCAATTACTGACTTAAATTTCGCTCAAATAAACTTCGAGTAATTTAAACCAATCAATCAATGAAAATTATTTCGATTAATCAATCAGTAAAAATCCACACAAGTTGTTCTTCAATTCTCTTAATGAT